>NZ_JAGHKN010000004.1:0-219652 GCF_023093475.1 Methylobacterium sp. 37f
GGGCGGTGGAATCGCTGTCGCCGTTCCCCCTGTCGCTCCTGGTCATCGATGCCGACCACTTCAAGGCGCTCAACGACCGCTATGGCCACGCCGTCGGCGACGAGGTGCTGAAAGGCCTGGCGCGCTGCCTCGAAGCCAGCGTCGCCCGCGCCGGCGACCTCGTGTGCCGGGTCGGCGGCGAGGAATTCGTGGTGCTGCTTCCCGGAATCGACGGTCTGGGCGCCGCCCGTGTCGCGGCCCGCATCCACGCGGCGGTCGGCCGCCTCGATCTCGCCGTCTCGGGCATCGCGGCGGGCACGCTGACGGTCAGCATCGGCGTGGCGAGCAGCGACGACGTCGAACCGGGGATGTGGTCGCTGAGCGACCTCTATCGTGCCGCGGATGCCGCCCTCTACGCCGCCAAGGCGGACGGGCGGAACCAGACCCGCCATGCCGACCCTTCGGGCGGGTCCGCTGCTTCGGACGACGCGGCATTTTTCGAGCGGCGCACTTCGACGATGCTGTCCGACCCGGACGGAGCGCCGGCGTCCGGGTCCGTCGCCCGCGACCGGTCGAGGGAGGAGGGTCCGTTCTCCGGTGGTTCGGGCTGAGGTGACGCTGTCGCGGCGCTGCCCACGGCCTCCCGCGCCTCCGGGACCGATGTGCTTACGCACGGTGCTCGCGAGACCGACCAAGCCGCGCTTCGACTTCGACATCTACGATAGGGACGGCGAACGTCGGGCCTTCACCGTTTCGGTGACGAACGCGGCGTGTCACCCGGTCCGTTCGGCCTCCCTGTCGTATGGGGGACGCTGGCCGATCCGATGATCCTCCCCGAGCGTCACCGGATCGGCAGTTCCCGCTAAACGGGTTCCTCAGACGGGTTCCTCGGGCGGGCGCGGCTGGGCCGGAGCGAACAGGTCCTCCGGCGGGTCGATCACCACGCGGCCGTTGGCGATGTCGAGGTCCGGCACGAAGGCCTTGGTGAAGGGCAGGAGGGCCGTGGCGCCGCCCTGGGCCGGCTTGATTTCGAGAAGATCGCCGCCGCCGTAATTCGGCACGTCCGCGACGGTGCCCAGCACCGTGCCCTGCGTGTCGACAACGTCGAGGCCGACGAGATCCGCGGTGAAGAACTCGTCCTCCTCCGCCACGGTGCCGAGGCGTTCGCGCGGCAGGTACAGGGCGAGGCGGTTGAGACCCTCCGCCCCGGTGCGGTCGCCGACGCCCTTGACCCGCGCGACCAGGAGGTCGGGGGAGGCACCGCCGGCCTGCCGGACCTCGGTGAGTTCGATGCGGCGGCCATCGGCGCCGATCAGCGGCCCGTAGGACGCGATGGCCTGCGGGTCGCCGGTATAGGATTTCAGCCGGACCTCGCCGTTGAGCCCGTGCGCCCGCCCGAACTCGCCCATCTGGACGAGGCTCGGGTCGGTGGGCGGCAGAGGCACGTCGACCTCCGCCTTGGGCCGGTGGGGCGAGGTGGCCGCCTCGCTGCCGATGCGGCCGGGCCGCGCACGGCGGCCGCCGTCACCGTGGGTCGATAGGCCTCCGGGACGACGCGCCATGCGGGGGACCTCAGGCTGCGGCGTCTTCGGCCGGGGCAGCGGCCTTCTCGGCGCGCTTGGCGGCGCGCTCCTTGGCCTTCTCGCCCGGCTCGGCCTTCTGCGGGTTGTTGCGCGCGGGGCGCTTGGCGAGGCCGGCGGCGTCGAGGAAGCGCAGGACGCGGTCCGTCGGCTGCGCGCCCTTGGCGAGCCAGGCCTGGATCTTGTCGGCTTCGAGCACGATGCGGGCCGGATCGTCCTTGGCCTTCATCGGGTCGTAGACGCCGACCTTGTCGATGAAGCGGCCGTCGCGCGGGGCGCGGGCGTCGGCGACGACGATGCGGTAGTACGGGCGCTTCTTGGCGCCGCCACGGGTCAGGCGGATCTTGAGGGACATTTATTTCTCCTGATGAGGGGGTGTTGCGTGTGTCGGATGAGGCGTCCGGTGGGCAGAGAGGAGCGGAGAAGACGCAGGTCCCTTCGCTCGTCGCTGCGCACCGGCGCCCCGGTGCTACTTCTTCTTCCCGAACGGGAAGCCGCCGAGGCCCGGAAGCCCCTTCGGCCCGCCGAGGCCTGGCAGGCCCGGCATCTTGCCCCCGAGGCCCGGAGGCATGGGGGGGAGCTTGCCGCCGAGCTGCTTCTGCATGTCGGCGATCATCTCCGGCGTGGGCTCCGCCATGCCGGGGGGCAGGCCGGGCATACCGCCCATTCCACCGCCGCCGCCCATGCCGAACATCGAGCCCAGCGCCTGGCCGATGCCGCGCTTGCCCGAGCCCATCGCCTTCATCATGTCGGCCATGGTCCGGTGCATCTTGAGGAGCTTGTTCAGCTCCTCCACCTTCGTCCCCGAACCCGCCGCGATGCGCTTCTTGCGGGAATTCTTGAGGAGGTCGGGATTCTTGCGCTCCTGCGCGGTCATCGACGAGATGATGGCCCGCTGGCGCTTGAACATGTTCTCGTCGAGGTTGGCGCTCTCGACCTGCTTCTTCATCTGGCCCATGCCCGGGAGCATGCCCATCAGGCCGCCGATGCCGCCCATCTTCTCCATCTGGGCGAGCTGCATCGACAGGTCGTCGAGGTCGAACTTGCCCTTGCGCATCTTCTCCGCGGTGCGGAGCGCCTGCTCGTGGTCGATGGTCTCGGCCGCCTTCTCCACCAGCGAGACGATGTCGCCCATGCCGAGGATGCGGTTGGCGACGCGGGAGGGGTGGAATTCCTCGAGGGCGTCGACCTTCTCGCCGGTGCCGACGAGCTTGATCGGCTTGCCGGTGACGGCGCGCATCGACAGGGCCGCGCCGCCGCGCGAATCGCCGTCCATGCGGGTCAGCACGATACCGGTGACGCCGAGGCGCTCGTCGAAGGCGCGGGCGGTGTTGACCGCGTCCTGGCCGGTGAGCGCGTCGGCGACCAGCAGCACCTCGTGCGGGTTGGTCGCGGCCTTGACCTCGGCCGCCTCCGCCATCAGCGCCTCGTCGAGGGTGATGCGGCCGGCGGTGTCGAGCATCACCACGTCGAAGCCGCCAAGGCGGGCGGCGTCCATGGCGCGCTTGGCGATCTGCACGGCCGACTGGCCGGCGACGATCGGCAGGCTCTCGACCTCGACCTGCTTGGCCAGGATCGCCAGCTGCTCCATGGCGGCCGGGCGACGGGTGTCGAGAGAGGCGAGCAGAACCTTGCGCTTGTCGCGGGCGACGAGGCGGCGGGCGATCTTGGCCGTGGTGGTGGTCTTGCCCGAGCCCTGCAGGCCGACCATCAGGATGGCGACGGGGGCGGGGGCGTTGAGATCGATGATGCCGGCTTCCGAGCCCAGCATCGCCACCAGCTCGTCGTTGACGATCTTGACGACCATCTGGCCGGGCGTGACCGACTTCAGCACGACGGCGCCGACGGCCTTCTCGCGCACCTTCTCGGTGAAGCCGCGCACCACCTCGAGGGCGACGTCGGCCTCCAGCAAGGCGCGGCGGACCTCACGCAAAGCCGCGGTGACGTCGGCTTCGGTGAGGGCGCCGCGGCGCGTCAGGCCGGAGAGAATTCCAGAGAGGCGATCGGACAGGCCTTCGAACATGCGTCAGGCTCCCTGAACCGGCATCGTCTGCATCGTCGGAGCGATCACTGGTTGACGCCCGCGCTCTCGGCCCGCCGCGCCTGCAGCGCGTCCTCGAAGCCGCGGATCGCCTTGGCGAACTTGTCGCGGCATTCCGGATTGCAGAAGCCCACCACGGCGCCGTTGTAGAGGGTGAGCGAATCCGCCGCGATCGGCTTGCCCGACCACGGGCAGGTGTCGTTCACCGCATCCTCGATGCGCAGGGGCGTCTTCGCGGGGGCGTTGGGCATCGGGACTCGACGACGACGTGTGAACCGGAACCGACGCCCTGTTCTCCAACGCGAAACCCGCCCGAGGGCGCATCGCGCTGTCGGGCGTTGACCTCCGGCCTCACAGGGCCGGTCGGCGTTCGTGTTGACGATCAAACCGTCGCATGAATGCGATGGCGGTTAATCCGATGAGGGGGTGAAGTCAAGTTTTGCGCCTGTTCGGCGATCCGCCGCCCGCCAAGCCTCATACTCAGTTGTTCGGGACGACTCGGCTATGCGTTTGCCCTGAGCCCTCAGGACGATGAGAACGTCGATGGACGCCCACACCCTGACCCTGCTGCTGTTCCCCTGCGGCGCTCTCGCGCTGAATCTGTGGCCCCTGTGGCTGGCCCGTCGCGTGCCTTGAGCCGGGCCGAGCCGCCTACGACGGCGCCGTCGGGAGACCCGGGAGGGCGGTGAGCGACGGGTCCGAAAACGCCATCGCCTTGAACAGGCTGCCCATGCCGCGCCGGGACGGGTCGGTCAGGCGGGCCACCGCTGCCGTGATCGCATCGCGCTGGGCCGGGCTGGCGTCGCGGCCGAGGCGTTCGGCGCGCTCGCGCAGGCCCAGGGCGGCGAGAACGTCGCGCTGGTCGGCCGGGCCGTGCAGGGTCGCGCCCTCGGCGCGGGCGGCGCGGCCCAGGGCGGAAAAGTCCACATGGGTGGTCAGGTCGGCCTCGCCGGGCGTGGCGAGGGGCGGCACGAAACCGTGGCCGCGCATCGCCTGGAGCGAATCGCCGAACCCGGGCCGGACATGGCCGTAATCGATGATCAGGGCCGCGCCCCGGTCGGCGACGAGGCGACGGGCGAGGCTGCGCACGATCTCGAGGGCGGCGCTCGGCAGGGTCATCAGCACCCCGTCCAGACCGGTCGCGGTGATGCGGGTGTCGGGCTCGGCGGCGAGGCCGAAGACGAGGGCGGTCCCGTCCGGGGCGAGGCCCACGAGGCGCTCGAACCAGCCGCGCGCGGTGCGCTGGAACTGGCGCACGGGGAGCGCGTCGAAGAACTCGTTGGCGATGACGAGGGTCGGCGCGCGCGGGAGGGTATCGATGCTGTCGTGCCAGGTCGGCGCGGCGGCCGCGAGGCGTGTCGCCTGCGCTTCGCGCAGGACCGGGCTGGTCTCGACGAGGTGCAGGGCGGGGCGGAGTGTCGGGGCGGCGCGCGACAAGGCCCGGAGCGCGTCCTGCATCAGGGTGCCGCGCCCGGGGCCGAGTTCCACCAAAGCGAGATCGGGCGGTGCGTCCATCGCGCCCCAGGTCGCCGCGATCCAGATGCCGATCAGCTCGCCGAACATCTGGCTGATCTCGGGGGCGGTGACGAAGTCGCCACTCGCGCCGAGCGGGTCGCGGGTGCGGTAATAGCCGTAGACCGGATGGCCGAGGCAGAGGGTCATGTAGCGGTCGAGCCCGATCGGACCCGAGGCCAGGATCTCGTCGCGAATCGCGGCGAAGAGCGGACTCGTCACGCCGCGTCGGCCTTCGCCGGATTGGCGGCGCTGGCGGTGTTCGCGGGGGGCAGGTCCTCAACCGCGACACGCGGGCGGGTTGTGCCGCGCAACGCCATCACGATGGCGGCGAGCCCGACGAGCGCCATGGGGACACACAGCACCATCCCCATCGTGATACCGCCGGTGGACCAGTTCTCGGTGCCGAACAGGTAGCCGAGCTGGCGGTCCGGCTCGCGGAAGAACTCGCAGAAGGTCCGGGCCAGGGCATAGCCGAGGACGAAGATGCCGCCCATCAGGCCGGGCTTGCGGAAGCCGTAGGCGCGCACCGCCAGCGCCATCACGACGAACATCAGGGCGCCCTCGGTGGCGGCCTCGTAGAGCTGGCTCGGATGCCGGGGCAGGGGGCCGCCGGAGGGAAACACCACCGCGTAGGCGAAGTCCGGGGCGATGCGCCCCCACAATTCGCCGTTCACGAAATTCGCGATGCGGCCGAAGAACAGCCCGATCGGCACCACCACGCCGGCGATGTCGAGGAAGGTGAAGGGCTGGAGCTTGCGGGCACGGGCGAACAGCAGCATCGCCAGAACGGCGCCCAGGAAACCGCCGTGGAAGGACATGCCGCCGTTGCGGATGGCCAGGATCTCGACGGGGTCGGAGAGGTAGAGCGGCAGGTTGTAAAACAGCACGTAGCCGATGCGCCCGCCGAGCACGACGCCGAGCGCCACCCAGACGATGAGATCGTCGATGTCGGTGAGGGTCGGGCGCCGCACCACGCCCCAGTAGCGGTCCGCCGCCACCAGCCGACGGGCGTAGTACCAGCCGCCGAGCAGGCCCACGATGTAGGCCAGCGCGTACCACTTGATGGTGATCGGCCCGATCGCCACCGCTACGGGATCGATGGCGGGGAAGGGCAGGGCGAGGAGCGGCGGCATGGCGAGGCGTCCCGGTTGACCCGGGGCATTGGAGCCAAGCCCGCCGGGGGGTCAAGGCCGCTGAGGACATGGCTGACGAAGCAGGGCCGGCGAGCGCCGCCGGCCCTTCTTCGCGGGGGAAGGGGCGCGCGCCTCAGGCGGCCCGCACGGTGGCGAGGAAGGTGCCGACCTCGGTGCGCAGGTGCTCGGACTGGCGCGACAGGTCCGCCGAGGCGCGCTGGACCTGGGCCGCCGTGGCGCCGGCCTCCGCCGCCGCATGCGCCACCGCCTCGATGTCCTGGCTCATCGCCCCGGTGCCGGCCGAGGCCTGGCCCATGTTGCGGACGATCTCCTGGGTGGTGACACCCTGCTCCTCGACCGCCGCCGCGATGCTGCTGGTGACGACGCTCATGCTCTCGATGCGGGTGACGATGCTGCGGATCGCCCCGGTGGCGCCGGTGGTGGCGGAACGGATCGCCTCGACCTGCTCGGCGATCTCGGTGGTGGCGCGGCTGGTCTGCTCGGCGAGGTTCTTCACCTCCGAGGCGACCACGGCGAAGCCGCGCCCGGCCTCGCCGGCCCGGGCCGCCTCGATGGTGGCGTTGAGCGCCAGGAGGTTGGTCTGGCTGGCGATCTGCGAGACGAGGCCGACCACGTCGCCGATCCGGGTCGCGGCCTCGGACAGGGTCTGCATGGTGGCGGCGGTGCGGCCCGCCTCCTCGACGGCCTGACCCGACATGGCGGAGGCCTGCTCCACCTGCCGGCCGATCTCGCCGACCGTGGCGCCGAGTTCCTCGGCCGCCACCGCCACCGCGTTGACGTTGCCGGCGGTCTCCTGCGCGGTCGCCGCGACCGAGCTGGAGCGACGGGCGGTGCCGGCCACCGCCTCGGTCATGCCCGAGGCCGCGCCCTGGAGGTCGGACGAGGCCTGCGAAACGGTGCCGACGATGCCGCCGACGGAGTGCTCGAACCGGTCGGCGAGGTCGCGCAACAGGGCGCGGCGCTCGGTCTCCTGGCGCAGGCGTGCCGCCTCGGTGGTCTGGAGCTGCTGGGCGGCTTCTTCCAGGGAGATGTCCCGGATGGTGACGACCGCGCGGGCGATGTCGCCGATCTCGTCGGCGCGGCGGCTGCCCGGCACCTCGGCCAGGGTCTCGCGGCGGGCAAGCGCCTGCAGAGCGCGGGTCAGGGCGCCGAGGGGACCGACGATGGTGCGGGCGAACAGCAGGCCGAGGATCGCCGTCACGGCCAGCACCGCCAGGGCCGTGAAGGCCAGCGCCCGGGTCAGGGTTCCGACCGCCGCCAGCGTCTCGTCCTCGGATTGCTCGGCCAGGATGGTCCACGGTGCGCCGAGCACCGAGACCTTGGCGGTGGCGACCATGCGGCGCCCGGCGCCGTCCTGGTAGGTGAAGGGGCGCCCGCTCGCCAGGGCATCCTTGTCGAGGCCCAGGGTCGTCACGGGTGTGCCGGCGGTCACGGGCTTGCCGGAGTTGGCCGTGAGCGGCGGGTCGCTGCGCAGGGCGCCGTCGCCGCCCACCGCCATGACCTGACCGGTCTCGCCGAGGCCGCCGCGATCCGCGAGGGTGCGGTCGAACAGGGCCGGCGTCAGGCGCATCACCACGAAGCCGATCCGGGCCGAGTCCTGGCCGGTCCCCATGGCGACGTTGGCGCGGCGCGCGATGGCGCGGCCGATGAAGGCGGACGGCACGGCATCGGCCGGGTAGGCGCCGTAATCCTCGTAGAGGGTCGCGTCGGAACCGGAAGCCTTCAGGCGCTCCACCAGACGGACGAGGCCGGTGCCGGCCAGATCGGGCTCGGCCAGGGCGCGTCCGAAGTCCTTGCCCTTGGTCGTGGTGTAGACGATGCGGCCGTCCTCGGAGACGAAGACGAGGTCGGCATAGCCCGGCCGCTCCAGGATCTTGCGGGCGACCTCCTGGACCTTGGCGTGGCGGCGTCCGTACATCGTGCCGGCCGCCTCGGCGCCGAGGCGGGCTTCCAGCGTCGCGCCCTCGGTGTAGGTGCGGACGAGACCGGCGAAATCGGCCTTGGCCGGATCGAGGGCTTCGACGAGGTCGCCGAAATTGCCGCCCACCTGCGGGTTGCCCGCGATGGTGACGAGGTCGCCGCCGACCCGCTCGGCCACCAGCTCGATTCCCGCCTTGCGGGCCGAGGCGGCGAATTGCAGGCGCTCCTGGGCAGCATCCACCAGCCCGGCGCGGGCGCTGTACCAGCTCAGCCCGCCCATCACGGTGGCGCTGACGAGGGCGAGCCCGACCGTGATTGCGGGAAGGCGGAAGTTCAGACTGGAGAGACGAGGCATCGAAGGGCACCGATCGGGAAATGCGAAGCCCGATCATGCAACCAAATACTGAAGAATTAGGTTTCAGCCCGCCAGTCGCTCGGCAGCCCAGGCAGAGACTGCCGGTTACGCTCCGCCGATGCGGCATCAATTGTTGCGTTTCGGCCAGCGACGCGGCGGAGACTCTGGTCGACCACACGCCAACTCAAACCGGATGGCCGAAACCCATCCGGCTCAGGCAGCCTCCCGGCCGGATGCTCCGCCGTCGTCGAGAAACATCCGGTAGGCCGGGTTGTCGGTCTCGTCGATGCACGGATAGTCCAGCTTCGCGATGGCGGCATCGAAGCGGGCGCGGTCCGCCGGCGGCACGCCGATGCCGGCGAGCACGCGGCCGTAATCGGCTCCGTGATTGCGGTAGTGGAACAGGCTGATGTCGAAGTCGTCGCCGAGCGCGTCGAGGAACTTCATCAGCGCGCCCGGGCGCTCCGGGAACTGGAAGCGGTAAAGCCGTTCGTGGGCGAGCCCGGTGGTCCGGCCGCCGACCATGTAGCGGATATGGACCTTGGCCATCTCGTTGTCGCTCATGTCGACGGTCCGGTAGCCGGCGGCGCGCAGCGATTCGATCAGGCCGTGCTTCTCCCGCGCGCCGCCGGCGAGATTGATGCCGACGAAGATCTGCGCATCGGTGCCGGTCGCGTAGCGGTAGTTGAACTCGGTGATCGCCCGCGGCCCAAGGGTCTGGATGAAGGCGCGGTACGCGCCCTGGCGCTCGGGGATGGTGACGCCGAGCAGGGCCTCGCGCTCCTCGCCGATCTCGGCCCGCTCGGCGATGTGGCGCAGGCGGTCGAAGTTGAGGTTGGCGCCGCTGGAGATCGCCACCAGCGTGCCGGTCCCCGCCCCGGCGCCGTCCCCATGGCGCGCGGCGTAGGCCTTGGCGCCGGCCAGCGCCAGGGCGCCCGAGGGCTCCGAGATGGCGCGGGTGTCGTCGAAGATGTCCTTGACCGCCGCGCACATCGCATCGGTGTCGACGGTGATGACCTCGTCGAGGAACTCGGCGCAGAGCCGGAAGGTCTCGGCTCCGGCCTCGCGCACGGCGACGCCGTCGGCGAACAGGCCGACGGTGGGCAGCACCACCCGTTTCCCGGCCGCCAGGGCGGCCGCCATGCAGGCCGCATCGTCCGGCTCGACGCCGATGACCTTGGTCTCGGGCCGCAGGTATTTCACGAAGGTGGCGATGCCCGCGGCGAGGCCGCCGCCGCCGACGGGCACGAAGATCGCCTCGATCGGCCCGGAATGCTGGGTCAGGATCTCCATCCCGATGGTGCCCTGGCCGGCGATCACGTCGGGATCGTCGAAGGGGTGCAGGAAGGTCAGCCCGTCGCGCGCCTCCAATTCGCGGGCATGGCCCAGCGCCTCGTCGAAGGCATCGCCGAACAGAATGACCTCGGCGCCGCGCGCCCGGCAGGCATCGACCTTGATCGCCGGAGTCGTGCGCGGCATCACGATGACGGCGCGGACGTTGAGCCGTGCGGCGGCGAGCGCCACGCCCTGCGCATGGTTGCCGGCCGAGGCGCAGACGACGCCCTTGGCCAGCAGCTCGGGCGACAGACCCGACATCTTGTTGTAGGCGCCGCGCAGCTTGAACGAGAAGACCGGCTGCAGGTCCTCGCGCTTCAAGAGCACCGGGCGGCCCAGGCGCGCCGACATGCGCGGCATCGGGTCGAGCGGACTCTCGATGGCGACGTCGTAGACGCGGGCGGTGAGGATCTTGCGGATGTAGTCGGTCAAGGAGACACGGGCTCCGGCGAGGCGGCGATGCGGAAGACGGATGCCCGCACATAGGCGCTCGGCGCGCCAGAAGCGAGCGAGGTCCTGTCGCGGGCGAGGTCCTGTCGCGGGCGAGGTCCTGTCGCGGGCGAGGTCCTGTCGCGGGCGAGGTCCTGTCGCAGGCAAGATCCTGTCCGGGCGCCGCCGCACGATGGCGGCGACGCCGGCCCTCCCGGCAGCGACGCGAAGGCGCCTACTTGTCGAACAGGGCCTGCAGCGCCGCGCGCTCCCGGGTCTTGGGCAGCGCGATCAGGGTGAGGATGCGCGCCTTGTCCGGCGTCAGGTCGTCGGCGAAGACCGCGCCGGCCTTGAGCAGCGTGTTGCCGCCGCCCTTGAAGCCGTAGACCGGCAGCGCCCGGCCGTTGGAAACCTTCGTGGCCACGATGACCGGGACGCCCTTGGCGATGACCTCCGCGATGGCGTCGTGCATCTCGGCATTCATGTTGCCCCAGCCATAGGCCTCGACCACGATGGCCTCCGCCCCCGTTTCGGCGGCGTGGCGTACCTGACTGCCGTCGGCGCCGGCATACATCGCCACGAGATCGACCCGGGGCATGCGCTCGGGCAGCGGCAGGGTCTGGCGGCGCAGCGACTTACGGCTGAACACGACCCGGTCCTCGTCGACGTAGCCGAGGAAGCCGGCATCGCCGGAATTGAAGGTCTCGACGTTGCTCGTATGCGTCTTGCGCACCTCGCGGGCGGCATTGATGTGATGGTTCAGCGTCACCGTCACGCCCATGCCGTTCGCGCCGTCGGCGAGAATCTGCCGGGCCGCATTGAGGAGGTTTCGCGACCCGTCCGAATCCCAGTCGGAGGCGTTGCGCTGGGCGCCCACCAGGACCACGGGCTTGTCGCTCTTCAGGGTGAGGTCGAGGAAGTAGGCGGTCTGATCCAGGGTATCGGTGCCGTGCAGGACGATGGCGCCGCGGATCGCCGGGTCGGCCAGGATTTCGTCGACCTTGCGTGACAGGCCGGGCCAGCGATCCGGCCCCATATAGTCGCTCGGGACATTGCTGAACTCGGTGACGGCGATCGCCGCGAGGTCCTTGAGCTTCGGGACGGCCGCGACGAGATCCTCGCCTGAGAGGGCCGGCACCGGCGCATGCGTGGCCGGGTCGAGCTTCATGGCGATGGTTCCGCCGGTCGCGATCACGGCAATCTTCGGCAGGTCGGCCGCAGCTGTCGGTTGCATCAGAAGCAGTAAACCGCTCAAGCCGAACAGTGTCTGTCTCAGAATCATGGCTACCGGCATGAACGCACCTCGGTGGACGCAAGTCGTTTCAAAGGATTGCGGTCGCTCCGTCGACGATCGACCGGACGTCCAGCGTTGAAGGACCGCGCCGTCCCTGTCCAGATCACGCAGGGCGATGCTGTTTCATCGGGCCTGCGACTGTGATCGGCTCGTTTCGTTCGAGGCCGTCACTGTCGATGCGGCGTCAGGGGTGGTCCGACAGGCGCTCGACCAGGGCGGCGATCCAGATCAGCGCGGCGATGCCCTGGGCCGAGAAGGTCCCGGCCGAGGCGAGATCCTTGACGATGCCGATCTTGGGATGGTGCCCGGGATGGAGGTGGTCGCAGAGCTTCTCGATCGCGGTGTTGAGGAACTCGGCGGCCAGCATCAGCAGCAGGCTCGCCAGCAGGGCGACCCGGACCCAGAGCGTGGAGCCGAGCAGCAGCCCCAGCGGCACCCCGAGGACCAGCAGCACGAGTTCGAGGCGCACGGCTCGCTCGGTGCGGGCGCCGTGCACGAGGCCGCGCCAGGAATTGAGGAAGGCGAGATAGAGGGCGTGCATCTCAGCGGGCCGCCGGAGCGCTGCGGGTGATCCACTTGGCCACGACCGGTCCGGTGACCAGCACCACGAACAGCCGCAGGGTCTGGACTGCGAGCACGAAGGACACGTCGACCTTCGAGCCGACCGCGATGATCGCCACCGAATCGAGCCCGCCGGGACTGGTGGCGAGGTAGGCGGTGAGAAAGTCGATGGGCAGCAGGAAGGTCAGACCGTAGGCCCAGCCGCCGCACAGGGCGATCACCCCCAGGGTGGCGATCATGATGCCCGGCAGGGCGCTCACCGTTTCGCGCAGGGTCTCGCGCCGGAAACGCAGGCCGACATACCAGCCGATGGTGGCGTAGGCGAGGTCGAGGACCGGCATGGGCAGTGCCATCGACACGAGGCCGGAGGCGTGGAGCGCCGCGCCGAGCAGCATCGGCCCGATCAGCGCGAAGGCCGGCAGGCGCACGACCTTCGCCAGAACGGCGCCGGCGGCCGCCACCGCCAGGGTCGCCAGGATCGAGAGCGGTGCCACGCTGAAGGGGTCGGATGCCGGCACCACGTCGGTGACATCGGTGAGCAGGCGGGCCATGACGGAGGCCGACAGCACCACGGCGACCACCCGCACGTATTGCATGAAGGCCACGAGGCGGGGATCGGCGCCGTATTCCTCCGACATCGCCACCATGGCGGCGGCGCCTCCGGGGGACGAGCCCCAGGCCGCGGTGGAGCCCGGCAGGATGCGCAGGCGGGTGAGCGCCCAGCCCACGGCGCCGCCGACCAGCACCGTGACCAGCACCACCGCCAGGATCAGGACGCCGTCCTCCGACACCGTGCGGACGATCTCGCCGGTCACCGTATGGGCGACGAGGCAACCGATCATCGCCTGGGCCGCCTGGAAGCCGAATTTCGGCACCGACAGGTTCGCGCCGCCGACGCCGAAGGCGATCGCCGCCACCATCGGCCCGAGCAGCAGCGCCGCCGGAAAATGCGCGTGGTCGAGGCCATAGGCCAGGAGGCCGGAGGCGCCGAGGAGAGCCGCCCAACGGCCGAGAAAGCGCAGTGAGAGCACGGAGAGGCCGGAAGGATGCGGAGAGACGCGAAGGCCGGGCCGTACGGCCCGTCGTGCCGGGCGCTACACCGGATCGGCCACGCTGTCACGGCGCGGGATGCGCGGGCGGGGCATGCCGTCGTCGCGGCAGGCGGTGGTGCCGGACGGGGCATGGGCGCGGAAGAAGGCGGCGAGATGGGCGAGGCCGTCGCTGCGCGGATCGCTGGTGCGCCAGGCCAGGGCGATCGTACGGCCGGGGCCGTCGACGTCGAAGCTGCGGGTCACCGTGAGGCCGCTCGGGTCCGGTCCGGTGGGAACCGCGAGGGTGGGCAGCAGGGTGTATCCGGCCCCCGCCGCCACCATCGAGCGCAGGGTCTCCAGGCTGGTGGCATGGCGCCCGGCGGCGGAGCCGGCGCCGCAGGCCGCCACGGTCTGGTCGCGCAGGCAGTTGCCCTCGTCGAGGAGGAGGAGGTCCGGCCCGGCGATGTCGGTGGCGCGCAGCGCACCGCCCCGGGCGAGGGGGTGCTCGGCCGGGCAGGCGAGTTGAAACGGCTCGACGAAGAGCGGCGACACGGTGAGCCCGGAGGCCGGCACCGGCAGCGAGATCAGGGCCGCGTCGATGCGGCCGTTGCGCAATCCTTCGAGGATTTCGGCGGTACGGGCCTCGCTCAGGGCCAGGGCCAGCAGCGGAAACTCCTGGCGCAGGGTCCGCAACACCAGGGGGAACAGGTAGGGCCCGAGCGTCTGGATGGCCGCCAGGACGAGGCGGCCGGTGAGCGGGGCGCCGCGCCCCTCGCTGGCCAGGACCAGGAGGCGCTGGGCCTCCGCCATGACGATGCGGGCCTGGCGCACGATGGTCTGGCCGGCCGGGGTCAGCATCACCCGGCGATTGCCGCGCTCGAACAAAGCCAGGCCGAGCAGGTCTTCCAGCTTGCGGACCTGGACACTCAGGGTGGGTTGGCTGACGTTGCAGCGCTCGGCGGCCCGGCCGAAATGCATCTCCTCGGCGACGGCGACGACATATTCGAGATCGCGCAGGGACAGGCCCGACATATGCATAGGCTTTGCCTATCATCCCTTTCGCCACGATGCATTAGCCAAATCGCCGGCGCGGGTCCATAAGACCGGCTCGGAATGATTCCAAGATTCGGATGCGGCGGTCGCCGCGACGATCTTATCTGAGCGAGAGAGCACCGCATGAGCGATCAGCGCCCGATCCTGACCACCCGACAGGGCCACCCGGTTCGCGACAACCAGAGCACCCGTACGGTTGGCGAGCGCGGCCCCGCGACCCTCGAGAACTACCAGTTCATCGAGAAGATCACGCATTTCGATCGCGAGCGTATCCCGGAGCGCGTCGTCCACGCCCGCGGCGCCGGCGCTCACGGCTACTTCGAGGCCTATGGCAAGATCGGCAACGAGCCGGCCTCCAAGTACACCCGCGCCCGCGTTCTCAACGAGACCGGCGTCAAGACGCCGATGTTCGTGCGCTTCTCCACCGTGGCCGGCGCCAAGGAGAGCCCCGAGACCGAGCGCGACCCGCGCGGCTTCGCGGTGAAGTTCAAGACCGTCGACGGCAACTGGGATCTGGTCGGCAACAACCTCAAGGTCTTCTTCATCCGCGACGCGATCAAGTTCCCCGACATGATCCACGCGTTCAAGCCCGATCCGGTGACCAACCAGCAGGAGGCGTGGCGCTTCTTCGACTTCGTGGCGCAGCATCCCGAAGCCATCCACATGGTGACCCACCTCAAGTCGCCCTGGGGCATCCCCGCCAACTATCGCGAGATGGAGGGCTCGGGCGTCAACACCTACAAGCTGGTCAATGACCAGGGCGAAGCCGTGCTGTGCAAGTTCCATTGGGAGCCCAAGCAGGGCGTCCGCAACCTGACCTCGGCCCAGGCCTCCGAGATCCAGGCCAAGGATGTCGGCCACGCCACGCGCGACCTCTACGACAACATCAAGGCCGGCAACTTCCCCGAGTGGGAATTCTGCGTGCAGATCATGCCCGACGGTCCGAACGACCACCTGTCGTTCGATCCCCTCGACGACACCAAGCTCTGGCCGGTCGAGGACTTCCCGCTGCTGCCCGTCGGCCGCATGGTGCTCGATCGCGTGCCGGACAACTTCTTCGCCGAGGTCGAGCAGTCGGCCTTCGGCACGGGCGTGCTCGTGGATGGCATCGACTTCTCGGACGACAAGATGCTCCAGGGCCGGACGTTGTCCTACTCGGACACGCAGCGCTACCGCGTCGGTGCCAACTACCTCCAGCTGCCGATCAACGCGCCGCAGCCGGGCGTGAAGGTCTATTCGAATCAGCGCGACGGCCAGATGACCTACGGCGTCGACGGCACCGGCCCGAATGCCCACATCAACTACGAGCCCTCGACCCTGGCCGAGGGTCTGCGCGAGGCGCCGAAGCCGGCCAAGGATTATCACCAGCCGGTGCAGGGCCAGCTCGGCCGCTACCAGACCTCGCGCACCGAGGACGACTACACCCAGGCCGGCGTGCGCTACCGTTCGTTCCAGGATTGGGAGCGTGACGACCTCATCGCCAACCTCGTCGGCGATATGAAGCAGTGCCCGGAGCCGATCCAGCTGCGCATGGTCTGGCACTTCTGGCACGCCGACGAAGATTACGGCCGTCGCGTCGCCGAGGGTGCGGGGATCGATCTGGAGAAGGCCAAGGCTCTGCCGCCGCTTCCGGGCCGCGCCGCGCCGGGCAAGCGGCTCCAGGCCGAGACTTATACCGACGGCAGCCAGGCTCACAGCATCGCCGCCGAGTAAACTCACCGTCTCATCGCGAAGGCTGATCGAGTCCCGCCGGGTCCTAGGACCCGGCGGGACTTTTTCGTTGCTCGATCCTCTGCGCGCCGCAGGCAAAGCTCGGATCGGGAACGACGCGCGACGAGGGGTTCGACGCAATGACATCCATCGAGCGGTGACGGACATCCGTCGTTCGACAGGCACGGACGTTGCGGTGTGATGTGCTGTAAACTTGAAATCTTATGTTGTTGAAGACAAGTTCTTGTTTTTGATGATTCCCCCTATAGGCTGCGTTATTCGAAGGACGCACGATATATTTACCGATTGGTCTGTCAGATAGCCGGCGTGGCAGAATGCCAGGGTGTTCGAGCGCGGGACGAGAGATCAGCCTTGATCAGGAACGAGCTCAGCTCCGTCGAGGCGATCATCGAGCGCGATCGGGCGCGCGAGGTCCTGCGGGGCATGCGCCCGACGCTGATCGCGAACGTGTTCGTCTCGGTGTCCCTCGGCGGGATGATGTGGGAGCTGGTTCCTCGCGCGCTGATCCTCGCCTTCGTCGGCGTCAACGCCCTGCTCAACTTCTCCCGTGCCCTGATTGCCGCCCGATGGCTGAGGCTGAGCCACGCGGACCGGTACCCCGACCGGGTCCTGGACTTCGCGTGGATCGGCGCCCTGCTCTCGGGCCTGTGCTGGGCCGGTGCCCTGATCGGCCTCGCGCAGAACGGACACACCCAGTCGGTGGCGGTCGCCCTGGCCTTCTGCAGCCTGAATGCCGGGGTCATCCAGAGCAAGGTGTCCCGGGCTCCCGCCATCGCCTTCATGCTTCCGAGCCTCTCGGTCCTCACGGTGCTGTTCCTCGTCGAGGGATCTCTCAGCGCGCAGATCATCGCCGTGAACCTGATCATCCTCGCGGTGCTGATGATTCGCGGCGCGACCGACCAGGAGGCGCATTACCTGGAATCGAGCCGCCTCAAGCTGGAAGCCACCGCGCTGGCCGAATCGTTGAAGGCCGCCAATCTCGCCGCCGAGCAGGCCCTGCGCCGCCTCGAATATTCCGCGTCCCACGATCACCTGACCGGCCTGTTCAACCGGGCGGCCTATCAAGCCGCCTTCGAGGCACGCCTGGGGAATGGGGCGGCGGATCGGGAGGAGTTCTGGATCCTGCTGATCGACCTCGATCGCTTCAAGGGCATCAACGATACCTTCGGGCATGCGGTCGGCGACGCGGTCCTGGTCGAATCCGGTGCGCGACTGAAGCGGATTCTCGGCGCGGAGGCCGTGGTCGCGCGTCTCGGAGGCGACGAGTTCGCCGCCCTGGTCCCCGGTCCGCCCGGCCGGGACGACGGGCCGAGGCTGGCGCGGGAGATCGTGGCGCAGCTTGCCGTGCTCGTCACGGCGTCCGGCCAGACCGTCCAGGCGGGGGCCAGCGTCGGCATCGCCCGCTACCCGGGTGACGCCGACACCCTCGTAGACCTGCAATGCCATGCCGACCTGGCCCTCTATGTCGCGAAATCGAAGGGCCGTGGCGCTTGGTGCCGGTACGAGGAGGCCATGTACCGGGTGGCGCGGATCAAGCGGGAGATCGAGCGCGACCTCGCCGGCGCCCTGGAGAGCCGGGCGATCCGGGCCTGGTTCCAGCCCCAGGTCGAGAGTCGGACCGGCGCGGTGGTCGGGGTCGAGGCGCTGCTGCGCTGGAACCATCCGAAGCTGGGGTGGGTGTCGCCCCCGGACGTGATCGCGGCTGCCCTGGCGACGCGCCAGTCGCGCGCCGTGATGCAGGTCATCCTGCGCGACGGCTGTCGTATGGCGCAGCAGCTCGATGCCGCCGGCCATTCCCACGTCCGTGTCTCGATCAACATGTCGCCGAGTGAATTCGGCAGCTATCCCCTCGCCGCGATGGTCGCCGCCGAACTGGCGGCCCACCAGGTCGCGCCGGCGCGCCTCGCGATCGAGATCACCGAGGAGGCGGTCTATTCGAGCGAGCGGGGCGGGGCGGACGTCGAGGCGCTGATCGGGATGGGGGTCGGCATCATCGTCGATGATTTCGGCGTCGCGTACTCGTCGATCGGAGCCCTGCGCAACCTGCGCTTCGACTGCCTGAAGATCGATCGGAGCTTCATCAAGAACCTCGTCGACGAGGAACGGGACCGCCTCCTGATGAAGGCCATCCTGGCCTTCGCCCGGACCCTCGGGGTGACGGTGGTGGCCGAAGGCGTCGAGACCCGCGCCCAGTTCGACATCCTGAAGCAGCTCGGATGCCCGATCCTTCAGGGCTACCACTTCGCCGGCGCCATGCCGGAGCCGGCCGCGCTGGACTGGGTCGCCCACAACGCCGCCCTGCGATTCGGATTGTCCCGGGACGAGGGCTGGTTCGTCACGGGCCGCCGACGCCTCGCCGTGCAGGCCTGATCACCGATCGTCCGGTCGGTGGTGACGGATTCTGCTCCGAAAACGACGGAAGGCCCGCGCGATATCCCGTGCGAGCCTTCTCGTATCCGGCGGACGCGCGCGCGATGCGCCCGTCAGATGTTCATCGGATCCTGCTGCGATCTTACGCGGCAGCGTTCTTGGCCGCGCTCTTGGCGGCCTTCTCGGCCTTGCGGGCGTCCTTGTTCGCCTTCGAGGCATCGGCCTTGGCGGCCTTCTCGGCGGGGCGATCGGCGCGCTCGACGATACGGGCGGACTTACCGCGACGGTCGCGCAGGTAGTACAGCTTGGCGCGACGCACCTTGCCGCGACGGACGACGGCGATCGAATCGATCAGCGGCGAGTAGAGCGGGAACACGCGCTCGACGCCTTCGCCGTAGGAGATCTTGCGGACGGTGAAGCTCTCGTTGAGGCCGCCACCGGAGCGCGCGATGCAGACGCCCTCATAGGCCTGCACACGGGTGCGCTCGCCTTCCTTCACCTTCACGTTCACCGTCACGGTGTCGCCGGGCTGGAAGTCGGGGATGGTCTTGCCGAGCGAAGCGATCTGCTCCTGCTCGAGCTGCTGGATGATGTTCATCGATGATATCCTGCCGGTGCGCGCCCGTGATCCCCGGATGGGACCGCGTGCGTCAGGATTTCGGCATCCTGTTTTGAATTGAGGCGGGCCATACACGAGGTGCGGCCCCTTGTCCAACCCGGTCCCGGCGGTTTCGGGGCGGGCTCTGCGCAGCCCGCACGGTTGAGAAAATCGCCGCTCCGGTCCACATGGAGAGGGCGGCGGAGCCTTCCGGCGTCATTCCCGGCCGGCCTTGAACCGGCGCAGCGGACGAGGATCTTTCTGAGCCATGTTCATCCAGACCGAAGCCACTCCGAATCCCGCCACCCTGAAGTTCCTGCCCGGCCGCGTGGTCCTGACCGAGGGCACCTTCGAGGCGCGCGACGCCGAGGCCGCGGCCCGCTCGCCCCTGGCGACCCGCCTGTTCGACGTGCCCGGCGTCTCGGGCGTCTATCTCGGGCACGATTTCATCTCGGTCACCAAGGCCGAGGACGACAATCTCTGGCCGCAGGTGAAGCCGGCCGTGCTCGGCGCGATCATGGAGCATTTCCAGTCCGGTGCGCCGACCCTGGCCGAGGGCCACGTCGTCGGCAGCGAGGATGCCGAGGAGTTCTTCGATCCGGCCGACCTCGAGACGGTCGAGACGATCAAGGACCTGCTGGAGACCCGCGTTCGTCCGGCCGTGGCCGGCGACGGCGGCGACATCACCTTCCGGGGCTACAAGGAAGGCGTGGTCTACCTTGAGATGAAGGGCGCCTGCTCCGGCTGCCCGTCCTCCACCGCCACGCTGCGCAACGGCGTGCAGAACCTGTTCCGGCACTTCCTGCCGGAAATCCGCGAGGTGCAAGCGATCTAAGGCCGACGATCCAAGGTCGACGATCCGAGGTCGAGAAACCGCCCGTTCGGCGCAAAGCCGCAACAGGTCTGAGCGAATGTGTCCCTGACGGCCGCTCCGCTCTGCCGGAGCGGCCGTTTTTGTCTTAACGTCAGGCCGTCCCGGGACGCAGGCGCGCTCCGGGGCCGCGGCACGATCGGGAGTGAGTTTGCGTATCCTCGCCATTGACACGGCGCTCGACGCCTGTTCCGTCTGCATCGCCTCGGATGCCACCGACGATCTCCTCGCCCACGAGTCGATGGTCCTCGGTCGCGGCCATGCCGAGGCCCTGCTGCCGATGATCGAGCGCGTGGTCGCCCGGGTCGAGGGCGGTTTCGAGGCGCTGGACCGCGTCGCCGTGACGGTCGGGCCGGGCAGCTACACCGGGCTGCGGGTGGGGCTTTCGGCCGCCCGCGCCATCGGTCTCGCCACCGGCATTCCAGTGGTCGGCGTCACCACCCTGTCGGCCCTGCTGGCGCCGCTGCTGGCGCTCAACGGCGAGGGCCTGATCGTCGCCGCCATCGACGCGCGTCACGGCTCGGTCTACCTCCAGGCGATGAGCATGACGGACGGCATCGTGGTGCCGCCGAGCCACGTTCCGGTCGCGGAGGCGGCGGCGATGCTCGATGGCGTCGTGACGCTGGTCGGCTCCGGTGCGCCCCTGATCGCCGCCGCCGCCAAGGCCCGCGGATTCGCCGTCGAGGTCGCCGGCACCGGGGCCGCCGAGATCGGCTGGATCGCCTCGCTCGGCATGCTCGCCGATCCGGCCCAGGCCTTGGCCCGGCCGCTCTACCTGCGTGGCCCCGACGCCCAGCCGCAGGATCATGCGAGGCTTGCGCGCCGATGACCCGACCCCTGACTCCCTTCTGGCCCTTCGAGGTCTGGTCCGCCTGGTGGGAAGCCTGGGGCACGGCGCCCTACGTGACCGTTCTGCGCGATTCCGGTCAGGCCCGGGCGCTGGCCCGCATCCACGCCACCGCCTTCGCCCGCCCCTGGGACGCGCACGAGTTCGAGCGCATGCTGTGCGAGCGTTCCACCGAGGCGCATGCCCTGTGGAAGAACGGTGCGATCCAGGGCTTCGTCCTGTCGCGCCGCGCCGCCGACGAGGCCGAGATCCTCACGGTGGTGCTGGCGCCGGGCGTGCGCGGCGGCGGCCTCTCGCACAAGCTGGTGAGCGCGCATCTCCAACACCTGGCCCAGACCGGCATCCGCACCGTCCACCTGGAGGTCGACGAGGGCAACGCCCCGGCGCTGAAGCTCTACGCCCGCCACGGCTTCCGGCAGGTCGGCGAGCGGACGGGCTACTACACCCGCGCCGACGGCCAGCGCGCGACCGCTCTGACCATGACGGCGGTGCTGGCGTGATCCGGCGCCACGGCGCCTGAGCGCGCGATGACCCGCGTCGGCACGGCGATCCGGCTCCTCCTCTGCGCGCTCCTCTTCGGCGCGATCGTCGGCCCCCACCTTCTCAGCCTGCGCTTCGGGCGCGGACGGATCGCGGCCTGGATGCCGGTGCTGTTCCACCGCGCCTTCCGGATGCTGTTCGACCTGCGGGTGACCCAGAGTGGCACCCCGCCCGAGCCGGGCGAGCCGGCCCTGGTGCTCGCCAACCACGTGTCCTGGCTCGACATCCTCGTCCTCGGCTCCCTGCGGCCGCTCTCCTTCGTGGCCAAATCCGAGATCGCCGGCTGGCCGGTGGTCGGCACCCTGGCGCGGCTCCAGCGCACGGTCTTCATCGACCGGACCCGCCGCGCCGACACCGCCAGCGTCAACGCCACGGTGGCGCGCCGTCTGGCGGGGGGCGATCTCATCGTGCTGTTCGCCGAGGGCACCACGGGCGACGGGACCCGGCTGCTGCCGTTCCGCTCCTCGCTCGTGGGCGCCGCCCGCGCGGCCGTCGCCGGAGAGGGCCCGGCCCGCATCCGCCTGCAGCCGCTGGCGCTCACCTATCCGCGCCGGAACGGCCTGCCGGTGGTGCGTGCCGAGCGCCCCGAGATCGCCTGGTACGGCGACATGGACCTCGCGCCCCACCTCGCCAGCTTCCTGGCCGGCGGTCCCCTCGACATCCACGTCACCTGGGGCGCGCCGATCGCCTTCGAAGCCGGCACCGACCGCAAGCGCGCCACCGCCCTGGCCGAAGCTTCCGTGCGCGAGGCGGTCCAGCGCGGCACGACCGGACGCCCGCCCCTCGGGCCGGTCTGGTGTGGGCGCCGCCCCGCCGGAACGCGCTCCAGCACGAGCCTGCCGGGGAGGGAGTTGCCGATCCACCAGGGCATCGCGACGGCGGCGCCGATCCGTGCTATGGGCGGCCGCACATCCTCATCCTCGGAATCGGACTGTTGAAGAAAGCCTACGTCAAATCCTACGGCTGCCAGATGAACGCCTACGACGCCGCCCGCATGGCGGACGTGCTGGGCGCCGAGGGCTATGCGGCCACCGACGTGGTGGAGGACGCGGATGTCGTCATCCTCAACACCTGCCACATCCGCGAGAAAGCCGCCGACAAGGTCTATTCGGAGCTTGGGCGCCTGCGTGTGCTGAAGGGTGAGCGGGCGCAGGCCGGACGCGACACCAAGATCGTGGTGGCGGGCTGCGTCGCCCAGGCCGAGGGGGCCGAGATCCTGGCCCGCGCCGCGACCGTCGACGTGGTGGTGGGGCCGCAGAACTACCATCGCCTGCCGGATCTGCTGGCGCGCTCCGCCACCGGGCGCGTGGTCGACACCGAGTTTCCGGTCGAGGACAAGTTCGACCATCTGCCGGCCCGCCGGACCCACGGCGTCACCGCCTTCCTCACGGTGCAGGAGGGCTGCGACAAGTTCTGCGCCTTCTGCGTGGTGCCCTATACCCGCGGCGCCGAGGTCTCGCGTTCCGTGGCGGCGATCCTGGCCGAGGCCGAGAAGCTGGTGCGCGGCGGGGTGCGCGAGATCACGCTGATCGGTCAGAACGTCAACGCCTATCACGGCCTCGGGCCGGACGGCGAAAGCGCGACCCTGCCGGTGCTGCTGCGGGCGCTGGAGCGGCTGCCCGGTCTGCTGCGCCTGCGCTACACCACCAGCCATCCCAACGACATGGACGACGACCTGATCGCCGCCCATGGCACGATCCCGGCGCTGATGCCGTACCTGCACCTGCCGGTGCAGTCCGGCTCCGACCGGGTGCTGCGGGCGATGAACCGCAAGCACAGCGGGGACGCGTACCGGCGGATCATCGAGCGGGTGCGGTCGGCCCGGCCCGACATCGCCCTGTCGTCGGACTTCATCGTCGGCTTTCCCGGCGAGACCGATGCGGAGTTCGAGGAGACGATGCGCCTGGTGCGCGATATCGGCTTCGCCAGCGCCTTCTCGTTCAAGTACAGCCCGCGTCCCGGCACCCCGGCCGCCGACAGCGTCGATGCCGTGCCGGAGGCGGTGAAGTCCGAGCGCCTGGCCGCGCTCCAGGCTTTGCTCGACGCGCAGCGGCACGCCTTCAACGCCTCGGCCGTCGGCCATGTGGTCGAGGTCCTGGTCGAGAAGGTCGGGCGCCATCCCGGCCAGGTCGCCGGCAAGACGCCTCATCTGCTGCCGGTGCAGTTCGATGCGCCCGCCTCGACCATCGGCACGGTGGTGCCGGTGCGGGTGGTGCGGGCCGGCTCCAACAGCCTGTTCGGCGAGGCGGTCGGCGACACGGCGGCGGCCGCTTGAGCGCTCGGAGCGCAGCGGCGGCGCCTTCTGTCGCCTGTCGGGCGATACGCCGCGCCGGGGAATCGCTGGACGTGGCGCAACGAATTCCGATGTCAGGGGCTTCTCCGGACACGCGGTGCGAAACGGCTTCGCAGCCTGCGATCCGTCCCGGACGGCAATGAAGGACAACGGCGTGCCAGGAACTGAAGGGTCGGGCGGACGTGGCGGCGCTCTGCGGGGGCGCGGCCCGGCGGCGCGGATCGGGGGGCCGGTCGAAACCGAGGAGGTCGCGCTGACCTTCGACGACAACCGCCTCGCGAGCCTCGTCTTCGGCCAGTACGACCAGAACGTCGCCCATATCGAGCGCCGTCTCGGCGTCACCGCCACGGCCCTCGGCAATCATCTCGTGCTGAAGGGCAGCGTCGAGGCGGCCGAGAAGGGCCGCAAGGTGTTCGAGCGGCTCTATGCCCGGGTCAAGACCAACGGGCTGCCGCTGACCCTCGGCGACGTCGACGGGGCGATCCAGGAAACGACGCAGCAGGGCAACCTCTTTCCCGCCGCCGAGGTCAGCGCCGAGCCCGACCGGGCTGTGTTCGACCAGATCGCCACGCGCAAGCGCGGCGCCGTGCGCGCCCGCAACCCCGCGCAGGACGCCTACATCAAGGCCCTGCGCAGCCACGAACTCGTCTTCGCCGAGGGACCGGCCGGGACGGGCAAAACCTGGCTCGCCGTGGGCCATGCGGTCTCCCTGCTGGAGCAGGGCCATGTCGAGCGCCTGATCCTGTCGCGCCCCGCCGTCGAGGCCGGCGAGCGCCTGGGCTTCCTGCCGGGCGACATGCGCGACAAGGTCGATCCCTACCTGCGGCCGATCTACGACGCGCTCTACGATTTCATGGAGGCGCGCCACGTCGATCGCGGTCTGCAGACCGGCATCATCGAGATCGCGCCGCTGGCTTTCATGCGCGGGCGCACCCTGACCAACGCCGTGGTGCTCCTCGACGAGGCGCAGAACACCACCTCGATGCAGATGAAGATGTTTCTGACCCGGCTCGGTGAGAATTCCCGCATGATCATCACCGGCGATCCGAGCCAGATCGATTTGCCGCCGGGCCAGAAATCCGGCCTCGTCGAGGCCGTGCGCGTGCTCGACGGCGTCGAGGGCATCGGCCGCATCACCTTCCGCGACGTCGACGTGGTGCGCCACGACCTCGTCCGCCGCATCGTCACCGCCTACGAGGCGGCGTCGCACGGGGAGGGCGATGCCGACCGGGCGCCCCTATCCCGCCGGAGGCCCCTGTCGTGAACGCTGCCGTTTCGGCCGAGATCGACGTCGCGGTCGAGGACGCGCGCTGGACGAGCGTGGCGCCGGATCTCGAAGCGTTCGTGATCCGGGCCGTGGAAGCCGCGCTCGCCGCCGCCCCCGAGGCGCCGGAGGGCGAGGTCGAGATCAGCGTGCTGCTCACCAACGATGCGGCGGTGCAGGACCTGAACCGGACTTGGCGCGGCAAGGACAAGCCGACCAACGTGCTGTCTTTCCCGGCTGCGCCCCAGCCCACTCATCCGGGCGTGCCGCGTCCGCTCGGCGACGTCGTTCTTGCGTATGACACGATGCTGCGCGAGAGTGCCGAGCAGTCGAAGCCGCTCAGCGACCATCTGGCCCATCTCCTCGTCCATGGCACCCTTCACCTCCTCGGTCAGGACCACGAGACCGGCGAGGCGGATGCCGAGGCGATGGAAGCCCTCGAAGTGGCGGCGCTTCGGACCCTTGGCGTGCCCGACCCCTATGCTGCAGAGACCTGCACGGAGTGAGCGGCGATCCCGCCCGACATCCCAGATCAGAGAGACATGACGAACGATCGAAGTCGCGGCGCGGCCCAGGCCGCGCCCAGTTCCGGCGATGGTGAGAACCAGGCCCGCGAGCCCTGGTACGACCGCCTCCTCCACGTGTTCCATCTTCGCCCGCGCGATTCGCTGCGCGACGACATCGAGGGCGCGCTGGCCGAGCCCGACACCGGCGAGAACGCGTTCTCGCCCCTCGAACGCGCCATGCTGAAGAACGTGCTCGGCCTGCACAAGGTGCGGGTCGACGACGTCATGATTCCCCGGGCCGACATCGTCGCGGTCTCGATGGACACCAGCCTCGGCGACCTGCTGAAGCTGTTCCGAACGGCCGGGCATTCCCGGCTTCCGGTCTACGGGGAAACCCTCGACGACCCGCGCGGCATGGTCCACATCCGCGACTTCGTCGACCACATCGCAGCCCGGGCCGAGGCCGGCAGCCGCCGTGCGGCACCGACGCAGCCGGAGGGCGAGGCCGCCCCGGTCCTGCCGCCGCGGGCCCGCCGGGGCGCCCGCGCCCTGCGCAGCCTCAACCTCGCCCAGGTCGACCTCTCGGCGACGCTGGCGGCGACCCGCATCCAGCGCCCGGTGCTGTTCGTGCCGCCCTCGATGCCGGCCATCGATCTGCTGGTCCGGATGCAGGCGACGCGCACCCACATGGCCCTCGTGATCGACGAGTATGGCGGCACCGACGGCCTGATCTCGATCGAGGATCTGGTCGAGATGGTGGTGGGCGACATCGAGGACGAGCACGATGTCGCCGAGGGTCACCTGATCCAGCGCGTCGACGGCGAGAGCGACGTGTTCGTCACCGATGCCCGGGCGGGCCTCGCTGAGGTCTCCGCCGCGAGCGGCGTCGACCTCGTGGCGGCGGTCGGCGAGATGGCCGAGGAGATCGACACCATCGGCGGCCTGATCGTGACCCTGGCGGGGCGCGTGCCCTCGCGCGGAGAGCTGATCAGCGGTCCCGGGAACCTCGAATTCGAGGTGCTCGACGCCGATCCGCGCCGGGTGAAGCGCCTGCGCCTGCAGCGGGGGGATGCCCGCATCACCGCCGTGGTTCCGCTGGCCCTGCCGGCGCCCACGCCGCCCGGATCGCCGGCCCCGTGACGGGTTTCGCATGACGTCGAGCGTCGTGGGACGCGCCGGTTACGGAGCGGCGACGGGGCCGCTCGTCGCCCTCGCGCAGTGGGTGATGCTGACCGCCGGCTGGCGCCGCATCGCCGTCGCCATGGCGGCCGGCGCCGCCGGCGCCCTGGCGATGCCGCCCTTCGGGCTGTTTCCCGCCCTCGTCGTATCCCTGTGCGTCGCGGTCTGGCTGATCGATGGCGCCGCCACCGGACGCCGGGCCACGCGCGGGGCCGTCCTCGCCAGCGCGGTGATCGGCTGGGCCTGGGGGTTCGGCTATCTCACCGCGGGTCTGTGGTGGCTCGGATCGGCTTTCCTGGTGGAGGCCGAGGAGTTCCTGTGGGCGCTGCCCCTGGGTGTCGTCGGCCTGCCGGCGGTACTAGCCCTGTTCTACGCCCTCGGCTTCGGGCTCGCCCGGCTGCTGTGGTCGCGCGGGGCACTGCGCATCGTCGCCCTCGCGCTTGGCCTGTCCGCCAGCGAGTGGCTGCGCGGGCATCTCTTCACCGGGTTTCCCTGGAATACGCTCGGCATGGCGCTGGGGCAGAACCTGTGGCTGATGCAGGGCGCGTCCCTGGTCGGCCTCTATGGCCTGACCCTTCTGGCGATCCTCATCGCGGCCGCCCCCGCGACCCTGGCGGTGGCGGACAGCGCGCGCGGACGCTTCGGGCCGCTGGTCCTCGCCGGCTTCGCCCTGGCGGCCCTCGCGGGATTCGGCGCCGCGCGGGTTCCAGCCGCCGCCGATCCGATCGTGTCGGGCGTGCGCCTGCGCCTCGTTCAGCCGAATCTCAACCAGGACGCCAAGTTCCGGCCCGAGAACCGTCAGGACATCCTCGACCGCTACCTTGAACTCAGCGACCGCGCCGCCGCGCCCGACCGCACCGGCATCGCCGACGTCACGCACGTGATCTGGCCGGAATCAGCCTTTCCGTTCCTGATCCAGCGCGATCCCGAGGCCCTGGCCCGGATCGCCGCCGCCTTCCCGCCGGGCAAGCAGCTCATCACCGGGGCGGCGCGGGCCGAGGTGCCGGTGGGCGACGCGCGTCCGCGCTTCTTCAACAGCATCCTGACGATGTCGGCCGGGCCGAAGCTCGGCGACATCTACGACAAGGTCCACCTGGTGCCCTTCGGCGAGTACCTGCCCGGCCCCCTCGATGCGACCCTGCGCGCCCTGCACATCCGGCAGTTCGTCTCGATCCCGGGCGGCTTCACCGCGGGCGACCGGGCGACCCAGCGGATCATGACCATTCCGGGCCTGCCCCCGGTGGCGGCGACGATCTGCTACGAGGCGATCTTTCCGGGCGCGATCGTGCCGGGCGCCACGCCGAACGGGCCGCCGCCGGTTCCCGGCCTGATCCTCAATCTGACCAACGACGCCTGGTTCGGCGACACGCCGGGGCCACGCCAGCACCTCGCCCAGGCGCGGCTGCGTGCCGTGGAGGAAGGGCTGCCCCTGGTGCGCGACGCCAACACCGGCATTTCGGCCGTGATCGACGCCCATGGCCGCATCACCGCCAGCCTGCCGCTCGGCGTCGAGGGCGTGCTCGATGCCAACCTGCCGGCCCGCCTCTCCGGGCGGACGCTCTATGCCAGCCTCGGCGACCTGCCGTTCGGGCTGGTCTGGATCGGGGGTTTCCTCACCACCCTGGCGGTACGGCGGCGTAGCGCGTGAAGACGACATCTCCGATGCGAGCCCGGCCGCTCCTTCTCGGTCTCGGCATCCTGCTGGTCGCCTTCAACATGCGCCCCGCCCTGACCACCGTCGGCCCGCTGCTGGAGCGCATCCGCGCCGAGACCGCCCTGAGTGCCGCCGGGGCGGCCCTGCTCACCACGCTTCCGGTGCTGTGCATCGGTCTCGCCTGCACCCTCGGTCCTTTGGTGATGCGACGCTTCGGGGCCGATCGCGGCGTGCTGCTGGCGGTGGCGATCGTGGCGCTGGGTTCGGGCCTGCGCGGCCTCGGGGGGCTCGGGCCGCTCTTCGTTGGCGCCTGCCTCGCCGCCTTCGGGATCGGCCTCTCGGGTGTGCTCCTGCCGGGGCTGGTCAAGCGCGACTTCCCGAGACTGACCGGATTCGTCACCGGCCTCTACACCATGGTGCTCTGCCTCGGTGCGGCGGCGGGGGCGGGCCTCGCGGTGCCCCTGGCCAACCAGCTCGGAAGCTGGCCCGTGGCCCTCGGGGTGTGGGCGCTCCCGGCCATCCTGGCAACCGTCGCCTGGGCGCCATTCGCGACGGGCGCCGATGCGCAGGCCGGACACGCACGCCGAATCTCCCTGTGGCGCGACCGGATCGCCTGGCAGGTGACCGGGTTCATGGGCCTGCAATCGTCGCTGGCCTACATCATGTTCGGCTGGTTGCCCCTGGTGTTGCATGACCGCGGGCTCAGCGCGGTCGAGGCCGGGTTCGTGTCCTCACTGATGAGCATCGGGCAGGCCCCGGCGGCGCTGCTGGTGCCATCCTTCGCGGCACGGGTGCGCGACCAGCGCGGCTTCGCCGCCGGGCTTCTCGGCCTGTGCATCGTCTCGCTGGTGGCGCTGGTCTACGGGCCGCTGTCCTGGGCCCTTCCGGTGGGCATGCTGCTCGGGGCGGGCCTCGGTGGGCTGTTCGGCCTCGGCCTCACCATCATCGTCCTGCGTGCCCGCGATCCGGCCGCCGCCGGCAGTCTCGCGGCGATGTCGCAGAGCGTCGGCTACACCCTGGCCTCGCTCGGCCCCCTGAGCTTCGGTCTGGCCCACGACCTGACCGGCACCTGGGCCGCCTCGACGGCCCTGTTCTGCGCCATCGCGATCGCGGCGTTCCTGTGCAGCCTGGGTGCGGGACGCGACCGCTATGTCGGGCGGGGCTGAGCGGCCCCGAGACCTTGAGATGACGGGCTGGCGCATCGACCAACGGGCTAGACCGTCAGGGCCGATCGACTGCCCGGAGGGGCCAAAAATCCTCCGGGCGCGCTTGGCTCAGAACACCTTCTCGGCGGTGTCGCCGCGCGGGGTCGCCCCCGCGACACCGGCCTTGGCGTCGGCCTGCTCGGCGGCGCGCTTGTCGAGGGCGCGTTCCACCACCTTGGCGATGCCCACCATGATGGAGTCGAGGACGTAGTCCTTCGGGGTGTAGACCGCCGTCACGCCCATGTTCTTGAGCACCAGTTCATCGTCGGGCGAGATGATGCCGCCGACCACCAGCGGGATGTGATCGAGCCCGGCCTCGCGCATCTTGGCCCGGACGTCGCGCACCAGCGGCACGTGGCTGCCCGAGAGGATCGACAGCCCGACCACGTGGGCGCCCGTGGACTTCGCCTTGGCGACGATCTCGGCCGGGGTCTGGCGGATGCCGTCATAGGTCACGTCGAAGCCGACGTCGCGGGCGCGCAGCGCGATCTGCTCGGCGCCGTTCGAGTGGCCGTCGAGGCCCGGCTTGCCGACCACGAGCCTGGGGGTCTCGCCCAGGCGCTCGCCGAGATCCGCGATGAGCAGTTTGGCATCGGCGGCGGCGCCCGACGAGATGGTCTCGAGGGTGACGCCGGTCGGGGCGCGATACTCGCCGAAGACCTGGCGCAGGCGCTCGCCCCATTCGCCGGTGGTGACGCCGGCCTTCGCCGCCGCGATCGACACCGGCATGATGTTGGCGCCGGAACGGGCGGCCGCTTCGAGGTCGTCCAGGGCCTTGTCGACGGCCCGGCCGTCGCGCTTGGAGCGCCACTCGCGGATGCGCTGTTCGGCCTCCATCTCGACCGTCTCGGAGACGGTGAAGATCGCCCCCTCGCCGGCGGTGAGGGGCGAGGGCTCGCCGGCCTGGAACTTGTTGACGCCGACCACGACCTGATCGCCGGCCTCGATGGCGGAGATGCGCTTGGCGTTGGACTCCACCAGCGCCCGCTTGAGGGCGCCGGTCTCGACGGCCGCCACGGCGCCGCCGATGCCGCCGATCTCCTCCAACGCCTTGCGGGTCTCGGCCTTCAGGGCCTCGACCTTGGCATCGATGACCTTCGAACCGTCGAAGATGTCGTCGTATTCGAGCAGGTCGGTCTCGAAGGCCAGAATCTGCTGCATCCGCATCGACCATTGCTGGTCCCAGGGGCGCGGCAGGCCCAGCGCCTCGTTCCAGGCCGGAAGCTGCACGGCGCGGGCGCGCGCCCGCTTCGACAGGGTGACGGCCAGCATTTCGATCAGGATGCGGTGGACGTTGTTTTCCGGCTGCTGCTCGGTGAGGCCGAGGGAATTGACCTGGACGCCGTAGCGAAAAATCCGCTTCTTCGGGTCGGTGATGCCGTAGCGCTCCTGGGCGATCTCATCCCAGAGTTCCGAGAACGCCCGCATCTTGCAGATCTCGGTGACGAACCGCATGCCGGCATTGACGAAGAACGAGATGCGGCTGAACACGTCGGCAAAGCTGGCTTCGTCGAAATCCGGGTCGTCGCGCACCGTGTCCAGCACCGCGATGGCGATGGCGAGCGCGTAGGACAGTTCCTGCACCGGCGTCGCCCCGGCCTCCTGCAGATGGTAGGAGCAGACGTTCATCGGGTTCCACTTCGGCACTTCCTTGGTCGTGAACAGGATCACGTCCTTGGTCAGGCGAAGGGAGGGCGCGGGCGGAAACACGTAGGTGCCGCGCGACAGGTATTCCTTGATGATGTCGTTCTGCGTGGTGCCCTGGAGCCCGGCGAACGGCGCGCCCTGCTCCTCGGCCACCGCGAGGTAGAGCGACAGCAGCCACGGTGCCGTGGCGTTGATCGTCATCGAGGTGTTCATCTGCTGCAGTGGAATCTGGTCGAACAGGGTCCGCATGTCGCCGAGATGAGCGATCGAGACGCCGACCTTGCCGACCTCGCCGCGCGCCAGCTCGTGGTCGGGATCATAACCGGTCTGGGTCGGCAGATCGAAAGCAACCGAAAGACCGGTCTGCCCCTTGGCGAGGTTGCCCTTGTAGAGCGCGTTCGATTCCTTCGCGTTGGAATGGCCCGCATAGGTGCGGATGATCCATGGCTTGTCGCGCTTGATCTCCGCAACGCCTGCCTGTCCGCTCATCCCCGAAGACTCCCTGAGACTGAATTTGATGTGATCTAAAATTGAATTTGATTGTTCTCGATCACTTGCTGCGCACCCTAGCGAAGCGCGTGCGCGGCGTCATCAGGACGAACGGCCCGGATGCTCACGGTTGCGCGCCTGCAACGATCGCGCGCTCTCGGCCTGCCATTCACGGCGCAGTGGTCGGCTGCCCGATCGGGGCGCGGAGCTGATTGCGGTTGGGACGGCAGACCGACGGCGATCGCCGCGGACCTGTCGAACGCGATCGCGCAGGGCGATGGCGGCCGCGATTCCAGGCCCGACGCCGGCGGCCGTCAGCGCCTCGTCGAAGCCATCGTCACCTCGATGGGCGACAGCTCGCGCGCCATCCGGGAGCGGCTGATTGGACGTTGGTACAAGGTGCATCCCGACTTCGGTCGCGGCGTCGCCGAGGGCCTGGGCATCGCCGCCGGTCAGGAGATCGCCGAAGAAACCTGTGGGCAGCGAGCCTTAAAGGTCCGTGGCAAAAGCATAATATTGAATACAGGAAGGCGTCGGTCCGGCCGGCGCCTTCTGCTTGTGGATCGCAAGGTTTCTTGCGCGCCAACGAAAAGATTCTTGGCCGTTGGGGCTCTTGGACGGCTTCGGGTTCGCCGATATAGCGGGCAGCACAAGAAGTCACGGGGAGAGCCAAGATGGCCGCGAGCGTTGCGTCGAGCACGACTGAAATCAAGGACCTGTACGAGATGGGCGAGGTCCCGCCCCTCGGTCACGTGCCTGCGAAGATGTATGCCTGGGCGATCCGGCGCGAGCGCCATGGACCGCCGGAGCAGTCGCATCTGCTCGAAGTCCTCCCGGTCTGGGAGATCGGCGACGACGAAGTGCTCGTCTACGTCATGGCCGCCGGCATCAACTACAACGGCGTCTGGGCCGGCCTCGGCGAGCCGATCTCGCCCTTCGACGTGCACAAGGGCGAGTACCACATCGCCGGTTCGGACGCGTCGGGCATCGTCTGGAAGGTCGGCGCGAAGGTGAAGCGCTGGAAGGTCGGCGACGAGGTCATCATCCACTGCAATCAGGATGACGGCGACGACGAGGAGTGCAACGGCGGCGATCCGATGTTCTCGCCCTCGCAGCGCATCTGGGGCTACGAGACCGGGGATGGCTCGTTCGCGCAGTATTGCCGGGTGCAGTCGCGCCAGCTCATGGCCCGTCCGAAGCATCTGACCTGGGAGGAGGCGGCCTGCTACACGCTGACCCTCGCCACCGCCTACCGCATGCTGTTCGGCCACGCCCCCCACACCGTGCGCCCGGGCCAGAACGTCCTGGTCTGGGGCGCGTCCGGCGGCCTCGGCGTGTTCGCGGTCCAGCTCTGCGCGGCCTCCGGCGCCAACGCCATCGCGGTGATCTCCGACGACACCAAGCGCGACTACGTCATGAGCCTCGGGGCCAAGGGCGTGATCAACCGCAAGGAGTTCGATTGCTGGGGCCAGTTGCCGAAGGTGAACAGCCCTGAATACAACACCTGGCTCAAGGAGGCCCGCAAGTTCGGCAAGGCGATCTGGGAGATCACCGGCAAGGGCAACGACGTCGACATCGTGTTCGAGCATCCGGGCGAATCGACCTTCCCGGTCTCCACCCTGGTGGCCAAGCGCGGCGGCATGATCGTGTTCTGCGCCGGCACCACGGGCTTCAACATCACCTTCGACGCCCGCTACGTCTGGATGCGCCAGAAGCGTATCCAGGGCTCGCACTTCGCCCATCTCAAGCAGGCCTCGGCGGCGAACCAGTTCGTCCTCGACCAGCGCATCGACCCGTGCATGAGCGAAGTCTTCCCCTGGGACAAGATTCCCCAGGCTCACACCAAGATGTGGAAGAACCAGCACGCCCCGGGCAACATGGCCTGCCTCGTCAACGCCCCCCGCGCCGGTCTGCGCACGGTCGAGGACGTGGTCGAGGCCGGAAAGCGCTAAGGTCCGATACCCGATACCCGACACCAGACGATCACCTGCCCTTTTCGGAGGGCAGGTGCTTGGCGTATTCCTCGCGCTCTTCCTTCTGCTTGATCAGGTCGGCGTAGGCTTGGCGCATCTCGGGGGAGACCGACACCGTGCGGGCCTTCTCTTTCTTGCGTTTCGGCGCCTTCTTGAACTGGTTCGTGGTCTCGCTCATGGCTGTTCCCCTGGTGTTGCGCACAGCATAGGCCCGATGGGCGACGATCGCGAGACGCGAAGCCCCGTCTTTCGGCGTCGGCGCCCGCCTGATAGAGGTCGGCCCACATGCGGCACCTGCCTCGTCAGCGGATGAGGCCGCCGCCCATCGCGAGACCACGGCGACCGGCATCATGGACAAGTTCACCACCCTGGAGGGCGTCGCGGCGCCCATGCGGATCATCAACGTCGACACCGACCGGATCATCCCCAAGCAGTATCTCAAGACGATCAAGCGCACCGGCCTCGGCAAGGGCCTGTTCTCCGAGATGCGCTACCGGGACGACGGCTCCGAGAACCCGGATTTCGTCCTCAACAAGCCGGCCTATCGCAACGCCCGGATCCTCGTCGTCGGTGACAATTTCGGTTGCGGCTCGTCGCGCGAGCACGCGCCCTGGGCCCTGACCGATTTCGGCATCCGCTGCGTGATCTCGACGAGTTTCGCCGACATCTTCTTCAACAACTGCGCCAAGAACGGCCTCCTGGCGATCACGGTCTCGCCGGAAGACCTGGAGAAGCTGTTCGAGGATGCCGAGCGCGGCTCCAACGCCACGCTCTCGGTCGATCTCGAAGCCCAGACCATCAAGGGTCCGGACGGCGGCACCCTGCATTTCGACATCGATTCCGGTCGCAAGGAAAGCCTGCTCAACGGCCTCGACGAGATCGGCCTCACGCTGAAGCGAGCGCCCAAGATCGACGCCTACGAGGAGAAACTGGCGGCGCGCGGGTTCGCCTAAGGAGCTGCGGCAAGACGCCTCCCGGCAAGACTCCTCCCGACAAGACCGGGCGATCGAAAGTCCGTGGCGCTCCGTCATTCCGGGGCGCCGCAGGCGAGCCCGGAATCCATAGCCGCCGACAGTGTAAGGCCTGGTACCACCTGAGTTTCTGGATCCGGGGCTCCGCTGCGCGGCCCCGGGACGACGCAGTGCTCCGAGTGGTTTCCGCCATCATATCGGCATTCTGCCTGAGGTCGTGTTGGGGGCTGCTGTACGCTGTGCGCAGATCCAACAGGCTGAGTTGGCCAAGCGATACCCAACACCCCGAGAGCACCAGGCCATCACCCCAACGAATCGGTCTCGCCCTCAACCGTTCGTTAACCCTGGTATCGCCTGAATCGCTGCTCACGATCGATGGGTACGTAGTGGCGGAGAACACGATGGCATTCGGCCGACCGGGCAAGACGGCGACCCTCTCCCTCGGGATGGCTGCGGCCCTCCTGTCGATCTCCGCTCCGGCGCGGGCCGATTTTCAGGGCTGCCTCGCCAACCTCCAGGCGCAGGCCGCGGCGCAGGGCATCTCGGCCCAGACCTTCCGGGCGGCCACCGCCGGCATCGCGCATGACGAGAAGGTGCTGGAACTCTCCCAGGCTCAGCCCGAGTTCAAGACTCCGATCTGGGATTACATGGCCGCCCTGGTCGACGAGGAGCGTGTCGACGACGGCAAGGCGGCGATGCGTCAGCACGCACAGGCGCTCGCCAACGCGGAGGCGCGCTACGGCGTCGACCGCCACACCATCGCGGCGGTCTGGGGCGTCGAGTCGAATTTCGGCAAGAACCTCGGCAAGATGCCGCTGGTCCAGTCCTTCGCCACCCTGATCTGCGCCAATCACCGCCGGAAGGACTTCTTCAAGGGCGAGCTGATGGCCACCCTGAAGATCATCGAGCGCGGCGACATCGACCCCTCGCGCCTCAACGGCTCCTGGGCCGGCGCCTTCGGCCAGACCCAGTTCATGCCCACCACCTACCAGCGTCTCGCCGTCGACGGCGATGGTGACGGGCGCCGCGATCTGGTCGATTCGGTGCCGGACGCCGTCGCCTCCACGGCCAACTTCCTGCGCGTCGCCAAGTGGAACAACGGCCAGCCCTGGGGCTACGAGGTCAAGGTCCCGCGCGGCTTCAACGCCGGCGCCGCCGGGCGAAAGAACAAGAAGCCGGTGGCGCACTGGGCCTCCCTCGGCGTCACCCGCATCGACGGCCGCCCGCTCTCGGGCGACGGGCCGGCGGGTATCCTGCTGCCGGCGGGCAGCGACGGGCCGGCCTTCCTGGTGACGAAGAACTTCGACGCGCTCTACTCCTACAACGCCGCCGAATCCTATGGTCTGGCCATCGCGGTGCTGTCCGATCGCCTGCGCGGCCGCGCGGGCATCCAGGCGGAGTGGCCGACCGACGATCCGCCCCTGTCCCGGGCCGAACGCCGCGATCTCCAGGCCCGCCTGACCAAGCGCGGCTTCGACGTCGGCGAGCCGGACGGCAAGGTCGGGTCGAAGACCCGCGACGCGATCAAGGAGGTCGAGCGCAGCCTCGGCATGCCGGCGACCGGCCGTCCCGGTGCCAAGGTGCTGGAGGCGCTGCGACGCGGATGAGTGCGCGCCGCCTGATCAGCTCGGGGTCGCCCTTCGAGACCGCCTACGGCTATTCCCGTGCCGTGGTGCAGGATGGCTACGTGTTCGTGGCCGGAACCACCGGCTACGATTACGCCACGATGACGATGCCGGACTCGGCGGAGGATCAGGCCGAGGCCTGCTGGCGCACGATTGACGCCACGCTGGTGGACGCGGGGTCGTCCCTGGCGGGGATCGTGCGGGCGACCTATTACGTCACCGATCGCGCGGATGCCGAGGCGGTGCTCGGAATCTGTGGGCGGGTGTTGGCCGATGTCCGGCCGGCCGCCACCATCGCCATCGTGGCGGGCCTGCTGCGCCCCGAGATGAAGGTCGAGATCGAGGTCACCGCGAGACTGGCCTAGGGAGAACCCGATCGTGGTCGCACGGCTGATCGCATTGACGGGCGCCACCGGATTCATCGGGCGCCACCTGCTCCACAGCCTGTCGCAGCGGGGCTATCGCGTGCGGGTCCTGCTGCGCCGGCCGGTCGCGATGCCGGAGGGCGCCACCAGCGCCGTGGTCGGGGACCTGACGCGGCCGATGAACATGGCGGCAGCGCTCGCCGGCGTCGACGCGATCGTGCATTCGGCCGGGCTTGCCCATGCGATGTCGGGAACGCCGGAGGACGACTTCCGCGCCTCGAACACCGAAGCCACCCTGCGCCTCGCCGAAGCCGCCGCCCGCGCCCGCGTGAACCGCTTCGTCTTCCTCTCGTCGATCCGGGCCCAGGTCGGCTTCGCGGCGTCCGGCATCGTGACGGACACAGACCTGCCGGCGCCGACCGACCCGTACGGACGCTCGAAGCGCGATGCCGAGGCAGCCCTGGCGGGGACCGATCTCGACTGGGTCGCCCTGCGACCCGTCCTGGTCTACGGAGCCGGCGCGAAAGGCAATGTCGCCCGCCTGATGCAACTGGCCCGCTCGGCGGCGCCTCTGCCGTTCGGGCGCCTCGACGGTCGGCGCTCGCTGGTCTCGGTCGAGAGCCTGGGCGCCGCGGTAGCGGCGGTCCTCAAAGCGCCCGGCCCGCTGCGCCGGCCCCTGATCGTCGCCGAACCCGATGCCCTGACCCTGCCGGACATGATCACGGCGTTGCGGGCCGGTCTCGGGCGTGGGCCGGGTCTGGTGCCGGTGCCGAGGAGCCTGCTCGGCCTCGCCTGCCGCCTCACCGGTCGGGAGGCCCTCTACGCCCGGCTGGCCGGCGATCTGGTGGCGCGGCCCGATGGGCTGATGGACCTCGGCTGGACTCCGGCCATCGCCGCCCGGGACGGGCTGGTGCGGCTCGCCCGGGAGAGCCTGGCCGGCCACGGACCGAACGGAAACCAGACATAAAAAAGCCCGGCACCGCGCCGGGCTCTGTCGCGAGATAAGCTGTCGATCAGCGGCGGACGTCGAGCACGTCGCCGGAGCGACTGTCGATGACCACGGTCAGGTCGTCGCCGCGACGGTCGGAGCCGCGGACGATCATCCGGGGACCGCGCCGGTCGACGCCGTCGACATCGACGAGGCCTTCGCGCCGGGCGATCCGCGCCGCCTCGCCCCGGGACAACTCGCTGCGCGGCGGACCGCGATCATCGTAGCCGCGACGGTAGCCGGGATCGACCTGGACGCCGCCGGGGCCGATGGAGATCCCCTGCGCGGAGGCGGGCGCGGCGGTCAGGCCGAGGCCGAGCGCCATGAGGCTGCCGGCGAGAATGGTCGAACGAATGGACAACTGGGCTTCCCCCTCTTGCGCGCATCGGGGCGGCACCATCGGCCTCGATACCTGGACGCACGAACTGCGCCTCAATCGACCGATGCGTCCGTTGGTTCCGTGGGCGCGACTCAGCGGACCGCCTTGAGGGCGGCCGCGACGGCGTCGTCCGTTTGGTCGATATCGGGCGCATCGATGTGGCGGAACCGCGCCTGGATCAGGCCGAAAGCTCCGAAGGCGAAATGTCCGGCCGCCACGATGGCGAGCAGGACCCAGCCGTAGGGCTGGGCGCGCAGGGCCGCGAAGGCACCGGCGAGCCCCTTCACTTCGGACGAGGCCTGATACCAGGCCGCCGCGATGAAGAACCCGCCGATGATCAGGAACGCGATGCCGCGCGCGGCATAGCCGAACTGCCCGATCGGCTTGGCCCAGCGGCAATGGTCGGCGTCGAGCTTCAGGCGGTCGGTCACGTCGCCCTTGAAGGCCTTCACCAGGAAGGCGACCCCGCCGCCCATCACGCCGAGGCCGATCAGGCCGACGAGCCACAGTCCGAACGGCTTGGCGAGGAGCCAAGCGGTCCAGTCCTGCGCCTTGTCGCCGCCGCCTCGGCTCAGACCGAGGGCGAGACTCGCGGCGGTGATCGCGAGACCGGTGTAGATCACCGCACTGAGGAGATGGGCGAGGCGCACGATGCTGCCTTTGAGCGACGTGCCGCGGCGGTCGGCGTCGGTGACGCCCTCGACCAGGCGCCAGATCGCGAATCCCAGGAGCCCGACGGCGATCAGGCCGACCAGCACGGCACCGAACGGCCCGGCCAGGACCCAGCGGATGGCGCTCTCGCTGTCGCCCGCGCGTCCCCCCCGGCCGATCGCCGCCAACAGGGCAAGGCCGCCGACCAGACAGTAAACGACGCCGCGCGCGCCGTATCCGAACCGAGCCAGACGCTCGATTGTGTTGAGTCCAAGTGAAAACACGGCGCTTCCTGGTATTTCACGACTGGTTCAGTCGGAGGAACGCGCAGCCTTGCCAGATAGTGCCACGTAGAAGCCGAGGCCGTCGCCAGCCGGCAGGGTCTGCAGGCGATCGACCAGGCCCTTGCGCTTGGCGTCGAGCAGAAGCCGTCCGATCGGCTGGAACAGGGTTTCGCCGCCGCCCTCCGGCGGAGGATCGAGACGGAGCGCCACCGTCTTGCCCTTCCCGAACCGGCTGCGCTCCAGCATGTCGGCAAGCGACGCTTCCGCCGTCGGTCGGTTCACCCCGCGCAGGTCGAGCACCGATTCGGCGTCGGTGACGCCGAGCGAGCCACGCAGCTTGGCGGCATAGAAATCTTCGAAATGAGGCACCGGGCAATGCAGTCCTGGCTGGAGACGAAGACGGATCTGCGCGTCAGAGCGCGATGCCATCGTAGACGTCTGTCAGTCCAGCGCACAACGGGGTCGAAGTGCGTCGTGTCGGGTTCAGTCCCCGGCACCAACGGTGCGCCGGGAACCGATCAGGCGAGTCGCAGGCCGATCAGCCGTGAACGAGCACGTTCCGGAACTGCCACGGATCGCTGGTGTCGATGTCCTCGGGGAACAGGCCCGGGCGACCGGTCAGCGGGGTCCAGTCGGTATAGACGCCGACGACGGGGCCGAGATACGGGGTCTGCACCTCGAGGCAGCGGCGGAAGTCCATCTCGTCGGCCTCGACGATGCCGGCCTCCGGGTTCTCCAGGGCCCAGACCATGCCGGCGAGCACGGCCGAGGTAACCTGCAGGCCGGTGGCATTCTGGTAGGGGGCGATGCGGCGGGTCTCTTCGATGGAGAGCTGCGAACCGTACCAGTAGGCGTTCTTGGCGTGGCCGTAGAGGAGAACGCCGAGCTCGTCGATGCCGTCCACGATTTCGGTCTCGTCGAGGATGTGGTGCTTCTCCTGAACCTTGCCGCCATTGCCGAACATCTCGTGCAGCGACAGGACGGCGTCGTTGGCCGGGTGGTAGGCGTAGTGGCAGGTCGGGCGGTAGGCGGCGCGCTCACCCTCCAGCACGGTGTAGTAGTCGGAGATCGAGACGGCCTCGTTGTGCGTCACCAGGAACCCGAACTGCGACTGGGCGGTCGGGGTCCAGGAGCGCACGCGGGTGTCGGCGCCGGGCTGCAGCAGGTAGATCGCGCAGCGCGACCCCTTCTCCTGCTCGCGGGCGTTGTCGGGCTTCCAGGTCTCGTGGGTGCCCCAGCCGAGTTCGGCCGGCTGGTTCCCTTCGGAGACGAAGCCTTCCACCGACCAGGTGTTGACGAACACGCCCATGGGCTTGGCCGACTTGGCGCGCTGGGTGTCGCGCTCGGCGATGTGCACGCCCTTGACGCCGACCTCGCGCATGAGCGCGGCCCAGCCGGCGCGGTCCTTCGGCTCGGGGGTCTTCAGCCCGAGATCGCCGGCGACGTTGAGGAGCGCCTGCTTGACGAACCACGAGACCATGCCGGGATTGGCGCCGCAGCACGAGACGGCGGTGATGCCGCCCGGGCTCGCCGCGCGGGCGTCGAGGATGTCCTGGCGCAGGGCGTAGTTGGTGCGGTCGCCCTGGCTCTTGTTCTTGTCGAAGTAGAAGCCCGGCCAGGGCTCGGCCACGGTGTCGATGTAGAAGGCGCCGAGTTCGCGGCACAGTTCCATGATGGCGCGCGAAGAGGTGTCGACCGAGAGGTTGACGCAGAAGCCCTGGCCGCCGCCCTCGGTGAGGAGGGGCGTCAGGATTTCGCGGTAGTTCTCCTTGGTGAGCGCCACCTGCTCGAAGCGCAGGCCATGCTTGTCGGCCAGCGCCTTGTGCGCGTCGGACGGCTCGACGACGGTGAAGCGGGCCTTGTCGTACTCGAAGTGGCGCTCGATCAGCGGAAGGGTGCCGCGCCCGATGGAGCCGAAGCCGATCATCACGATGGGGCCGGTGATGCGGCCGTGGACGGGCCAGGAGGTTGCGGCTTCGGTCATCAGCACTCGATCCTTCTCATACTCAATTCGTCGTCATCGCTCGGCGAGCGCCGTGCTTAGGCGCCGCAAATGACGAACAAGCGACGGGCTCAGTGACGTTTGCGGCCCGCAGGGTCAACTCCCCGACCGGATCGGCGTCCACCTGCGCGACGGGCCGGGCTCGACGCAGGGGTTACGGAACCCTGAATCGTCCCATGTGTCGGACGCGGGTCGCCGTCCCACCGCAACGGATTGCAGACCGCCTCGGACGCTCCGATATTGCACTGCAACAGAACAACGCCGGTCCCCGTCTTCAGAGGGGTCGACAGCGAGGAAGCGTCCGTCCCTCGACGCCACGGACCGCCGCCATGCTTTCCTTGATCACCGCACGCCTTGCCGCCCCCGTCGACGAGCCGATCGATCGCGATCCCGGCATCATTACGCTGGCCGCCTCCATCCTGCGCATGATGGGCCGTCGCCACGACGCCGCCTTTCAGCGTCGCTGCGAACTCGCCGCCAAGGCCGAGCATCACTCCGCGATCTGAGGTGCGGTGTCGGGCCGACCGTCAGGCCACTCGTCGTCGCGAGGCCGCACCGGCCTCGGCGAATGGCCGCTCGCCGATGTTCGGTTCGGCGATCGGCAAGGCCACCACGTCCGCTGTGTCCGTGCGGTCGGGTGCGGAATCATCCCAGGCTCCGGTAGCTCGCACGATGCCGCGCGCGCCCGATAAAGTCTCCGGCCGCAATTCGAGCCCGAGCAGGCGATCGCGCTCGAACGGACCAGGCATGAACAGCCCCTCCGCCAGCGCCGGCGAGAAGCCGAAGCGCGCATAGTACGGCGCGTCGCCCATCAGCAGCACGGCGCAGTGACCGAGGATCGTCGCCCGGCGCAGGGACGCGTGCATCAACATCGTGCCGAGCCCGATCCCCTGAAGGGACGGATCGACAGCGAGCGGGCCGAGCAACAGGGCGGACCGGCCGAGGCCAGCCTCCACGTGCCAGAGGCGGACGGTGCCGATCACCCGGTCGTCCCGCTCGGCCACCAGGGCCAGCCCCTCGGCCGGAAGACGCCCCTCGCGCAGGCGCTCGGAGGTCTTCAGGCGTCGCGCCTCGCCGAAGCAGGCGTCGAGCAGGCGTTCCCGGGCGACGAGGTCGGCGGGTTTCTCATCACGGATCTGGACCAAGGCCGCACCCTTCCCGAACGTTGGGCAGGCGACGAAACGATCCGGGCGCCATCGCGGAGGATGCGCACGGGGCGAGCATGTGGGAGGCCACCGCCGGGCACCCTCGCTGGAGGGTGCCCGACCTGCGCGTCACGACCGTAGAGTGGTTCAGATGACGTATTGCTGAAGGGGCGGGAAGCCGTTGAACGCCACCGCCGCATAGGTGGTGGTGTAGGCACCTGCGCCCTCGATCAGCACCTTGTCGCCGATCGAGAGCGACACCGGCAGCGGATACGGCACCTTCTCGTAGAGCACGTCGGCCGAATCGCAGGTCGGGCCGGCGAGGACGCAGGGCGTCATGCGGTCCTCGTCGTGCTCGGTGCGGATCGCGTAGCGGATCGACTCGTCCATGGTCTCGGCCAGACCGCCGAACTTGCCGATGTCGAGATAGACCCAGCGCACCTCGTCCTCGGCCTCCGACTTCTTCGAGACCAGCACGACCTCGGCCTCGATCATGCCGGCATTGCCGACCATGCCGCGGCCCGGCTCGATGATGGTCTCGGGCATGTGGTTGCCGAAGTGCTTGGTCAGCGCGCGGAAGATCGCGTCGCCGTAGGATTCCACGCCCGGCACCGCCTTGAGGTACTTGGTCGGGAAGCCGCCGCCGAGGTTGACCATCGACAGGCTGATGCCGCGCTGGGCGCATTCCTCGAAGATCATGGCGGCGGAGGCCAGTGCCCCGTCCCAGGCCCCGGTGTTGCCCTGCTGCGAGCCGACATGGAAGGAGACGCCGTAGGCGGTGAGGCCCTGGCGGTGGGCATGCTCCAGCACGTCGACCGCCATCTCCGGCACGCAGCCGAATTTGCGCGACAGCGGCCACTCGGCCCCGGCCCCGTCGCACAGGATGCGGCAGAACACCTGCACGTCGGCGCTCTCGACCCCGACTGCGTCGGCGGCGCGGGCGATCTTCTCGACCTCGGCTTGGCAATCGACGGCGAAGAGGCGCACGCCGAGCTTGAGCGCACGGGCGATGCAGCGCTCCTTCTTGATGGTGTTGCCGAACGAGACCCGGTCGGCGGTGGCACCGGCGGCGAGCGCCATCTCGACCTCGACCACCGAGGCCGTATCGAAGCAGGAGCCCATCTCGGCGAGCAGGCGCAGCACCTCGGGAGCCGGGTTCGCCTTGACGGCATAGAACACGCGGGTGTCCGGCAGGGCGCGCGCGAACGCGGTGTAGTTGTCGCGCACGACCTCAAGGTCGAGCACCATCACGGGGCCTTCGTCCTGGCCCATGTCGCGGCGGGCGCGGAGGAAATCGCGGATACGATCGGTCATGGTCGTTCCAACCCACAGGTTCGCGGCCGCCCTCACGGGGCGCGCTGTCGAATGTCAGGACGACGCGAGTCGTCCGGCGTCTGGGGGCGCTGCGTCGCGACGCATCGCGTGCTTTGGAGACACGCGAAGCGCAGCGGGCGCGAGAGCACCCGGAAGCTGCCTTGGATTGGAAGGGAGGACCCCCACCGCACGCCGGGCAAAGAGAAACAAGCCTCTTCGGTGCCGGCCTTTGGAGGGCCGACGAGACCAAAAAAGCCCGTTCGTCGTTGCTTTAAGCTGCGTCCCCCGTGGAGAGCGGGGTTCGCCGGTTTCGCCTCCGGCTGCCGGTTGTTGTCGGGGTCCGGTGTTGCCACCTGGATGCCGGCCGGAGGGAATCCACCCTGTCGACCATCGATCCTTTAAGACCCCTGGCGGCTGTCCGGCAGTTGGCCGGATGCCCACCAACCGACACGCGGCCACAGGCACGTGCGAAATTGGGCAAGGCGCATATACGGTCAGGGCGTTCCGGCCACAAGGGAAAGCCGTGTTTTTCACCAACCTTCTGCTGTGAGCAGCCAGGGCTGTTGCATAAACGCCGCGCCGGTTTTCTTGACCGCGCCGATGGGCTCTTCCCAAGGGGCCGCGGACGGGCCATCAAGCGCACGGTTTTCACGCGTGGACGCACCGGGTCGCAGGCCAATGACAGAACTCAACCGGCGCTCCGTCGTCCAGGGTCTGGCGGCGACCGCGGCCTTCGTCGCGGGTACCGCGGAGGGGCAGGCGCAGCCGCCGGACCGGCGGCCCGAAACCCCGTTCGGCTTCGCCGACGTGGAGCGCCGCGCCAGCGACCTCGCCAAACTTCCCTACGACGCCCGGATTCCGGCGCTGCCGGCGCCGATCGCCAAGCTCGACTACGATGCCTGGCGCGATATCCGCTTCAAGCCCGACAAGGCGTTCCTGGGGGAGGGGAGCCCGTTCCGGCTCCAGCTCTTCCACCTCGGCTTCCTCTACAACCGCCCCGTGACGGTAAACCTCGTGCGCGGCGGGGTGGCGACGCCGATCCCCTATCAGGCCAGCCTCTACGACCTGGGCCGGACCAAGCTCGACCGGGCGCTGCCGCTCGATCTCGGTTTCGCGGGAATCCGCATCCATTCCCCCCTGAACAAGCCGAACCTGCTCGACGAACTGATCAGCTTCCTGGGGGCGAGCTACTTCCGCTTCCTCGGGCGCGACCAGCTCTACGGGCTGTCGGCGCGCGGCATCGCGGTCGATGTCGAGGGCGTCGGCGGACCGGAGGAGTTCCCGGTGTTCCGCGAATTCTGGATCGCCCAGCCCGAGACCAATGCCGATGCGCTGGTGATCGACGCGCTCCTCGACGGTCCCTCGCTGACGGGCGCATTCCGCTTCACCGTGCGGCCGGGCGACGAGACCAGCGTCGCCGTGACCGCCACGCTCAACCCGCGGGTGGACCTCGCCACGGTCGGTCTCGCGCCGCTGACCTCGATGTATTTCATCGGCGAGAACGACCACAGCCACACCGACGATTACCGGCCGGAACTCCATGATTCCGACGGGTTGCAGATCGCGGCGGGCAGCGGCGAGTGGCTGTGGCGCCCGCTGGAGAACCCGGCCGCGCGCCGCATCTCGACCTTCGCCGACCGCGACCCCAAAGGCTTCGGGCTGCTGCAGCGTGACCGCCACTTCAAGGCCTATCAGGACCTGGAGGCCTCCTATAGCCGACGCCCCGGCTACTTCGTCGAGGCCGAGGGCGCCTGGGGCGAGGGCGCCGTGATGCTGATGGAACTGCCCACGGATACGGAGGTGAACGACAACATCGTCGCCTGCTGGCGGCCGGCTCAAGCCTATCCGGCCGGGTCGCCGGTGCGGCTCGCCTACCGGGTGCGGACGGTCGGCGGCGAGACCCTGCATCCCGGCGGGCAGGTGGTGAACACCTTCAGCGTGGCGCCGGTGGCGAGCGGAACTGCGAAGGCCGCCGAGATCAAGGGCGGTCCCGTACGCCGCTTCCTCATCGATTTCGCCGGCGGCGAACTCGGCTATTACCGTCCTGATCCGGCCAAGGTCGAGATCGTGGCCGGGACCTCGGCGGGCCGGATCACCGCCACCTCCCTGGTACCGAATCCGCATATCGACGGCTTTCGCGCCGCTGTGGACGTGGCTCTCGAATCGACCGGGCAATCGACCGATCTGCGGGCCTTCCTCAAGGCGGGCGGCCGCGCGCTGACGGAAACCTGGACCTGTCCCTGGACCGCCACGTGAGCGCGCCTTCGCCGAAGGCGGAGCCGCCCCCCATCGTCACGCTGCGGGTCGCCACGCCGGCCGACCTCGACGCGCTGGTCGCCCTCGAACATGCGGCCTTCGCCGGTGACCGGGCCGAGCGCCGCTCCATCCGGCACGCCATCCGGTCGCCGAGCATGACCGTGCTGGTGGCGATCATGGATGACGGGGCAGAGCAGGACATTCTGGTGGGCGCGGCCACCCTGGAGCGGCGGCGCGGCAGCCGCAACGCGCGACTCTCGTCGATCGCGGTCTCACCGCTGCGGTCGGGTCTGGGCCTCGGCAGCCGCATACTCGACGGCGCCGAGGACGATGCCAGGAGCCATGGCTGCACCCGGCTGCGTCTCGAGGTCCGGGCCGACAACGGCGCCGGCATCCGCCTCTACGAGCGCCGCGGCTACGTGCGGTTCGCGGTCATCCCGGATTATTACGAGGATGGCATGGAAGCCTGGCGCTACACCAAGGACCTCTGAACGGACATGACCCGCCCCGGCCAAGGCCGGAACGGGTCAAGGATCGAGCCGGACTAAAGCGACGATATCAGTCGCAGCTCTCCTTCGTGACCGTCTTGCGGTCGCCGAGGTCGTTCTCCTTGGTCACCGTCTTGGTGGAGCAGCCGTCGCTCGACTCGCGGCGCTCGACCGTGCGGCTCTCGGAGGCGGGGCGATCGACGACGACGGTGTCGGGCGCATCACGGCGGATCACCGTGGTTTCGGCCTGGGCGGCGGAGGCACCGAACAGCGTTGCCAGGGTCAGGGCGGCGAGAACGGGGTGGCGCATGGAGAACTCCCAAGTGGAAACTGCCGCCACAACGGAGATCGCCGTCAAACCGTTCCGCTTAACGCGGAGACATCTTGATCAATGGTTACGAATACGCGCCGAGCGTTGACGTTGCCCTGGTTGCGTCGGCGCGCATTCTGACAATCGACTCAACCAAGGGCAGCAGCGAGCGTCGTAGCAAGGGGCGTCGTTGGCCGTCCGATCAGGGCACGCAACGCATGGCCCGCGTCGAACAGCGCGTCTTTGGCGGCGCCGGCATCGGAATCTGCGAGCAGACTTGCCAGCCCCTCGGGGAGCCCTGCGGTCAGGAGGGCCGAGCGGTAATCCGCCGCCGCCAGATCCTGATAGCGTAGCGGTCGGCCGGAAATGCGGGCGGCTTCGGCGGCGAAGTCCGCCAGGGTGTAGGGCGCGTCGCCCGCCAGTTCGTAGGTCCGGCTCTCGGACGATCCGGCGGTCAGCACGGCAGCCGCGGCCTCGGCGTAGTCGGCTCGCGCCGCGCTGGCGATCCGTCCCGCGCCGGCGCTTCCGAACATGACGCCCCGTGCCAGGGCAGCCGGGAGGGGGGCGGCGTAGTTCTCGGTGTACCAGCCATTGCGCAGGATAACGGTCGGCACGCCCGACTCCGCCAGGGCCGCCTCGGTGGCCCGATGTTCCTCGGCAAGCGCGAGGGGCGAGGTGTCGGCCCGCAGCAGGCTGGTATAGGCGATCACTTTCACGCCCGCATCGACGGCCGCCGCGATGACGTTGCGGTGCTGAGCGACGCGCGACCCGACTTCGCTCGACGAGATCAACAGCAGGCGATCGATGCCCGCCAAGGCGACGCCGAGGGTATCCGGCGCCGAGTAGTCGGCAACCCGGACCTCGACGCCACGCGCCGCCAGGTCCTGCGCGGCGGGCGTGTCGCGGTTTCGGACGCCGGCCTTGATCGTACCGGCCGGCACTGCGCGCAGCAGCGCCGCGATGACAAGACGTCCGAGTTGACCGGTGGCTCCGGTGACGAACAGGCGCGGGGACGGGGTCTGCGACATGGCTGGGCTCCTGGTGGTTTCTTTCCGACACAAGGTCTATAAAAGAGACCGCCCAGGCCCGTAAGACGGCAGGTTTTCGTGTCCAGGTTACCGCAGAGGAACCACCATGCCCGAAGGGTCGGATCTCGCCCGCAAGTTCGCGTCCTGGCAGGATCTCGGCTTCGACCCGGACCATTGCCCGGTCCGCGACGTGCTGAGCCATCTCGGCGACAAGTGGACGACGCTGATCATCGCCGCGCTGGCCGGTGGCACGCAGCGGTTCGGGGCGATCCATCGGGTGATTCCCGACATCTCGAAGCGGATGCTGACGCAGACCCTGCGCGACCTGGAGCGGGACGGGCTGGTGAGCCGTCGCGTGTTCCCGACCAGCCCGCCGAGCGTCGCATACAGCCTCACGCCGCTGGGCGGCTCGCTGCTCGATCCGCTCGGTATGCTGGTCGAGTGGGCGGAGCGGAACCACCCCGCCATCCGCGCGGCCCGGACGCGCTTCCGGGCCGATCCTTGAGCGATGGGGCGCTCAACCCTCGATGCGGGAGAAATCCGCCACTTCGCGCGTCGCCGCCCGCAGAGCATTGAGCAGGGCGAGGCGGTTCCGGCGCAGGTCCGCATCGTCGGCATTCACCGTGACGCGCTCGAAGAACGCGTCCACCGGCGCGCGCAGGGTCGAGAGCGCCTGCATGGCCCCGGCAAAATCCTCCGCCGCCACCGCCGCCGAGGCCTTTTCGCGGGCTACCGCCAGAGCCTTCGCCAGGGCGCGCTCCTCCGGCTCATCCGTGGCAGCCAGCGCCGCATCCGGGGCGGCGTCGTAGGTGCGACCGTCCTTCTTCTCCTCGATGCGGAGAATGTTGGCGGCGCGCTTGTAGCCGGCGAGCAGATTCTTGCCGTCATCGGTCTCCAGGAACGAGCCCAGCGCCTCGACGCGGCGCACCACCATGAGGAGGTCGTCCTGCCCGGGCAGGGCGAACACCGCATCGATCAGGTCGTGGCGGGCGCCCTTGTCGCGCAGGTAGACTTTGAGGCGGTCGGCGAAGAAGGCGAGGAGACTGGCAGCGTCCGCGTCGCTCTCGCTCAAGGCAGCGTCCGCCTCGATCCGCGGCGTACCGCCGTAGTTTCGCAAGCCATCGGCTGCCGCCTGGTATCCGTCGCGGGACAGGGACAGCTTGACGGTGTTCTCGATCAGCAGCCGGATCACGCCGAGCGCCGCGCGCCGGAGGGCATACGGGTCCTTACTGCCGGTCGGCTTCTCGTCGATCGACCAGAATCCCACCAGGGTGTCGAGTTTGTCCGCGAGCGCCACCGCGACCGCGACCGGATCGGTCGGAACCCGATCGGAAGGGCCGACCGGTTTGTAATGATCCTCGATTGCCCCCGCGACGCTCTCCGGTTCGCCCTGGAGCGCCGCGTATTTGCGCCCCATCAAGCCCTGAAGCTCGGGAAACTCGCCGACCATCTCGGTGACGAGGTCGGCCTTGGCGAGCGTCGCCGCGCGCTCGGCCAGATCCGGGTCGGCCCCGACCAGGGGCGCCAGTTCACGCGCCAGGGCGGCGATGCGCTGCACCCGCTCCCCCTGCGTGCCGAGCTTCTCGTGAAACACGATGCTGTCGAGCTTGGGCAGGCGGTCGTCCAGCCGGATCGCCTTGTCGGTCTCCCAGAAGAACTTGGCGTCCGACAGGCGCGCCCGCACCACGCGCTCGTTGCCGGCCGTGATGGCGAGGCCGCCATCGCTGGCGACGAGGTTCGATGTCAGGATGAAGGCTGGCGCGAGGGTGACGGTGCCGGCCCGGCGCAGGACGAAGCACTTCTGGTTGGCCCGGATGGTGGCCCGGATCGCCTCGGCCGGGATGTCCAGGAAGGTCTCGTCGAACGAGCCCATCAGCACCACGGGCCATTCGACCAGACCGGCGACCTCCTCCAGCAGGCCCTCGTCCTCCACGAGTTCGAGGCCGCGCGCAAAGGCGAGGTCGCGGGCATCGTGCAGGATGATGTCCTTGCGGCGCTCCACGTCGAGCACGACCTTGGCGCGCTCCAGGGCTTGGACGTAGTCGTTGAAGCGCCGGACTTCGATCGCCTCGGGCGCGAGGAAGCGGTGGCCGTAGGTGGTGGTGCCGGCGACGATGCCGTCGACCGCGAACGGCACCACGTCCGGGGTCTCGGTCTCCGGCCCGAAGGTGGCCACGATGGATTGCAGTGGCCGCACCCAGCGCAGGGCGCCCGCCTGCGCCGAGGCCTTGCCCCAGCGCATGGATTTCGGCCACGGGAAGCTGCGGATGATCTGCGGCAGGATCTCGGCCAGGACGTCGAGGGTCTCGCGGCCCGGCCGCTCGATCACCGCCACGTAGAACTCGCCCTTCTTGGGGTCGGTCACGATGGTGGCCTGGTCGAGGCTCGCCAGCCCCGCGTTCTTGAGGAAGCCCTGGACCGCTCCCTCCGGCGCGCCGACCCGGGGGCCCTTGCGCTCCTCGCGCACGTCCTGCCCGCGCGGCGGCAGGCCGGCCACGTGCAGCGCCAGCCGGCGCGGCGTCGCGAAGGCCTTGGCGCCCTCGTAGAGGAAGCCGCGCTCGACCAGAGCGTCGGTGACGAGCTTCCGCAGATCGTCGGCCGCGCGCCGCTGCATGCGGGCGGGAATCTCTTCGGAGCGGAGTTCGAGGAGGAGGTCGGGCATGGAATCAGGTCGCGTCCGAAATGATGTTCAGGATGTCGTTAGCGCGGAAGTACCTCGGATGGGACGTGCCTTCCACCGGCTCGACGATGCCGGCCTCCTCGACGATCCCGAGATTTTTCTGGGCGGACACGTAGGTCGTGCCCAGGCGTTCCTGAAGCTGAGGAATCGAGACGATCGGATGCTGGAAAAGATGGTCGACGATGGCAAGGGGTAATGACGACCGGCCCGCCCCGGACAGTCTTGCGCGGTAAGCGGCCTGCAGCGCGAGCAGCCGGTCCGCCACCGCGATGGTCTCGATGCAGGAATCGCGCACGACGCGGAGGAAGAATGCAATCCAACCGGCCCAATCGCCCCGACGCGAGACTTCGAACATGCGATCGATGTACTCGTCCTTATGCCGTTCCAGGTAGGGGCTGAGGTAGAGGAGTGGTTGCCGGATCGTGCCTCGCTCGAACAGGAAGAGCGGGATCAGGATGCGCCCGACGCGGCCGTTGCCGTCCGGGAAGGGGTGAATCGTCTCGAATTGGTAGTGGATGAGCGCCGCATCGATGAGCGGTGGCATCGCAGCCCGGTCCTCGCGTTGGATGTACGACTCCAGCGCATGCATGCGCTCACGCGCCTGCTGCGGCGGCGGCGGGATGTAGCGGGCTCCCTGGATGGATCGGGAGCCGATCCAGTTCTGCTGGTCTCGGAACTCGCCCGCCTTCGCGTATCCTCCCCGTCCACGACCGAGACCGCCCAGGAGCGTCGCATGGGCGTCGCGAATCGTTCGGAGGCAGAGTGGCAGACGATTGAGGCTGTCGATCGCTTCGCGAAGCGCGCGGGCATAGTTGCGCACTTCCCGGGCTTCGGCCGTCGTCGAAGGCTGGTCGAGCCCGGCATCGAGCAGGAGCAGTTCCGCGGCGGTGGTGAAGGTGCCTTCCATGCTCGAGGAGGTGAGAGCCTCCTTGGCCTGCAACGGAGCGATCAGAAGATATGGGTTCGGTAGTGTCCGCCCGATGCCGTTGAGTTCGCCGAGAGCCAGCGTCGCCTCTGCGAAGGACTGAATGATGACATTGTTGTCGAGGGCTGGTGGCAGATCGGCGGGATCGAATGCCCATTGCCCCGCGAGCGTCGGGACGAGCACCCCCGTCGGCGATAGCGCAAGAAGCGACTTCTTCATGAAAGGAGAAATCCAGCGCTGAGTTTTATAGGAAACCGCGACTTCCTATAAAAGCTCGATCGACTTTTCAACGCAAGTCAAACAGCCCCGCCGCCCGCCGTGCGCAGGTACGCCGCCCCGCAGGCCTTCGCGAGTTCGCGCACCCGGAGGATGTAGCTCTGACGCTCGGTCACCGAGATGACGCCGCGGGCGTCGAGCAGATTGAAGACGTGGCTCGCCTTGATGCACTGGTCGTAAGCCGGCTGAGCCATCCGATGGCGATCGGACTCGCCCGTGGGTGCTCCCGCGTCGAGGTAGGTCCGGCAGGCTTTTTCCGCGTCGGTGAACTGGCGGAACAGCATCGCGGTGTCGGCCGCCTCGAAGTTGTGGCGCGAATATTCCTGCTCGGATTGCAGGAAGACGTCGCCGTAGGAGACGCGCTCGTCGCCCGTGCCGCCGTTGAAATTCAGGTCGTAGACGTTCTCGACGCCCTGGACGTACATCGCAAGGCGCTCGAGCCCGTAGGTCAACTCGCCGGCGACCGGCGCGCATTCGATGCCGGCGACCTGCTGGAAGTAGGTGAACTGGCTCACCTCCATGCCGTCGCACCAGCATTCCCACCCGAGCCCCCAGGCGCCCAGCGTCGGGCTTTCCCAATCGTCCTCGACGAAGCGGATGTCGTGGAGCTTCATGTCGACGCCGATGGCATCGAGGGAGGCGAGGTAGAGTTCCTGCAGGTTCGGCGGATTCGGCTTCAGGATGACCTGGAACTGGTAATAGTGCTGCAGCCGGTTGGGATTCTCGCCGTAGCGCCCGTCCTTGGGCCGGCGCGAGGGCTGCACGTAGGCGGCCTTCCACGGCTTCGGTCCCAGCGCCCGTAAGGTGGTGGCCGGATGGAAGGTGCCGGCGCCCACCTCCATGTCGTAGGGCTGCAGGATGACGCAGCCCTGCGCCGCCCAGAACCGCTGAAGCGTCAGGATCAGGCCCTGGAACGAGGTCTGGGGCGCGAGATCGACGGCGCTCGACAGGGGATTGGCGCTCGACATGGGTCTTCCGGTCCGTGGAGGGACGGCCAGCGTTTAAGAGGCCGGTCCGGGGTGTCAAGCGACGGCGCCGCGCAGGCCCGTTTACCACGCGGGTGTGGCGGCACACACATTTCGGCCACGATTCGACATAGCGGTGGAACGGTCTCGCTTGCTGCCAAGTTTATCCGGCAATCAAGGGGTTTTCGCCGCCTCCCGGGCGGACGACAATTTGGATCTTCGCGCCATGCGCTCGTCTTTCACAGTGTTCGCCGCCCTCGTTGCAGCTTCCCTCGTCGCGACCCCGCTGGTCATCACGGCGTCGAACGCGCTCGCGACCGCCGAATATTCGGATGCGGTGACGATGCCGGCTGCCGTGACTCCGATCGAGGTGGCGGCCGTACCGGCACCGGTCCTGGCTGAGACCTGCGCCCGGAAGGTTCGGGTCGTCTATGCCGGCTACGGCAACGACGCCTGCAAGCGCTGAACCGCGGCGTCTCGCAGCGACACGCTACAAGCCATAGCGGGCGAAGGCGGCGCGATCCTCGATCGCCGCCATCACCTCGCCCGCGACGCTGCTACCCGGTGCCGAGCGGCGCAGCAGCCGCGCGATCAGCGACCCCTTCTTGTCGGCGATGAAAACCAGTTCGACCGTATCGCCGTAGCGCGCCCGAAGCGTCGAGCGGGCATCGCCGAGCCCATCCACCAATCCGAGCGGCACGGCCTGCTGGCCGGTCCAGACCGCGCCGGTGAAGAGATTCTCGCCCTGCGCCGCCAATTTCGGGCGCCGTGCGCTCACCAGCGCGGTGAAGAGCGCCTGCACGTCGGCCTGGATGACCTTGAGGCGCGCGACGTCGGCGGGGTCTTCCGGGCGGAACGGGTCGAGCATCCCCTTGGCTTCGCCCTGCGTGTGAACCCGACGGTCGACGCCGATGCGCTCGATCAGGCGGTCGAACCCGAACCCCGCCGAGACGACGCCGATCGATCCGACGAGGGACATCGGATCGGCGATGATCTCGTCGGCGGCGCAGGCGATCATGTAGCCGCCCGAGGCCGCCACATCCTCCACGAAGGCGAGGACGGGAAGCTTCTTCTCGGTCGCCAGGGCGCGGATGCGCTGGTGGATCAGGTGGGACTGGGCCGGTGCGCCGCCGGGCGAATTGATAACGAGGGCGACCGCCGAGATGCCGGGTGTCGTGAAGGCGCGCTCCAGGCTGCTGGCCAGACCGCCGATCGAGAGCCCGGCTTGGAACGGCGACACGGCTCCGATCGCTCCGCTGAGCCGCAGGACGGCAACGCGCGGGACGTTTCGGCGCCAACGGCGCGGCAGGAGCGCGCGCAGGGGACCCGGCAGGGAAATCGGCATGGTGCAGCGACTCGAGGTTGCTTGAAACGCGGACCGGCGCGACCGCGCTGCCCGGGGGAGGGCGACTGGGCCGTCCCGGAGCCTGAACTGGGGCGAGCCGAACCGTTTTGCCAGCCTCGCTGTCGTCGCCCCCGATTCAGGGCGTGTCAGAGGTCTGGCCGATCCAGCCTCGGCCGGCATTGAGCCGCTCGGCCACCTCCGTGAACCGACCGGCTTCGTCCTGCAGGATGAGCGCCGGCAGGAGCCCGAAGGGCCCCCGGCTGCCCTTGACGGCACTGACGAGGATGCGGATCGCCGGGCGGTCGGGTCTTGCCTGCACCGGCCGGACGGTCACGGCGCCGAAACGCCCCTTCAGGGCGTCGAGGCAGGCGGGCAGGGCGTCGGCCCGGTGGATCAGGCCGAGACGCCCGTGCGGGCTCAGCAGGTCGGCACAGGTGCGGAACCAGCCGTCGAGTCCGCCTTCGGGGTCGGCCATGCCATAGCCATGCGCGCTGGCCTTGGCCGTCACCGGCGAGGCGCGGTAACGGCCGGGCTCGAAGAACGGAGGGTTGGTCAGGACGAGGCCGGCGACGCCGGAGGCGAGCCCGGCGGCGCGGCGCTGGGCGCCCGTTGCCAGGACATCCGCAACGATCACCGTGGTCCGGTCGCCGAGTCCATTCGCGTCCGCGTTGATCCGGGCCAGCCCGGCGAGTTCGGGCTCGCGCTCGACCAGGACCACCCGGGCGTCGGGATGGCGCAGGGCGACGGCGAGGCCGACCGCCCCGGTGGAGGCCCCGACATCGCAGACGATGGTGCCCGGTTCCGGCACCATCAGGCTCGCCAGCAGCACCGCATCGGTGCCGGCCCGGTGTCCGCCGCGCGGAGGCTGATGCAGCCGGAGGCGGCCGCCGAGCCAGAGATCGGGCGGGGCAAGCGTCAGGGGATTAGGCATCCCGAAGCTCATGGGCGAGACCCGCATCGGTGAGCAGGCGCCGCGCCTGGCGGGCATGGTCGTGCGGCACCAGGAGCCGCCGGGCGAAAGCGCCGATCGAGCCTTCCAGCAGGCTCATATGCTGGTCGGCCACGAGGACCGGGATCGACGCGCCCTCCAGAAGCAACTGGGCGAAGCCGATGAGAACGATGTCGTTGCTGCGGATCAGTTCGGTCATGCATCGTCATCCGGGGCGACATCATGGGCGCAGCTTGTCGCTGTAGCTTGCGGCATGGTGCGTGTTGCAGCGCCATCGGGCGCATGCGATGGGGTGTCACAGACGCGATCGATTGGATCGCGCCGCGTTGGCGTAGGGAAGCGGGAGGTCTCGAGGTCTTGGGCGTCGTAGTTCCGATCGATGAGAGCAGCCCCGACCCGGAGGCGAGCCTGGCCGACCTGGTCTCCCTGGTGTCGAGCGGCATGGAGCGCGTCAACGCGACCATCCTGTCACGGACCGGGTCCGACGTGCAGATGATTCCGGAAGTTGCCAACCACCTCATTTCGTCGGGCGGCAAGCGTTTGCGTCCGATCCTCACCCTGGCGACCGCCGACCTCTGCCACTATGCCGGGGACGGCGCCGTGAAGCTCGCCGCCAGCGTCGAGTTCATGCACACCGCCACGCTGCTGCATGACGACGTGGTCGACGGCAGCGACATGCGGCGCGGCAAGGTCGCGGCCCGCATCAAGTGGGGCAACGAGGCGAGCGTCCTGGTCGGCGATTTCCTCCTCGGACAGGCCTTCCGCATGATGGTCGAGGTCGGCTCCCTCAAGGCCCTCGACATCCTGTCGGCAGCAGCCACCATCATCGCCGAGGGCGAGGTGATGCAGCTGACCGCCGCGAAGAATACCGAGACGAGCGAGGACGAGTACCTCGCGGTGATCAGCGCCAAGACGGCCGAACTGTTCGCCGCCGCCTGCGAGGTCGGACCGGTGCTCGCCTCCCGCGCCGAAGCGGAGCAGGCGGCCTGCCGTGCCTACGGCATGAATCTCGGCATCGCCTTCCAGCTCATCGACGACGTGCTCGATTACGGCGGCACCAGCGACACCCTCGGCAAGAACGTCGGCGACGATTTTCGCGAAGGCAAGATCACCCTGCCGATCGTGCTGGCGGTCCGGCGCGCCACCGTCTCCGAGCGCAGCTTCTGGAAGCGCACGCTGGAACTCGGCGAGGTGGCCGATGCCGACCTGGAGACCGCCCGCACCATTCTCCGGCGACACGGCGCCCTGGAGGAGACGATGGCGCGCGCGCGCCTCTACGGGGATCGGGCGCGCGATGCCCTGAAGCCGTTCCCGCCGAGCCCGATGAAGCACGCGCTCCTCCAGGTCGTGGATTTCTGCATCGCGCGGGCTCACTGAGCCTTCGCCGTGGGCGCAGGCCCCTGGGCTTTCAGGCCGCGACGTGATCCGGGACGGGAGGCGCGCTGAGGATCGGATTGCGTCCGCTCCGGCTCTCCGTGGTTTCCATCGGGGACGGGGCGATCACGATTCGGCCGGCAGCGTCGGTCCATTGGGCCAGCAATTCGTCCGTGATGCCCTTGTCCTGCGGTTTCCCGAACAGATAGCCCTGTCCGTAGGTGCAGCCCTGGCCGGCGAGCCAGTCGACGCTCGACCCGGTCTCGATGCCCTCGGCGGTGGTCAGGAGACCGAGGCTGGAGCCGAGGGCGATGATCGCGTCGACGAGCTTCGCCCGCTCGCTGCTGAGCCGCATCGCCTCCACGTAGCTGCGGTCGATCTTGAGCTTGTCGAAGCGCAGCTCGCGCAGATGATAGAGGCTGGAATAGCCGGTCCCGAAATCATCGAGGGCGACGCGGATTCCGAAGGCCTGGAGTGACGTCAAAGCAGTCCGCGCCGCCTCCAGGTCATTGACCAGGGCGGTCTCGGTGATTTCGATTTCGAGGCGGTACGGAGCGAAACCGGTCTCGGTCAGGATCGCCAGGATGCGCTCGGGTAGGCGTGGGTCCCGCAGCTGGATCGGCGAGATATTGACCGCGAGCTGCAGGTGAGCGGGCCATTGGCGCGCATCCGCGCAGGCCTTGCGCATCAGCCCCCAGGTCAGTTCGGCGATCTGGTCGGTTTCCTCGGCCAGGGTGATGAAGGCGTCGGGTCCGAGAATTCCGTGCTGCGGGTGGTTCCAGCGCGCCAACACCTCGAAGCCGATCAGGTCTCGGCCGGGCAGCGAGACCACCGGCTGGTAGAACGGCTCGATTTCCCCGCGTTCGATTCCGACCCGCAGTTCGCCCTCCAGGCGTGCCCGCGCCTTGAGGGCGTGGCCCATGTCGAGGTGGAAGAACCGGAAGGTGGCGCGGCCGTCGCGTTTGCCCTGATCCATCGCGACGTCGGCGGAATGCAGCAGGGCTTCCGCGCTTCGGCATTCCTCCGTCGCCGTCGTGATCCCGACGGTGGCGCCGATCTCCAGATGCCCCTGTTCCCAGGCGATCGGTTGCGAGATCGAAGCGATGATCCCTTGCGCCAGGCGCGCCAGAACCTCCAGATCGTCACCGGGATCGACCAGGAGGGCGAATTCGTCGCCGCCGAGACGGGCGAGGAAACCCTGGGCGGGCCGCAGAAGGCGGAGCCGGTCGGCCACCACGCACAGGGCGGCATCGCCGGCGGCATGGCCGTGGAGGTCGTTGACCGGCTTGAAGCGATCGAGGTCGATCAGCATCACGGCGATGCGCGGAACGCCCGCCGCATCCGAACTGCCCTGAATGCGGGCCTCAAGGGTTTCGCGGAACAGGCGCCGGTTGGCGAGCCCGGTCAGCGCGTCATGGCGCGCCACCGATTCGGCCTGCGCCTCGGCGCCGTCGCGATCCCGCATGGCCCGGCGCAGTTTCAGCGATTTGCGCACGCTCGCCGCGACAAGGCCCAGGCTCATGCACAGCGACAGCATCAGGAGGTCCTGAAGCTCGTAGGTCCGGGTCGCTTCGCCGAGGAAAGTGAAGAAACCGAGTCGCGTTCCGAGAAGCCAGACGCAGGTTCCGATCATCATGAGACAGAGGAGCTCGCGAAGCTCCCCTTCCCCCCATGACTTATGACCGTGATCGGGCATCGACCGCTCCTTGCGCGCGGCGATCCTGCGGAGACAAGTCTTGCTTAGGCGTAAAGTTTACAGAGGAAGTCCGCCGAAACGGACGCAAATACGCTGGCTCACGCCGATGCCTGGGGCCTTATCGCAGAAAGGCCGCGCTGACCCACCAGTTCGGTTGTGCCGCCGACAGGTGCCGGGCCGCCCGCGCCGCGTCGGAGCGATGATCGAACAGCGCGAAGACCGTGGCGCCCGACCCCGACATGCGGGCGAGCCGGCATCCGGGTTCCTGGCGCAAGGCGGCCAACGCCACGTCGATGACGGGAGCGAGGGTCCGGGCCGGTGCCTCCAGGTCGTTGCGGGCGGGGCCGATTGCCTCGAGCAGGCCTGAGCGGGACAGGCGAGCCGCGATGACCGGATGTGCATCGGTGCCGTAGCGCTCGCCCACCGCGAGGCCGAGCGCCCGGAAGATCGGTGCGGTCTCGACCGGAACGCCCGGATTGACCAGCACTGCGGGAATGGGGGTGAGGTCGAGGGCCGGGCCGATCGATTCGCCCGCCCCTCGCATCATCCGGGCGCGCGGCATCAGGCAGACGGGAACGTCGGCACCGGTGGTGCGCGCGGCGGCGATCAGGTCGGGATGATCGGGCGCGAGATCGTTCCAGCGGCCGAGGAGGCGCAGGGCCGCCGCCGCGTCGGAGGAGCCGCCGCCGATGCCGGCAGCCACCGGAAGGCGCTTGACCAGGTGGAAGGCCCCGTGGCGAAGGCCGGGGCGCAGGCGCGCCAGATTGCGGGTCGCCTTGATGACGAGGTTGTCGTCGAGAGGGCCGGCAGGGCCAGCGGTCGGCCCGGTGACCGTCAGGGTCAGGTCGGGGCCGGGCTCCAGGGTCAGGGTGTCGCCGGCGCCCGTGAAGGCCACCAGACTCTCCAGCTCGTGATAGCCGTCGCCGGCCCTCCGGCCGAGGACGTGGAGCGTCAGGTTGATCTTCGCCGGAGCGCGGGTGACGAGGAGGGACACGGCGCCTCGGAGCTTGAGCGTGGAACGGGTGCGGGGCCGGTCTGGCCTCGCAACCCGCGCCGCGTCAAGCGTCCCGTGTCAGCCGCCGCTCTTCTTGTCGGCAGCGCCCGGAGGCTCGCTCGGGGCCGGGGCGCCCTTCGGCAGTTCCGGGTTCACCTTGCCCTCGGGCGGGTTCTCGGCCGTGGCCGCCGGCTTCTCCAGCTCGGGCAGCCCGTCCTTGAGCTTGGCGTTGATCTTCTCGAGTTCGTCCGGCTCGGGGTTCAGGTCCTTGGCATGCTGCCACTGGAACTTGCCCTCCAGGCGGCGCCCGGCACGCCAATAGGCGTCGCCCAGGTGATCGTTGATGGTGGGATCGCCGGGCTTCAGCTCGATCGCCTTCTCCAGCTCGCGCACGGCATCGTCCCAACGGCCGAGGCGGAAATAGGCCCAGCCCAGGCTGTCGATGATCATGCCGTCGCGCGGAGCCGCATCGACGGCCTGCTTCAGCATCGTGAAGGCCTCGTCGATGTTCAAGTTCTGGTCGACCCAGGAATAGGCCAGATAGTTCAGCACCTGCGCCCGGGCGCCGGGCTGGCTGGCCGGCACGAGTTCCAGCGCCTTCTTCAGGTCGGCCTCGGCCTTCGGCCATTGCTTGGCCCGCTCGTAGGCGGTGCCGCGGAAGTAGAAGGTCGTCCAGTAATTCGAGGCCGGGCGGTCGCCGATCAGCGCGATGGCGCGGCTGTAGGTCTCCGCGGCCTCCTCGTACTTCTTGCGCGAGCGCTGGACATTGCCGAGGGCCGTGATGACCTCGATGTCGTCCGGATGCGCCTTCATGGCGGCATCGAGGTGGGCGATGGCCTCCTCGCCCTTGCCCATCTGCTCGAGGTTCAGGCCGACCTGCACGTCGGCATTGAGGCGGAGCGGCGAGGTGGTGGGGATCTGCGCGTAGGCTTCGTTCGCCCGGTCGGTTTGCTTCATGCGGTCGAGAAGGTCGGCCAGGGTCAGGCGGGCCAGCGCGTGCTCCGGGGCGAGGTAGAGGGCGAGGCGCAGGTAGACCACCGCCGGCAGCTCGTCGCCCTGCGTCGAACCCGCCGAACCGAGCCCGTACAGCACCTCTCCGGCGCCCTCCTGCGCGGTGTTGACCAGGCGGTTGAGGGGCTTGCCCTCCTTCAGCTTGGTCAGGGCATCGCGCACGATCGGGTGGCGCGGCAGCAGCTTGTCGAACTCGGTATAGGCCTGGATCGCCAGATCGGTGCGGCCGGCCTGCGCCTCGAAGCGCGCATAGGCATCGACGATGCGCAGGGTGTTGCGGTCGGCGTCGTAGGCGGCCTTGAGCCGGCGCTCGGCCTCGGCCTGATCCCCCACGAGGCTGGCGATCAGCCCGGCGTGGAAGTCCCGGAAGGTGTTGTAGTAGCGCTCGCCCTTGAGTTTGTTGATGGTGTCCAGCGCGCGCTTGCCGTCATTGGCCCCGGCATAGGCCCAGGCGGTCAGCAGCGTGCCGGTCAGGTCGGCGGCGGCACCCCGGCCGCTACGGGCGAAGTTCTGGCGGGCCTGGGCGAACTGCCCGGCCTTGATCTGACGGACACCGAGGGCGAGCTGGGCGAGGCCGTTCGAGCCGTCGCGGCTGGTCAGGCGTTCGGCCGCCCGGAACGCGTCCGGCAGGGACCCGTCGGCGAGCAGGGACACGAAGGCGCGCTCCAGCAGCTCGGCGTTGCGCGGGTCGGCCTTCACCGCCTCGCGGTAGTAGCTCGCGGCGGCGGCCGTGTCCTTGGAAGCGCCGGCGATGTAGGCCGAGAGGAAGTTGCCTTCGAGCGATTCGGCGGGCTCGTACTCGGAGATCGGCGCGGATTCGCGCGGTTGGGCCGCGTAGGCGGCGGGCGAGACCGCGAGGCCGATCGCGAGAGCCGAGAGAACCCGGCGACCCGTCCGGGTGGTTTTGGCGTTTCCGTTCATGGGCACCGATCACGGCTCCTGCGCACCGGCCGCGTCGGCGGCCGCGCTCGATTGCGGCGGGACACTGGACTCTTAGCGCCATCCTCGCAAGGCGTGAGCAAGGCAGCAGGATGGCGCGCGGCGGGATCGGGCCCCGCCGCGCGAAGCCGTGACGGGGTGGGTTTCCGCAGGGCGGACGCGCGATCACATGTTCGGATAGTTCGGTCCGCCCGGTCCCTCCGGCGTCTCCCAGTTGATGTTCTGGTTGGGATCCTTGATGTCGCACGTCTTGCAGTGGACGCAGTTCTGGGCGTTGATCTGGTAGCGGACGCCGTCGCTGGCTCCCGCATCCGCGACCCACTCATAGACGCCGGCCGGGCAATAGCGCGCCGATGGACCGCCATAGACGTCGTGCTCCGACGCCTTCTGCAATTCGAGGTTGCGAACCTTGAGGTGGGCCGGCTGGTCCTCCTCGTGGTTGGTGTTCGACAGGTAGACCGAAGACAGGCGGTCGAAGGTCAGCTTGCCATCGGGCTTCGGGTAGACGATCGGCTTGACCTCACTGAGAGGCTTCAGCGTGGCGTGATCCGGCTTGCCGTGCTTGAGCGTCCCGAAGGGCGAGGCATCCAGGATGGTGTTCGACCACATGTCGAGACCGCCGAGGCCGACGCCGATCAGGGTGCCGTATTTCGACCAGAGCGGCTTGACGTTGCGCACGCGCTTCAGGTCCTGGCCGATGGCGCTGTCGCGCCAGCCGTGCTCGTAGGTGCTGAGCTCGTCGCCCTGGCGCCCGGATTCCAGCGCTTGCGCCAGGGCTTCGGCCGCCTGCATGCCGGACAGGACCGCGTTGTGCGAGCCCTTGATGCGCGGCACGTTGACGAAGCCGGCGGAGTCGCCGACGAGGCAGCCGCCCGGGAAGACGAGCTTCGGCACCGATTGCCAGCCGCCCTCCATGATGGCGCGGGCGCCGTAGCCGATGCGCTTGGCCCCCTCGAAGGTCTCGCGGATCATCGGGTGGGTCTTGAAGCGCTGGAACTCGTCGAACGGCGACAGGGTCGGGTTCTCGTAGTTCAGGTGCGTGACGAAGCCGACCGAGAGCAGGCCGTCGTCGAAATGATAGAGCCAGGAGCCGCCGCCGGCCTTGTTCGGCAGGGGCCACCCCATGGTGTGCTGGACGAGGCCGGACTGGAACCTGTCGGGCGCCAGCTGCCACAGTTCCTTGACGCCCAGACCGTATTTCTGGTGGTCGCTGTGGGCGTTCAGCTTGAAGCGGTCGATGACGGTCTTGGTCAGGGAGCCGCGGGCCCCCTCGCCGAAGACCGTGTATTTGGCCCGCAATTCCATGCCGCGGGTATAGTCGTCGCGCGGTTCGCCGGACTTGCCGATGCCGAGGTCGCCGGTGGCGACACCCACCACGATCCCGGAATCGTCGTACAGAACCTCGGAGGCGGGAAAGCCCGGGTAGATCTCGACGCCGAGTTCCTCGGCCTTGGCACCGAGATACTTCGTCACGTTGGACAGCGACCCGACGAAGTTGCCGTGGTTCGACATCAGCTTGGGGAAGAACAGGTTCGGCATGGTGACGCCGCTGTTCTTGGTCAGGAACATGAACTCGTCACGCTCCACGGCCGTCTTCAGCGGGCGCGCGTCATCCGTGCGCCAGTCGGGCAGCAGGCTGTCGAGCCCGGAGGGATCGATCACCGCGCCCGACAGGATATGGGCGCCGACCTCGGACCCCTTCTCCACCACCACGATGCTGGCATCGGCGGAAAGCTGCTTGAGGCGGATGGCGGTCGCGAGTCCGGCCGGGCCGGCTCCCACGATCACCACGTCGAACTCCATCGCCTCGCGTTCGGGCAGCGCCATCCGTCATCCTCCTGTGAGGCCCTGCTGTGCCGCCGGGCCTTCGTATTGCGTTTCGCACGTCCGACCGTAGGACCGGACGCTCACGTGTCTGGCGATCACTCTCAACCCATTCCAACCTGAGAACGCAAGCGCCGCCAAGGTCCAGAGGGCGCCCGGTGACGATGTCGCGCGGGGCAAATGCCGGTGCGCAGCGTCGCATGCGCGGTTGTCCACAGCCGCGTGAGGCGCCACATCGGATGGATGAGCCAGAGCGACGACCGACAGCGGGATCTCATCGCCAGCCTCGATTTCCATGTCGAGGCCGGACTCGACCTGTTCCTCGACGAGGCGCCCCACGACCGCTTCTCGGAAGCGGAGGCGCCCGAGCTGGTGCCGGCGGCGCCCCAGCTGGTGCCGGCAGCGCCCGCGCGGCTCGCCCCGACGCGCGACGGTCCGGCCCCGCAGCGCCCCCCGTTGCGCGGTGCCGACATGGTCCTGGCGGACCTGCCCGAGCGCGGTGCGGCCCCGCCTCCGCCGGCCCGGACCTTCGGCCAGTCGGCCTCGGCCAAGCCCGGAGAGGCGGCCGGCGATGCCCGGGCGCGGGCTCGCGAGGTGCAGACCCTGGAGGAACTGGAAGCGCTGCTCGCCGGCTTCGACGGCTGTCCCCTCAAGTTCACCGCCAAGAACCTCGTCTTCGCCGACGGCAATCCGGCGGCCAAGCTGATGTTCATCGGCGAGGCGCCGGGCGCCGACGAGGATCGCGTCGGCAAGCCGTTCATGGGCCGCTCGGGCAAGCTCCTCGACCGGATGATGGCCGCCATCGGCCTCGACCGGACGGCGGCCTACGTCACCAACATCGTGCCGTGGCGCCCGCCGGGCAATCGCAACCCGACCCCGCAGGAAGTCGCGATCTGCCGGCCGTTCATCGAGCGGCAGATCGAACTGGCCGATCCCGACCTGATCGTGTGCCTGGGAAGCCCGGCGACCCAGACCATCACGGGCACCAAGGACGGCATCCTCAAGGCGCGGGGCCGGTTCTATCCCTACCGGGTCGGGACGCGCGAGATCCGCGCGCTGGCGACCCTGCATCCGGCCTATCTGCTGCGGCAGCCCCTGCAGAAGCGCCTCGCCTGGCGGGACTTCCGCACCCTGCGGGCCGCCCTCGACGGAAAGGCCTGAGCCCGCTACGGCGTCTGCACAAGCGGAACCGTATTTGCGGGCTGCGACTTAACTCACGCGGTCGTGTTCCTTGCCGCGCGTCCGAACAGGGTGTCACGAGATCATGCGCTGGGAAGATTTCCGTTCTTCGGACAACGTCGAGGACCGGCGCGGTGAAGGTGGCGGCGGTGGTGGATTCGGATTCCCCGGCGGTGGTGCAGGCGGCCTCGGCATCGGCGCCATCGTGATCCTGACCATCATCGGATGGGTCACGGGCATCAACCCCGCGATCCTGATCAGCGGGGCCGAGCAGATGTCGGGCGGCGGGCGTCCGCGCCAGGAGCAGGTCGATCCGCAGACCCAGGCCCAGCGCAAGACCAAGCCCACGGATGAGAGCGGCCGTTTCGCCGCTGCGATCCTCGGCAACACCGAGGATGTGTGGAAAGAGATCATGCCGAACCAGACGGGACGCCAGTACCGGCCGACCGCGATGGTGCTCTATACCGGCGGCACCCGCAGCGGCTGCGGTTCGGCCCAGGCCGCCATGGGTCCGTTCTACTGCCCGCTCGACAAGAAGGTCTATCTCGACACCTCCTTCTTCAAGGAGATGGAGCAGAAGTTCGGCGTAAAGGGCGACTTCGCCTACGCCTACGTCATCGCCCACGAGGTCGGTCACCACGTCCAGGACGAACTCGGCATCCTCGGCAAGGTCCAGAGCCGCCAGCAGAGCGCATCGAGCAAGACCGAGGCGAATCAGCTTTCCGTGCGCGTCGAGCTGATGGCCGACTGCCTTGCCGGCGTCTGGGCCAAGAACTCGAACGACAAGTACAATGCCCTGGAGCCGGGCGACATCGAGGAGGCCATGCGGGCCGCGAGCGCTATCGGCGACGACAAGCTGCAGAAGCAGTCGCAGGGCTATGCGGTGCCGGACTCGTTCACCCACGGCTCGTCCGAGCAGCGGATGCGCTGGTTCATGACCGGCTATCGCAGCGGCCAGACCAAGTCCTGCGACACGTTTCGCGCGGCGCGTAACTGAGCCGCGTCCACCACGCTGTCGGGAGGAAGGCGGTTCGGCTAGACTCGTGGCCGTTCCACACCCATCCGATTGAAGGCACATCACGATGGTCGCATCGGACAAGACCCGCAGCTTCATCCCGCTGACCATCGCGGTCCTGACCGTGTCCGACACCCGCGGCGCCGAGGATGACCGCTCCGGCGACACCCTCGTCGAGCGTCTCAAGGCGGCGGGTCACGAATTGGCGGCCCGGGCCATCGTGCCGGACGAAGTCGAGGCGATCCGGAACCAGGTCGAGTCCTGGTGCCGCGACCCTGCGGTGGACGTGGTCATCACCACCGGCGGAACCGGCTTCACCGGTCGCGATGTGACTCCGGAGGCGATCGAGCCACTGTTCGAAAAGCGCATGGACGGCTTCTCGGCCGTGTTCCACCGCATCTCCTACGACAAGATCGGGACCTCGACGCTGCAATCGCGCGCCACTGCCGGCGTCGCCAAGGCCACCTACATCTTCGTGCTGCCGGGCTCGCCGGGCGCCTGCCGCGATGCCTGGGACGGAATCCTCGCCGCCCAGCTCGATTACCGGCACCGCCCCTGCAACTTCGTCGAGATCATGCCGCGCCTCGACGAGCATCTGCGTCGCGGCGCGTCGATCACGGTCTAGCCGATCGTCCGGCTTCGGACGGGCTGGTGTATTTCGGCTTTCGAACGCGTCGTTAACCGTACCGCAAGCGCCGCGCCGTCTCATGCGGAAGCATCGTCACCGTTCGGTTCTGCAGGGACATCATGGTCGCAAAGCACGCGTCGAACCTGGATCAGTTTCGCAGCCGCCGAAAATTCGAGCGGGTGGAGATGGCCGAGCAGGCGACGGCTGTCTTCGATGACGGAACCCGTCTCACCTGTTTGATCCACGACATGTCGAATGGCGCCGACGCGCGAATCGGGATGCGCATCGAACTGTTCGACTGTCCCGCCTCCGGCGTGCCGAAAAGCTTTCTGGTAATCATGAAATCCGGACGGGTGATCCGCTACACGCCGGGCTGGAACGAGCGCCTTTAGGCGCCCTCGCTCACCTCATGATCGCTCGAGACGGGCCGGAACCCGGCGGACCTTGAGCCGCCGCGCGAATTTCGGCCCCGACAGCAGCCGGTCCCGGCGTACGAGATCGCCCGGTCGCGGCGCGGTCACGCCGATGACGCTCTCGCCCCGCGCGGCGAGCCGGGAGGGCAGGCCGGTATGCGGACGGCGCAGGCGCGCCAGGGACACCTCCGGTCGGGCGGTGCCGATGAAGCGGTCGAGCAGGCGGATCCAGCCCTCCGCCGGGACATCGCCGGCTTCGAGGCAGAGCACCCAGTCCCGCCGCGCCGCTCTGGCGCCGGCCGACCACGGCGACGCGCCGCGTCCGCGCAGGACCACCTTGGCGCCCGTCGCCTCCGCGACCGTCTCGATCGCCGGGTTCGCACCGGCCACGATGATCACCGCATCGCCGACGAGGCCCGCCGCCACACCCGCCACCAGAGCGCCAAGGGTGTCGGCCAGCCGATCGATCGCTTCCGGGTCGTTGGGCCGCGTGATGGAGATCAGTGCCGAAATCATGCGCGCGCATACCGCATTTTTGCGTGAGGCCAAATTTCAACGTCTCTGATGGGCCATCTCACACAACGGAGGCGCGTGCAGGGGGGGAGGAATGCTGGCCTCGGACCAGACGGCCTCGCGAGTTCCCTGGGACGTACCTATTCGTTCGTGTTATGTTCTCGTCCGGGCAACGGGAATACTGGAGCGGATGCGGAACACGCGAACGGCCGATCTCACGGTGACGGAGAGCGCGCCCCGGCGTCTCGCCGAGACCACGCCCCTGCCGTCGGGCCGCCGCGGCCGGGGCGCCACGGCCAATCCGGGCAGCCGCTTCGAGTCGACGGGGCGGGAGGCCTTCGCGGATGGCTGGCCGGATCGCGATGCACCGGCGCCTCTGCGCACCGAGGTCCTGCCGGAGCAAGCGCGCACCCTGATCACCCGCAACACCTCGCCCGACATCTCGTTCGATCGCTCGATCAACCCCTATCGGGGCTGCGAGCACGGCTGCGTCTACTGCTTCGCCCGTCCGAACCACGCCTATGTCGGACTCTCGCCCGGCCTCGATTTCGAGACCAAGCTATTTCAGAAGGCGAATGCGGCCGTCCTGCTGGAGCGGGAACTGTCGGCTGCAAACTATCGCCCGGCCACCATCGCCCTCGGGACCGCCACCGATCCCTACCAGCCGATCGAGCGCGAGCATCGCCTGACCCGCTCGGTGCTCGAAATCCTGGCCCGTTTCCGCCACCCGGTCGGCATCGTCACGAAGTCGAACCTCGTCCTGCGCGACATCGACCTCCTGGCCGAGATGGCGCGGGACGGGCTCGTGAAGGTCGCGGTGTCGGTCACCACCCTGGATCCGGAGCTGGCGCGCCGCCTGGAACCGCGCGCCCCGCATCCGGAGAAGCGCCTGGAAGCGATCGGCCGGCTGAGCGAAGCCGGCATTCCCGTGATGGTGATTGCGGCACCGATCATCCCGTCGCTGAACGATCACGAGGTCGAGGCGATCCTGACCCGGGCGCGCGCCCTCGGGGCCATCGAGGCGAGCCATGTCCTGCTGCGGCTGCCCCTCGAACTCGATGCCCTGGTCGACGACTGGTTCGCCGAGCATTACCCGGGGCGGCGCCGGCACGTGATGTCGCTCGTCCGGCAGGCCCGGGGTGGCAAGGCCTACGACGCCGCCTTCGGCACCCGCATGACCGGCACCGGCGCCTATGCCGACCTGATCCGCGACCGCATGCGCCTCGCCCGGCAGCGTCTCGGTTATCCCGAAGAGCGCCGCCGCCTGCGCACCGACCTGTTCAGGGTGCCGACCGACCAGCTGTCCCTGTTCTGAGATCGTAGGCACGGGTGAAGCTGAGGCGGTGATGCGGCGAGCGGCCGACAGCCGCCAGCCCCGCCAGGTGCGTGCGGGTGCCGTAGCCGACATTGCTGGCCCAGCCGTAATCCGGATAGCGCCCGGCGAGGCGCCGCATTAGCGCATCGCGCAGGGTCTTGGCGACGATCGAGGCGGCGGCGATCTGCGGCACGAGCCGGTCGCCTCCAACGACGGCGCGGCAGGGCAAGGCGCGGCAGGGCAAGGCGAGGCCCGGAACCGGGTCGCGGCCGTCGACCCAGACCGGCGCATCGAGTTGCAGGGCCAGGACGGCCCGCCGCATGGCGTCGAGGGTGGCGCCGCGGACATTGATGCGATCCACGAGGGCGCGGGAGCCCGCGGCCACGGCGACGCGGGCATGGCGGCGGATCAGCGGCGTCAACGCCTCCCGTTCGGCCGCCTTCAGGCGCTTGCTGTCGTCGAGGCGTGCCAGGAGGTCGGGGGGGAGGGCGTCGGGCCGAAACCACACGGCCGCGACCACGACGGGGCCGCACAAGGCCCCGCGCCCCACCTCGTCGCATCCGATCACGGCTGGATAGGTCGCCGCCAGAAGCGGGTCGAACGGCGGCATCGCGGCAAGATCCGTGCACAGGGGGCCTGTTGGCCCGTCCCTAGCCCGGCCACGGCAACCCGTCCACGCCTCAACCGAGATGGATCGCCGCTTCCGCCTGAGTTTCCAGGGCTGGCCGGCGCGCCGGTACGGTGCCGTGCGCGACGGCGATGTTGTCGTAGAACTGGCGCGCGCTCTCCGCCCACGTATAGCGCAGGGCCTCCGCGCGGCACCGCGCCCGCGGCAGGTCCAGGGCCGCCATAGCCGCTGCCCGCAGATCGTGGTCGAGGATGCCGGCGCCGGAACCGCCGATGACGTCGAGGGGCCCCGTCACCGGATAGGCGGCCACCGGCACCCCGCAGGCCAGGGCTTCGAGGAGCACGATGCCGAAGGTGTCGGTTAGGCTCGGGAAGACGAAGACGTCGGCGCCGGCATAGAGGGCGGCGAGGTCGGCGCCGGTCCGGGTCCCGAGGAAGCGCGCGCCCGGATCGATGGCGGCGAGGCGCGCCCGATCCGGACCGTCCCCGATCACGACCTTGGTGCCGGGCAGGTCGAGGCGCAGGAAGGCCTCCAGGTTCTTCTCGACCGCGAGGCGACCGACCGAGAGGAAGATCGGTCGGGGCAGCCCGGCGAGATCGGCCGGTTCCGGCGCATTCGTCGGCCGGGGCTGGAACAGGTCGGTGTCGACGCCGCGCGTCCAGCGCATCAGCTTGGTGAAGCCGCGCGCGTCGAGGTCGCGTTCCAGGGAGGGGGTCGACACCATCGTGCCGTTCGAGGCTCCGTGGAACCGGCGCAGCCAGGCGTAGCTCCAGGCCTCCGGCACGGGCGCGCGCGCGGAGAGGTATTCGGGGAAGCGGGTGTGATAGCTCGTGGTGAACGGCCGGCAATGGGCGAGGCAGTAGCGGCGGGTGGCGTAGCCGACCGTGCCCTCGGTCGAGATATGCACATGGGTCGGGCGCAGATCGTCCCACAGCCGCGCGACGTGGCGCTTGGTGGCGTAGGCCAGCCGGATCTCCCGATATCCGGGCAGCGGCACGGAGGCGAAGTCCTGATGCGTCAGGAACACGGTCTCGAAGCCGAAAGCCGCGCCGGCCGCCGCCATGTTCTCCAGGGAGCGGACGACGCCATTGACCTGCGGGTGCCAGGCATCCGTGGCGATGAGGAGTCTCACGCGACGGCCCGGGCTCCGTCGGGGCGGGGATGCCCGACCAGATCGGCGCGGGCGGCGCGGGCGCGCAGCAGGCTCGGGTAGTGCAACACCTCCATGGTGCCGTCGTAATGCTCGACGATGGCGGTGCAGGATTCGACCCAGTCGCCGGTGTTCAGGTAGGTCAGCCCGTTGATCTGGCGGTTGGCGGCGTGATGGATGTGGCCGCAGATGACCCCGTCAGCCCCAACGCGCCGGGCTTCGGCGCTCAGCAATTCCTCGAACTTGCCGATGAAGTTGACCGCATTCTTCACCTTGAGCTTGGCCCAGGCCGAGAGCGACCAGTAGGCGAGTCCGAGGCGCCGGCGCGCGGTGTTGACGTAGGTGTTGATGAACAGCGCGAAGGTGTAGGCGCCGTCGCCCAGGAAGGCGAGCCACTTGGCGTGGCGCACCACCATGTCGAACTGGTCGCCGTGGATGACGAGGTAGCGCTTGCCGTCGGCGGCCACATGCAGGCGCTGGTCGGCGACCTCGATGCCCCCGAAGGTCATGCCGATGTAGTCGCGCAGGAATTCGTCGTGGTTGCCCGGCACGTAGACCAGGGTGGAGCCCTTGCGCACCTTGCGCATCAACTTCTGCACCACGTCGTTGTGGCTCTGGGGCCAGTACCAGCCCGACTTGAGCTGCCAGCCGTCGACGATGTCCCCAACAAGATAGATCTCGTCCGCATCGTAATCGCGCAGGAATTCGAGCAACAGATCGGCCTGACAGCCCTTGGTGCCGAGATGCATGTCCGACAGAAACAAGGTCCGGACGCGGGTCGTCTCGGTATCTTCGCCCACGCTCGCCTCCGGGACAGCCTCAGATGTGGCGAGCCAAACCGGATTCCCGTATCAGTTTGATGACGCCGACCCGTGCGTCGGCGAGGGTACCGCAACGCGACGTAAGCCCTTCTTCCACGAAAAAAATTTTGATTTGGAAGTAAGTATTTCGGGTTTTCCTTTCCCCGCGAAGGCGGGCATAGTCCTCCGCAAGGTGCCCCACCGGGCGGCGTTCGAAAACGCATGGCCGGAGCCCATCGAGGCAAATCAAGGGTGCCGTTCCCGGGGACGACGACGCTGAAACGGCCCAGCGGCGCGCGCATATCCAGCGTGCGACCCGGCCCATGGAGAAGAGGCGTGAGGCATTCGGTGGCGCGCGGGACGGAGGATGTCGGAGGTCGAACTCCGGCCGGCTCATCCGTCCGCACGGCGCGCGACCGGGTCCCGAACGCCGGCGGGCTCGTCCCACAATCCGGCACATCGGCGGCCGCGTCGGCCTAGTCCCGGACGTCTCGGGACAGAGCCGCGCGGTTCGTTCAAACCATCCAGAACCTTGCATGCCGCAGGTGAATGCCTGCGGAGACGAAGAGAAAGCGGAGAAACATCATGGCGGCAACGCGACGTCCCGGCCGGAACCACCTGTTCGTCCCGGGCCCGACGAACATCCCGGATCGCGTGATGCGCGCGATGATGGTGCAGTCCGAGGATCACCGTTCGGTGGACTTCCCCTCGCTGACCAAGCCGCTCTTCCAGGACACGAAGGCCGTCTACGGTTCGACCGAGGGCACCATCTTCCTGTTCCCGGCCTCCGGCACCGGCATCTGGGAATCCGCCCTGTCGAACACCCTGTCGCGCGGCGACAAGGTCCTGGCCGCCCGCTTCGGCCAGTTCAGCCACCTCTGGATCGACATGGCCCAGCGCCTCGGCCTGGAAGTCATCGTCCAGGACGAGGAGTGGGGCACGGGTGCGAGCCCGGAGCGGATCGGCGAGGCCCTGCGCGCCGACAAGAACCACGAGATCAAGGCCGTCATGGTCGTCCATAACGAGACGGCGACCGGCGTCACCAGCGATATCGGCGCCGTGCGCAAGGCGATCGACGCCGCCGGCCACCCGGCCCTGCTGTTCGTCGACGGCGTGTCCTCGATCGGCTCGCTCCCCTTCAAGATGGACGAGTGGAAGGTCGATTGCGCCATCGCCGGCTCGCAGAAGGGCCTGATGCTCCCCGCCGGCCTCGGCGTGATCTGCGTCAGCCAGAAGGCGCTCAAGGCCGCCGACACCTCGTCGGGCCAGAACGACCGCCTCGCGCACGTGTACTTCGACTGGGCCGACCACCAGAAGCAGAACCCGTCGGGCTACTTCCCCTACACCCCGTCGCTGCCGCTGCTCTACGGCCTGCGCGAGGCCCTGGCCTGCCTCAACGAGGAAGGCCTGGAGAACGTCTATCACCGCCACCACGTGCTCGGTGAGGCGACCCGCCAGGCCGTGGCGGCCTGGGGCCTGAAGACCTGCGCCAAGGAGCCCAAGTGGAACTCCGACACGGTCACCGCCATCCTGGTGCCGGAGGGCGTCGACGCCGCCGCGATCATCAAGCACGCCTACGTGCGCTACAACCTGGCGCTGGGCGCCGGTCTGAGCCAGGTGGCCGGCAAGGTGTTCCGCATCGGCCACGTCGGTGACATGAACGAGCTGTCGCTGCTGGGTGCCATCGCGGGTGCCGAGATGTCGATGCTCGACCATGGCATGAAGGTCCAGCCCGGCTCCGGCGTCGCCGCCGCGTCGAGCTACCTGCGCGAGAACCCGCTCCACAAGGCCTGAGCTTCTCGAAGCCCGACACGCGACCGGGATGGGTTCGCCCATCCCGGTCACACCCGCGACCCTATCGGTGACGTGCCCAAGCGGTGACGCGCCCTATCCGAGACTTGGCCGGATCGGCCAGAGGATTCCATGACGAAGAAGATCGTGTTCCTCGACCGCGAGTCCCTGGACGCCAAGGTCCGTGAATTCAACTTCCCGCACGAGTACGTCGAGTACGAGTCGACCTGGACGCCGGAAGAGATCGTCGAGCGCTTGAAGGGCGCCGAGATCGCCCTGATCAACAAGGTCCCGATGCGGGCCGACACCCTGAAGCAGCTTCCCGACCTCAAGTTGATCGCGGTCGCCGCCACCGGAACCGACGTGGTCGACAAGGAGGCCACCAAGGCCCAGGGCATCACCGTCGTCAACATCCGCGGCTATGCCTTCAACACCGTGCCCGAGCACGTCATCGGCCTGATGTTCGCGCTGCGCCGGGCCATCGTGCCCTATGCCAACTCGGTGCGCCGGGGCGATTGGGCGAAATCGACCCAGTTCTGCTACTTCGACTACCCGATCCACGACATCGCCGGCTCGACCCTGGGCATCGTCGGCTACGGCGCCCTCGGCAAGTCCATCGCCAAGCGGGCCGAAGCCCTCGGCATGACGGTCATCGCCTACGACGTGTTCCCCCAGGAGGGCCTCGTCGATTTCGAGACGATCCTGCGCGAGTCCGACGTCATTACGCTGCACGCGCCGCTGACGCCCGAGACCCGCAACATGATCGGGCGCGAACAGCTCGCGAAGATGAAGAAGCATGCGCTTCTCATCAACACCGCGCGCGGCGGCCTCGTGGACGAAGAGGCTCTGGCCGAGGCCCTGAAGGCGGGCACCATCGGCGGCGCCGGCTTCGATGTGGTGATGACCGAGCCGCCGAAGAACGGCAACATCCTGTGCGAGCTCGACCTGCCCAACCTCATCGTCACGCCGCACGTGGCCTGGGCCAGCAAGGAGGCCATGCAGATCCTCGCCGACCAGCTCGTCGACAATGTCGAGGCTTTCGTGGCGGGCAAGCCGCAGAACGTGGTCTAACCTGACCTCGACGTGGTCGAGGACCGAACTGCGCATCCATAAGAACCGATCGTCATTCCGGGGCCGCGAAGTGGAACCCGGAATCCCAGAACACAGGTGGTATTCCAGTCGGTGACCTCGGCGACTCTGCATTCCGGGCTCGACGTCGGCGCCCTGGATTGACAGCGCGGGACGTGCCGCCGAACGGACATACCAACACGAACGCCAGCCGCGCCGAGACGCGGGCGAGAGGACGCCAAATGAAGAAGCTTCTGTTCCAATTCGATACCGACGCCGTTCCGAGCGTGTTCGACGTGGTGGTGGGCTACGATGGCGGCGCCGACCACATTACCGGCTACGGCAACGTCACCCCGGAAAATGTCGGCGCCCTGGTCGACGGCACGATCTACACCCGCGGCGGCTCCGAGAAGAAGTCGACGGCGATCTTCGTCGGCGGCGGCAGCATGGCGGCCGGCGAGGCCGTGTTCGAGGCGGTGAAGAAGCGCTTCTTCGGCCCCTTCCGCGTGTCGATCATGCTCGATTCCAACGGCTCCAACACCACCGCCGCCGCCGGCGTCGCGCTGGTCCAGAAGGCCGCCGGTTCGCTCCAGGGCAAGAAGGCCGTCGTGCTCGCCGGCACCGGCCCGGTCGGCATGCGCTCGGCCGCGCTCCTCGCCCAGGAAGGCGCCGAGGTCATCCTGTGCGGTCGGTCGCTCGACAAGGCTCAGGCCGCCGCCGACCAGATCAACACCCGCTTCAAGGTGAGCATCAAGGCCGCCGAGACGCCCGACGCCGCCTCGCGCGCCCAGATCGTCAAGGGCCAGAACCTCGTGTTCTCCGCCGGCGCCATCGGCCTCGAGCTGCTGCCCGAGGATGCCTGGAAGGACGAGGCCAGCATCGAGTTCGTGGCCGATTACAACGCTCAGCCACCCCTCGGCTTCGGCGGCATCGAGGCCATGGACAAGGGCAAGGACCGGCACGGCAAGAAGGTGTTCGGCGCCCTCGGCATCGGCGGCCTGAAGCTCAAGCTGCACCGCGCCTGCGTCGGCCAGCTCTTCGACAACACCGAGCAGGTGCTGGACGCCGAGGCGATCTACGCCCTCGCCAAGAAGATGGCCTGATCGCCATGGCCGAGAAGGAAAATCCCGCGCACGAGACGATCCAGACCTTCCTTGACGGTCTCGCGAGTTCGGCGCCCACCCCCGGCGGGGGTGGTGCCGCCGCCATCTCGGGCGCCATGGGCGCCGCCCTCCTCAGCATGGTGTGCAACCTCACCATCGGGAAGAAGAAGTACGTCGAGGTCGAGGGTGAGCTGAAGGACATCCTCGGCAAGTCCGAGGCCCTGCGCGCCGAACTCACCGGCATGATCGCCGACGATGTCGCCGCCTTCGACGCGGTGATGGGCGCCTACGGGCTTCCCAAGACCACCGACGAAGAAAAGGCCGCGCGGGCGGACACGATCCAGGCCGCCCTCAAGGTCGCCACCGACGTGCCGCTCGAATGCTGCCGCGCCTGCCGCAAGGTCATCGACCTCGCCCAGATCGTGGCCGACAAGGGCAACCTCAACGTCATCTCGGATGCCGGCGTGGCGGTGCTCTCCGCCCATGCGGGCCTGCGCAGTGCCGCCCTCAACGTCTACGTCAACGCCAAGGGCCTCGACGACCGGGCCTTCGCCGACGAGCGCCTGCGCGAGCTGGAAACCCTGATGGGCTCGGCCGGTCCGCTGAACGAGTCCATCTACGAGATCGTCAAGGCCAAGGTGAACTGACGCCTCGGGTCAACTGGGGCGGTTAAACCCCCAGGCTAAGCCGCAAGGCATCGGGCCAAGACAAACCGGACGATCGGCGATATCAAGAGCTGCTCCCGACGCCATCGGGGCAGCTCTTGTGCAAACTGAATACAGTTCACCGCCCCTCAAGGCAGAGTGAACGCCAATGTAAAAAAATATAAACGGCCAAGCACTTTCCGTGAAGTGAAATTTACGAGACAGTCGGGCCAACGAAGAAACGCCGAGGAGAACGCTGATGGACGTGCACGAGTACCAGGCCAAGGAACTGCTTGCCGGCTTCGGTGTCGCCGTTCCAAAGGGCGCCGTCGCCTTCAGCGCCGATCAGGCGGTCTATGCCGCCACCGAGCTCGGCGGATCGTTCTGGGCCGTCAAGGCGCAGATCCATGCCGGTGCCCGCGGCAAGGCCGGCGGCATCAAGCTGTGCCGGACCTACAACGAGGTTCGCGACGCCGCCAAGGACCTCCTCGGCAAGCGCCTGGTGACGCTCCAGACGGGGCCCGAGGGCAAGCCCGTCCAGCGCGTCTATGTCGAGACCGCCGACCCGTTCGAGCGCGAACTCTACCTCGGCTACGTCCTCGACCGGAAGGCCGAGCGCGTCCGGGTCATCGCCTCCCAGCGCGGCGGCATGGACATCGAGGAGATCGCCGCCAACGAGCCGGAGGCGCTGATCCAGGTGGTGGTCGAGCCCGCCGTCGGCCTGCAGCAGTTCCAGGCCCGCGAGATCGCCTTCCAGCTCGGTCTCAACATCAAGCAGGTCTCGGCCGCCGTGAAGACGATCATGAACGCCTACCGGGCGTTCCGCGATTGCGACGGCACCATGCTGGAGATCAACCCCCTCGTCGTCACCAAGGACGATCGGGTGCTGGCCCTCGACGCCAAGATGTCCTTCGACGACAACGCCATGTTCCGCCGGCGCAACATCGCCGACATGCACGATCCCTCGCAGGGCGACCCGCGCGAGGCCCAGGCCGCCGAGCACAACCTCTCCTATATCGGCCTCGAGGGTGAAATCGGCTGCATCGTCAACGGTGCCGGTCTGGCCATGGCCACCATGGATATGATCAAGCATGCCGGCGGCGAGCCCGCGAACTTCCTCGATGTCGGCGGCGGCGCCTCGCCGGACCGGGTCGCCACGGCCTTCCGCCTCGTCCTGTCGGATCGCAACGTGAAGGCGATCCTCGTCAACATCTTCGCCGGCATCAATCGCTGCGACTGGGTCGCCCAGGGCGTGATCCAGGCGGCGCGCGAGGTGAAGATCGACGTGCCTCTGATCGTCCGGCTCGCCGGCACCAATGTCGAGGCCGGCCAGAAGATCCTGGCCGAGAGCGGCCTCGATCTCATCACCGCCAACAGCCTGTCCGACGCCGCCGCCAAGGCCGTCGAGGCCTGCGCCGCCGCCAAGAACAACCGCTAAGAGAGGGGAGGATACGTCATGAGCATTCTGATCGACGAGAAGACCCCGATCCTCATCCAGGGCATCACGGGCGACAAGGGCACCTTCCACGCCAAGGAGATGATGGAGTACGGCTCCAACGTCGTCGGCGGCGTCACCCCGGGCAAGGGTGGCAAGACCCATCTGGGCGTGCCGGTGTTCAACACCGTCAAGGAGGCCGTCGAGGCGACCGGCGCCACCACCTCCATCACCTTCGTGGCCCCGCCCTTCGCGGCCGATGCCATCATGGAAGGCGCCGATGCCGGCCTCGCGCTGATCTGCTCGATCACCGATGGCATCCCGGCCCAGGACATGATGCGGGTGAAGCGGTATCTGCGCCGCTACCCCAAGGATCGGCGCACCATGGTGGTCGGCCCGAACTGTGCCGGCATCATCTCGCCCGGCAAGTCGATGCTCGGCATCATGCCCGGCCACATCTACCTCAAGGGCAATGTCGGGGTGATTTCGCGCTCGGGCACCCTCGGGTACGAGGCGGCCGCCCAGATGATGGAAGAGGGCATCGGCATCACCACCTCGGTGGGCATCGGCGGCGACCCGATCAACGGCTCGTCCTTCCTCGACCATCTCGCCCTGTTCGAGCAGGACCCGGAGACCAAGGCGGTTCTGATGATCGGTGAGATCGGCGGCCCGCAGGAAGCCGAGGCCTCGGCCTGGATCAAGGAGAACATGACGAAGCCGGTCATCGGCTTCGTCGCCGGCCTTACCGCCCCGAAGGGCCGCCGCATGGGCCATGCCGGCGCGATCATCTCGGCGACCGGCGATTCCGCCGCCGAGAAGGCCGAGATCATGCGCTCCTACGGACTGACCGTCGCTCCGAGCCCCGGCGAGTTCGGTTCCACGGTGGCGCAGGTGATGCGCAAGCTGGCCGCGTGAGATCGAAAACCCTCTCCCATCCGTGGGGGAGGGTGGTCGCGGAGCGACCGGGAGAGCGGTAGGCCATCCGCGAAGCGGTCGCCTCCTCTCCCGCCTGCTCCGCAGGCACCCTCTCCCGCAGAGGGGGAGGGGGTCCGTCGCGCTTCCAGGCCCGAAGCTTGATCGTCCTGATCGCCGATCGCATGAGCCCGGCGGCTGCAACACACCAATCCATTGCCCGCCTCCGTCGCGGTCAATCGGCTGATACTCCCCTCGAGGTGGCCTTCGATGACGGATACCCTTCACGCCCCGGTCGGAGCCGTCGACCTCACCTTCGCGCCGCCCGTGATCACGGGCACCTCGTCGAAGGAAGCGCTCGACATCCTGTTCCATGCTCTCCTGGCTGTGGCGCGCCGCCATGAGCCCGAGCTTGAGGACGTGCTGCACGGCCGCGCCAACATCTCGGAATTCTCGCCCGAACTGCTGGCCCGCGCGCTGCAGGTGCAGGGCATCTGGTTTCAGCTTCTCTCGATCGCCGAGCAGAACGCCGCCATGCGCCGGCGCCGGCAGGTGGAGCGCACCAAGGGCCGCGAGGCGCTGAGCGGCAGCTTCAGCGCCGTCCTGGCCGACGCGGCGGCGAACGGCATCAAGGCGCCGGAGATCCACGCGCTGCTCAAGGACCTGCGCATCCGCCCGACGATCACCGCGCATCCCACCGAGGGCAAGCGCGTCACCGTGCTGGAGAAGTTCCGCCGCATCTACCTGGTGCTGCGTGAGCTGGAACTGCCGCGCTGGACCGAGCGCGAGCGCAACGGCCTGATGAACGAGCTGCGGGACCAGATCGAACTCGTCTGGATGACCGGCGAACTCCATCTGGAGAAGGCCACCGTCGAGCGTGAGGTCGCCTGGGGCCTGCACTTCTTCGACGAGACGCTGTTCGAGATGCTGCCCGAAGTGCTCTACTCCCTGGAGGAGAGCCTGGCGCAGTATTACCCCGACGAGAAGTTCGAGGTGCCGGCCTTCTTCCAGTTCGGCTCCTGGATCGGCGGCGACCGCGACGGCAATCCCTACGTCACCTCCTCGGTCACCCGCACCACCCTGCAGCGCAACGCGCTCGCCTCCCTGCGGCGCTACCGTGACGGCGTCACCGCGCTCGGACGGACGCTGTCCCTTACCGAACGCTCGCTGCCGGTGCCCCCGACCTTCAAGACCGAGCTGGCGCAGATGCTCGCCGAGAGCGGTGACGGCCGCGCCATCGCCAACCGCAACCCGGGCGAGGCCTATCGCCAGTTCCTCACCTGCATCCTGCGCAAGCTCGAGGCGACGATCCTGCGCAACAAGGGCCAGCGCTCGACCGGACCCGATTATCCGAGCGCCGACGCCCTCATCAACGACCTGCGCATTCTGGAACAGGGCCTCGCCGACGCGAAATGCGCGTCGCTGGCGGTCGACCTGGTGCGCCCGGTGCGCCGCATGGTCGAGATCTTCCGATTCTCCACCGTCCGCCTCGACCTGCGCGAGAACACCACCCGCACCACGAAGACCCTGCAGGCCCTGTGGGTTCAGTCGAACGGGCAGAACCGCACCCCGCCCGACGTCGATTCTCCCGAGTGGAAGAAGTGGCTCATCGACGAGCTGGCCAAGCCGCGCACGGGCGAGCGCAGCTTCGAAGACCTGCCGGACGACGCCCGCGAGACCCTGGAGACCTTCGCGCTGGTCGGCGAGATGCGCGAGCAGCTCGACCGCGAGGCCTTCGGCTCGTTCATCCTGTCGATGACCCGCTCGGTGCAGGACATCCTCGGCGCCTATCTGCTGGCCAAGGAGGCCGGCAACTTCCTCGACGCCGCCGGCACCGAGATCTGCTGCCTGCCGGTGGTGCCCCTGTTCGAGACCATCGACGATCTGCGCGCCGCACCGGCGATCATGAAGGAGCTGTTCTCGATCCCGGTCGTGCGCCGCTCCACCCGCTGGCAGGGCGGCGTGCAGGAGGTGATGATCGGCTACTCGGATTCGAACAAGGACGGGGGCTTCGTCGCCTCGAACTGGGAGCTGTACAAGGCGCAGGACAAGCTGACCCAGCTCGGCAAGGCCTCCGGCGTGCCGATCGCGTTCTTCCACGGCCGCGGTGGCTCGGTCAGCCGTGGCGGCGCCCCGACCGCGCGGGCCATCGCGGCCCAGCCGCCCGGCTCGATCAACGGCCGCTTCCGCACCACCGAGCAGGGCGAGGTGGTCTCGTTCAAATACGCCAACCGGGGCACCGCCGCCTACCAGATGGAGCTTCTGGCCTCCTCGGTGTTCGAGCACGCTTTGAAGTCGGAGCGCGAGGCCGCCAAGATCCCCCGCAATGAATTCGACGACTGCCTGGAGGCGCTGTCCGGCGCCTCGCGCGCGGCCTACGTCAACCTGATCCAGCACCCCGATCTGGTGACCTATTTCGGTGCCGCGAGCCCCCTCGACGAGATCGCGCTTCTCAACATCGGCTCGCGCCCGGCCCGCCGCTTCGGCGCCCGCTCGCTCTCCGACCTGCGCGCCATCCCGTGGGTGTTCGCCTGGTCGCAGAACCGCCACGTCATCACGGGCTGGTACGGCGTCGGTTCGGGCCTGAAAAGCTTCCTCGACGTGCGCGGTCAGCAGGGCGAGGCTCAGCTGAAGCGCCTGTTTGCCGAATCGAAGCCGTTCCGGCTCATCCTCGACGAGGTCGAGAAGACGCTGCTGATGGTCGATCTGGAGATCGCCCGCGATTACGCGAGCCTCGTCCCCGACGAGGGGGCGCGCAACAGCATCTTCCCGCTGATCGAGGCCGAATACGCCCTGACCCGCGAGATGGCCCTGCGGGTCAGCGGCGGCAGCGAACTGGCGGAGCGCTTCCCCCTGTTCCGCGATCGCCTCAACGGGCGCCTGCCGACGATCAACCAGGTCAGCCGCGAGCAGGTGGAACTCCTCCGCCGCTTCCGCTCGGAAGAGGACGAGGACCAGCGCGAGGCGGTGAAATCCGCCTTGCTGCTCTCGATCAACTGCATCGCCGTCGGCTTCGGTGCGACGGGGTGAGGATGCTGTCAGGAAACCGAGGGCCGCCCCAGGCCCTCGGGCTTGCGCTCAGGCGCATCCGGACCGGTATGGTGGCCCGACCGTCGGGTCTCATGAACGACCAGAACACTCCCAACAGGAAGGAATCCCAATGAGCTTCACCCTGATCCAGCAGGCCACCCCGCGCCTTCACCGTTCGGAGCTCGCCGTTCCGGGCTCCAACCCGACCTTCATGGAAAAGTCCGCCACCTCGAAGGCCGACGTGATCTTCCTCGATCTCGAGGACGCGGTCGCTCCGGACGACAAGGAGCAGGCCCGCAAGAACATCATCCAGGCGCTCAACGAGATCGACTGGGGCAACAAGACCATGATGATCCGCATCAACGGTCTCGACACCCACTACATGTACCGCGACGTGGTCGACATCGTTGAGGCCTGCCCGCGCCTCGACATGATCCTGATCCCCAAGGTCGGAGTGCCGGCCGACGTCTACGCCATCGACGTGATGGTGACGCAGATCGAGCAGGCCAAGAAGCGCGAGAAGAAGATCGGCTTCGAGGTCCTGATCGAGACCGCGCTCGGCATGGCCAACGTCGAGGCGATCGCGACCTCATCGAAGCGCCTCGAAGCCATGTCGTTCGGCGTCGCCGATTACGCCGCTTCGACCCGCGCCCGCTCGACCGTCATCGGCGGCGTCAACAAGGACTACTCGGTCCTGACCGATAAGGACGAGTCCGGCAACCGCGAGACCCATTGGCAGGACCCGTGGCTGTTCGCCCAGGCCCGCATGATGGTCGCCTGCCGCGCCTACGGCCTGCGTCCCATCGACGGCCCCTTCGGCGACTTCTCCGATCCGGACGGCTACACCTCCGCCGCCCGCCGCTGCGCCGCGCTCGGCTTCGAGGGCAAGTGGGCGATCCACCCCTCGCAGATCGATCTCGCCAACGAGGTGTTCACCCCGTCGGCCGCCGAAGTCGACAAGGCCCGCCGCATCCTGGCGGCCATGGAAGACGCCGCCAAGGCCGGCAAGGGCGCCGTGTCCCTTGATGGCCGCCTGATCGACATCGCCTCCATCCGCATGGCCGAGGCACTGATCGAGAAGGCCAACGCGATGTCGGCGAGCTGACACGCGAGCGACCAGACGAACTAACCCGCACCTTGGCCGCCTCTTCGGGGGCGGCCCTTTTGTTTGGCGAGGGTTCTGGGGATGCCAGGGCACCGAATCGGGCCCTCGTCCGTTAGCAGACCGCCGTCATCGGCAAGCGTTGCTGAAAATCTACAAGATCAGCGTGTCACGCTCTCGCATGACACGACACCACGACTAGGTATTCAGGGAGATCCGATCATGCACGTGACCATCGAAGACGCGCACAAGGCTATCGAGGCAGCGCGCGCCAAGGCCGTCGAGCTCGGCACACAGATGTGCATCGCCGTGGTTGATTCGGGTGGAAACCTGAAGGCGTTCTACCGGATGGACGGCGCCTGGGTCGGCTCCATCGATATTTCGCACAAGAAGGCCAAGACCTCCGTGTTCTTCGGCATGATGACCGGCCAGATCGGCCAGCTCTCGCAGCCGGGCGGGCCGCTTTACGGCATCGAGCACTCGAACGACGGGCTCATCACCTTCCCGGGCGGCATCCCGATCGTCGACAAGGACGGTGAGATGTCCGGCGCCATCGGCGTCAGCGGCTCCACCGTCGAGAACGACCACGCGGTGGCGCTGGCCGGTGCCAGCTCGATCGGATCGACGGAACTGCCTGCCCACCCCTGGCGGACCTGACCCGACCCCGTCACCGACGCGGGCGATCCGGCACCGAACAGCAAAAAGCCCCGCTCGCGAGAGCGGGGCTTTTCTCGTCCGGGACGTCCCGGTCCGGCGACCCCGCAGGGCCGCCGGACCGAATGATCCTAGTACGAGCCGAATTTGTAGTTGAAGCCGGCCTTGATGAGGTTGCCCTCGGTGTTGAAGCGCGAGGTGTACGAGCCGGTGGCGGGCGCACCCAGACCGGTGTTGTTCACCAGCACGTTGCGGCTGCCGAGGTCGTAGCGCAGGTACTCGGCCTTCAGCGTGATGGCGCTGGCGCCGATGAGACCGCCGATGAAGTTGAAGCGGTTCAGGAAGCTGTCGGTGGGGATCGCGTACTCGACGCCGCCGCCGTAGACGTAGCCCGTCTCCATGCCCTTGTAGCGGCCGAAATAGGCGAGCTGGCCGGCCGTGTTGAAGAAGTCGGCCTGATACTTGACCTCGCCGTAGGCGAAGCCGCCGGTCCCGTAGACCAGGAACCGGTCGAAGGCGTAGCCGAGGCGGCCCTGCACGGTGCCGAGGTAGTTCAGGCGGTTCCGGTAGCTGCTCGGATCCGGGATGAAGTTGTTCTGCGCGATGGCCGGGCCGAGATAGTCGCGGCGCTTGCCGATATCCGTCCAGGTCACGTCGGCCTCGGCGCCGATGACGAAGCCGGAGCCCGGGGTGAGCTGATAGTTGTAGCCGATGCCACCGCCGATATTGCCGATGCCGTCCTGCTCGGCCTTGAAGTTCGGCGCGCGGCGGCCGAGAGCGACGTTCCTGGCAGTGTTGTCGTTGTTGCCCAGCGTCCGGATGTTCTGGCTGTCGCTGAAGGTGTAGGAGCTGTGCGTTCCCACATAGATGCCGGTCCAGGTAAAGACCGGGATCGGGGTGAAGACCGGCGCCACTTCGCGGCGCGGAAGGTCAGCAGCGTTGGCCGCGCCGAGGGCGACGAGCGAAGCAACGCCGGCCAGGAGGAATTTTGAGATCATCGGGGTGTCTGTCCCAGGGTCGGAGAGTTGTTGGCCAAGCTATCCTCGGTTGTTCATCTCGACTATGCCCCGCAAGACACACCCCCCTCGGAAGCGTCTCAGGCCGTACCGAATTTCTACGCCCGGACTTCGCGGATCGGAGAATGTGGGACGATGCGCGAGGCGGTGCGATGCCGGATCCGACAACGGCCGGTTAAGCACGTTGCGCTAGATCGATCCGGCACCCCTCCAGCCGTGACAGGAGCGACGATGACACGGGACCAGCTCGCCGCCGAACTGAAGCGCATCGCCACCGACCAGGTGAGCGACATCGAGCGCGCGGTGAAGGACGGCCACAAGACGATCGCGCTGAACGAGATCGCCGATCTCAACCGGAACCTCAAAGCCCTCGCGGCGGCCGTTAAAGGAAAGGGGCTCGTGCGAGCCTGAAACCGGCTCGTGCGCGCATAAGAATCAACGCGTGCGCGCTGCGGAAAGCGCGTGCGTTTCTTAACGATCCCGCGCCGACACATCGTTCTGTGGCGGCGCCTTTCGAACCGACCTCGGGGAAAACCTGCGAATCCCGGTTGACCCACCCTGGCGGGTCGGATCATGTTCCTGATCTGTTCTCAATCAGGATCCGCGATGCAGCCTCGTCCCAACACCCTGTCCGAGTGGGCGGCTCCGGCGGAGGCCATCGTGTCCGCTTACCTGGAGGAGGCTGGCGGCGATGCGATCCTGGCCCTGCACCGCGCCGTGGCCGATGCCCTGACGGATCTGTGCGAGGCCGAGCGGCGAACCCTGCGGCGGGACCGCCTGATCTCGCACGGCTACGTCCGGGGCCGGGCGGATTCCGCGGGCTGAGCCCGGCTCACGCCTCGCCGTCCGATTCCTTCTGGGCCTCGACCTCCGGAGCGACCTGGCCGAAATTGAGCACCGCCACCAGGGCCGTGCCGCCGAAGACGTTGCCGATCAGCGTCGGCAGGAAGAAGCGCCAAACATAGTCGACCATCGAGGCCTCGCCGGTGAAGACGAGGTAGAACGTATCCACCGATCCGGCGACGATGTGGCTGAGGCCGCACATCGAGACCAGCCACGTGATCAGGATGACGACGAACACCGCCGCCGAACCGGTCGCGGGCAGCATCCAGACCATCAGGGCGATGAGCCACCCGGCGAACCCCGCCTTGATCACCGTGGTGGCGAAGGCCGAGGCCAGCGCGTGATGGCTGATCTGCGTGAAGGCGGCATGGAGGCCGGGTTCGAAGGCGTCCGAGAAGGCGAGCACCGCCGCGATCGCCGCCGTGCCGACGATGTTGCCGAAGAGCACGATGCCCCACAGGCGCAGCACCCGCCGCAGGGTCGTCCGGCTTCGATCGTGCAGGAGCGGAAGGATCGGCGTCAGCGTGTTCTCGGTGAAGAGCCGCTGGCGCCCGAGCACCACGATGAGGAAGCCTGTGGCGTAGCCGAGGCTCGTGATCAGGCTGGCCCAGGGAGCCTCCGGCAGATGCGCCTGGAGCACCCCGGGCACGATCAGCGAAAAGCCCATCGAGAGGCCGGCCGCGAGGGCCGAGATCAGCAGCGCGCCGCCACGCCGCCGCAACTCCTCGTCGCCCTCGCGGCGGATGACCTCGTGCAGGACGAAGGCGTCCGGCCGGCCGCTCTCGGCCACGCTCTCCGCTTGTTCGGCATCCTCGTTCTCCGTCTGCTTCGCCATCGTGTCCGCTCCACAGGTCGCATTGATGCAAGCGGGTCACGGCGGCCCGGGTTCGGGCGGTCGCGTCAAATCCGCAAGGTGGCGAGCAGCGCCACGATCTCGGCCTTCGCCCGCGCGACGGCCTCGGCGTCCTTGCCCCGCACCACGATGCGGTTGGCGAACCCGGTCTGCGTCATCGACGGATACGACCCGATGGAGACAGCCCCGTGCGCCTTGGCGATAGCGGCGAGGCCGCCCGCATAGGTGCCCTCGGGCATGTTGCCGGCCTCGATGGTTTCCGACAGCACCCTTGCGCCGGTGTCGAGGGTCGGGCCGATCGTGTCGAGCATCGCCTGCATGATCGCCGGCACGCCCGCCATGACGAAGACGTTGCCGATGCGGAAGCCCGGCGCTTTCGAAATCGGATTGGCGATCAGGTCGGCGCCGGCCGGGATGCGGGCCATGCGCAGACGCGCCTCGTTGAGGTCTTCCGGCTTGTGGCGCTCCAGCAGCATCGCCTTGGCGCGCGGGTCGATGTCGATCGTCACCCCGAAGGCGGCGGCCACGCAATCGGCGGTGATGTCGTCGTGGGTCGGGCCGATGCCGCCGGTGGTGAAGACGTAGGTGTAGGCGTGCCGGAGCGCGTCGAGGGCGGCGACGATGCGGTCGGCCTCGTCGGGAACGATCCGCACCTCCTTCAGGTCGATGCCGATGGCCGTGCAGTAATCGGCGATGGTGCCGATGTTCTTGTCCTTGGTCCGCCCGGACAGGATCTCGTCCCCGATGACCAGGATTGCGGCCGTGATGACATTGCGAGCAGCGGGTTCGGGGGCAGCGGCTTCGGCGGTAACCGCTTCGGGGAGGACGGTTCGGGTTTCGGTGGAATCGGTCACGGCATGTCCGGGGCAGGCGGCTGAGATCCTGCCACCTAGCGCGGCGGGGCCTCGCTGACCATGTCGGGCGGCGCCGGGTCAGCGCGCCCCGCGCTGGCGGTCCCCGTCGAGTCAGCGCGCCCCGCGCTGGAGGTCGCCGTCGATCAGGAGCGCGCTCTTGCCGTCGAGCCGGTTACGATAGACCTGCAGGTTCTCCATCACCCGCTGGACGTAGTTGCGGGTCTCGGTGAAGGGGATGCGCTCGACCCAGTCGATGGGGTCGACGCCGCCCTTGCGCGGGTCGCCGTAGGCGTCGATCCACTTCTTCACGTTGCCGCCGCCGGCATTGTAGGAGGCGAAGGCCAGGATGTACGAGCCGCGCCAATCCTCCATCAGCTCGCCGAGATGGGCCTGGCCGAGTCGGGCGTTGTAGGCCGGGTCGCTGGTCAGGCGGTCCTGGTCGAAGCTGGCGCTGACGCGGCGCGCCGTGCGCTGGGCGGTCGCCGGCATCATCTGCATCAGGCCGCGGGCGCCGACGCTCGATTGCGCCTGCGGGTCGAACTGGCTCTCCTGGCGGGCGATGGCGAAGACCATCGCCTTCTCCACCAGGGGCACGGCGGCGGAGGCCTCGTAGTTCGGAATGCCGATGGTCGGATAGGCGTGGGCGTCCAGGGGCAGGCCGCGCTGAACCGCGGCCTTGCCGATGGCCACGAGGGCGCGGGAGTTGCGCTGCTCGGCCGCGATGTTGCCCAGCGCTTCGAGTTCGGCGGCATCGGTCAGGCGATTGGCCGCGTCGATGTAGAGGGGCAGCGCGAGATCGCGGATCGCCGCGGCTTCCAGCATCTTCAGGGCGCGCACGTAGAGGCGCTGGTCGAAGGCGCCCTGCTGCTTGGCGTCGAGGCTGGGAATGCTGCGCAGCGACAGGCTGGAACGCCCGAGCTTGGTGCGCGCCAACTGCCCGTAATAGGCGATCGGCTGCAGGGCGGCCCGCTCGTAGAAGGTCTTGGCGGCCTCGGCCTGTCCCAGGGCCTCGGCCGCGCGACCCTGCCAATAGGCGACGCGGGCGAGCGAGATCGGGGTCTCGGCGATCTCGGCCGCTTCGGCGAAGTGCCCGGCCGCCTTGGCGGCGTCGTCCTGGAAGCGCAGGGCGATCCAGCCGGCGTGGAACGCGGCCTCGATGCGCTTCTCCACCGTGCGGGCGCAGGGAGCGCGGGCGACCGCGTAGGCACCCGCGGGGTCGTTGGTATCGATCAGCTTGCGGGCCACGATCCGGCGCTCGACCCACCACTCGTCGCCGTCGACGAGGACATCCCCGTTGGTCGGCGCGGTCGCCAGCATCGCGGCCGCCTCCGCGAACTTGTCATGGCGGCGCAGGTACTGGGCCCGTGACAGGATGTAGGATGAATCGCTGCGCAGCGACGGCGGCACCGCGTTGAGGGCGGCGGGCGCGGACGAACTCTTGTCCTCCACTGCGCGGCGGGCGCGCACCAGGGTGGCGTAGCTGCCGCCGGCCAAAGCCGCGGCGCGCCCGGCGGTGTCGTAATCCTCCTTCAGGAGCGCGCGCTCCATCCGGTAGCGGTGATCGATTCGGGTCAGCACCGTCGGAAAGGCGTCGACCACCTTGGTCTCGAGGTTCCGGCCGAAGGTCTCGGACCGCCACAGGTCGCGCACCAGCGCGGCCGCGTCCTCGTCCAGCCCGTCGGCCTTGAAGGCGAGCGCCAGGGCGAACTTGCCCGGCGCACTCGCGGGCTTCGCTGCGGCAAAGAACGCCCGAACGGTCGCGGCATTGCGGCGCTCGGTCAGCAGGGCCTCCTCGGCCCGGCGCCGGAGCAGCGGGCCGGCCGGCCAGTCGGGATGGAGGCGGGTGAACGACACCGTGCGCTCGAAGCCGATGCCGGCTCCCGCCCGGATCGCCACCCATTCGAGGAGCGCGCGGGCGGCCGGGTCCTTGAAGCCGTCGCGCAGGCGGTCGCCCTCGGAGACGCGGCCCTTGCGGTAGGCATCGATGGCCTGCCGCAGGGCCGGCAGGTCGATATCCGGCGCCACCTGGGCGGCGCGGGCCGGGTCCGGCACCTCGGGGATCGGGGCGACGGGGGAGACCGCCGCATCGGGGAGCGGAAATGCGATGCCGGCCTCGGGGTCGGCCGACGCGTAGGCCTTGGCGGCGGCCGGGAGGGCCTGGCTCGGGGCGGCCTCCGGCGCCTTCGCGTCGATCTTGAGGGCGTCGGCCGCGACCGGATCGGGGATCTTGGCGTCCGGCAGGGCGGCGGAGGGCGCCACCGCATCGCTCGCCGGCCGCAGGCTCGGCTCCCCGTCCGGCCCGGCAGAGGCCGCGAGGGCGCCGGCCGAAGCCAGGCTGAGGGCCAGCATCAGGGCTGCGCGCTGCGTCGAGAACACCATGGTTCTTCCAGTCCCATCACCGTGGACAGACCATCAAGCTCACCCAGAGGGCATTAAGAAGGCATTAACCCCGGCAAAGCAGCGTTTGCGCCGGTGCGGGCGAGCGCCTATGTCTGCCCGTCCGCGACACGCGGTGCCGCTGCCGGAACACCGGCCATGACAAGACCGACGGCTGGGAACGCCAGGATGACCGAGACCTCCACCCGACGCCTCCGGGGCGCGATGACCGCGCTCGTGACCCCGTTCAAGGACGGGGCCTTCGACGAGGCCGCTTTCCGCAAGTTCGTGAACTGGCAGATCGCGGAGGGCATCCACGGGCTCGTTCCCACCGGCACCACCGGCGAGAGCCCGACCCTGAGCCATGCCGAGCACGACCGCGTGGTCGAGATCTGCATCGAGGAAGCGGCCGGCCGCGTGCCCGTGATCGCCGGCGCCGGCTCCAATTCCACCGCCGAGGCGGTGTCCCGCGCCCGCCACGCCGAGAAGGCCGGGGCCGACGCGGTGCTGGTGGTGACGCCCTATTACAACAAGCCGACCCAGGCCGGGCTCTACGCGCATTTCAAGGCCGTCAACGATGCCATCGGCATCCCGATCATCCTCTACAACATTCCCGGGCGCTCCATCGTCGACATGAGCGTCGAGACGATGGCGCGCCTGTACGAACTCAAGAACATCGCCGGCGTGAAGGATGCCACGGCCAAGCTCGACCGGGTCAGCCTTCAGCGCCAGGCCATGGGCGAGGATTTCATCCAGCTGTCCGGCGAAGATGCGACGGCGCTCGGCTTCAACGCCCAGGGCGGCTGCGGCTGCATCTCGGTGGTGTCCAACGTGGCGCCCCGGCTCTGCGCCGACCTCCAGGACGCGACGCTCGGTGGCGATTACGCCAAGGCGCTGCAGATCCAGGACCGTCTGATGCCGCTCCATGCCAGCATGTTCGTCGAGCCGAACCCGTCGCCGGCGAAGTACGCCCTGGCGCGGCTCGGCCTGATGACCGACGAGGTGCGGTTGCCGCTCCTCCCGGTCGGCGACGAGACGAAGGCGCTCGTGGATGCCGCCCTGCGCCATGCGGGCCTGCTCGACGCCTGAACCATCTGGCAAATCGGCGACGACGAACCATATTCCTCGGCCCGGTCGCGACTCTGCGACCGGCCTGACCCGACGTTGTGATGGCTCCCAAACCTGAATCGAACCGCCGCGTCGTCGCCGACAACCGCGCCGCCCGCTACCATTACGAGATCACCGATACCCTGGAGGCCGGGCTCGCGCTGACGGGAACCGAGGTGAAATCCCTGCGCAAGGGCAAGGCGACGATCGGCGAGGCCTATGCCGGTCCGTCCGGCACCGATCTGATGCTGTTCAACGCCTACATCCCCGAATACGTCGAGGCGAACCGCTTCAACCACGAGACCAAGCGTCCGCGCCGGCTGTTGCTGCATCGCAAGCAGATCAACAAGCTGATCGGTGCGACCCAGCGCGAGGGCTTCACCGTGGTGCCGCTGAAGATCTACTTCAACGAGCAGGGACGGGCGAAGATCGAACTCGGGCTCGGCCGAGGCAAGAAGCTGCACGACAAGCGCGAGGCCTCGAAGGAGCGCGACTGGCAGCGCGACCGCGCCCGCATCATGCGCGACAAGGGCTAGGATCTCCGGGGCGAGGCTTGCGTCCACCCGAATCGATGAAAGATGCGAAAAGGCCGGGCGTCGCGAGACGCCCGGCCTTTCGTCTTTCGCACGATGGCTCGGCCTGAGGCTCTAAGACTCCACCGGTTCGTCGCTCTGCCGAATGCCGTAGCGGCTTTCCAGGGCCGCAGCCGGGACCGGGCGCGCCGAGCGCTCCGGGGTTTCGCCGCGCGAGCGGGTGCCGGTATCGCCCGATCCACGATTGTCCTGGCTTCGGCTATCCTGGCTTCGGCTATCCTGGCTTCTGACGTCGGGATTGCGGCTGTCCGGCGCGCGCCCCCCGGTGCGTTCGCCGGGATCGCGGCCGATCCGCGGAATGAGCTGGGCGAGGTCCACGAACTCGTCGGCCTGCCGGCGCAGGTCGTCGGCGATCATGGCCGGCTGCGTCTGGATGGTGCTGACCACCGTCACGCGCACGCCGCGCCGCTGCATGGCTTCCACCAGGGAGCGGAAATCGCCGTCGCCGGAGAACAGCACCATGTGGTCGATTCGTGGGGCGAGCTCGAGGGCATCGATCGCCAGCTCGATGTCCATATTGCCCTTCACCTTGCGCCGACCCATCGAGTCGACAAATTCCTTCGCGGGCTTGGTGACGACCCGGAAACCGTTATAGTCGAGCCAATCGATCAGCGGGCGGATCGACGAGTATTCCTGGTCTTCGACGATCGCCGTGTAGTAGAATGCCCGAAGGAGATTATCGCGGGACTGGAATTCCTTCAGCAACCGGCGATAATCGATATCGAAACCCAGAGCCTTGGTCGCCGCGTAGAGGTTTGCGCCATCGATGAATAGCGCGCTGCGCTGTTGTGCGCTCATGAACCGGTCCATTTAATAGAGAAATGTTGCAAGAAATAAGGTAACAAAGTCCGTTAGATATTCTCAGGCGAAGGAATTCATGCGCGGACTTGATCTTGGGCGCCGGCAGACCAAAGCAGGGCGAAAAACGCCGAACGGCCTCTCAGCTCAGATATAACGCCTGAAATACCTATGTTTGTTTAAATCCTGCGGCGACAAAAAGTCAAATCTTCCTGTTGAACACCACTTTGGCATGCAACTGCAAATATCAATCGATCTTAGCCCCGGGCATTGGGGGCGCTGTGCTGCGCCCCGTCACGACCCCGAGGCCCAGGCTGATCCGTCCTGAATCACCGAACGGATGCAGCACCATAGCCGAACAGGCCGCCCCGGGCACGCCGTCAGCCGTTCACCCGTTCGACCTTGTTCACCGTGCGCTTGCCGCGCAGTTCAGCGATGATCGCGTTGAGGTGCTTCAGGTCCCAGACCGACAGGTCGATGATGATCTGCGTGAAATCCTGGGTCTTCCGCTTCATCGAGACATTGTCGATGTTGCCATCGTGGTCGGCGATGACCTGAGCGATCTGGGCGAGAACGCCAGGCTCGTTGATCGATTGCAGGGCGAGGCGCGCCGGGAAGCGCTCGCTGGCCCCAGCCTCCACATCCCAGCGCACGTCGAGCCAGCGGTCGGGCTCGTTGTCGAAATCGGCCAGGGCGGCGGACTGGATCGGGTAGATCGTCACCCCGATGCCGGGCGTGAGAATGCCGACGATGCGGTCGCCCGGCACGGCGCCGCCATTGGGCGCGAAGCTCACCGGCAGGTCGCCGTCGAGGCCGCGGATTGGAATGCCGTCCGCGCGTCCGTGCTCGGCGGCGCGACCCTCCGGGAAGGTCAGCCGCATGGTCTGGTCCTTGGCGAGACTCAGGCGGCCGGCGCCGTCGCCGGAGGTCGGCTGCGGCAGGGGCGCGGGCGCCCCGCGGCGCTCGTCCTTGTGGTCGGGATAGACCGCGCGCACCACGTCGCCGGAGAACATCTCGCCCCGGCCGACGGCGGCGAACACGTCCTCCAGGCTCTGCCGGGCGAGGCGCGGCAGCGCCCCCCGCAGCTTGTCCTCGGAGAAGCTCTTGGCGGCGCGCTCGAAGGCCCGGTCGAGAATCTGGCGGCCGAGGCCCGCATATTGGCGCCGCACCGCCGAGCGCGTGGCCCGGCGGATGGCCGAGCGCGCCTTGCCGGTGACCACCAGGGATTCCCAGGCCGCCGGCGGCGCGGCGCCGTCCGAGCGCGCGATCTCGACCTCGTCGCCGTTGACCAGTTCGTGCAGCAGCGGCGCCATCCTGCCGTTGATCTTCACCCCGACTGCCGAATTGCCGACATCGGTGTGGACCGCATAGGCGAAGTCGATCGGGGTCGCGCCCCGGGGGAGGGCGATGAGCCGGCCCTTCGGGGTGAAGCAGAACACCTGGTCCTGGAAGAGTTCGAGCTTGGTGTGCTCCAGAAACTCCTCCGGGCTGTCGCCCTCGGCCAGCAGCTCGATGGTCCGGCGCAACCATTGGTAGGCGCCGCTCTCGGTGGCGAGGCGGGGATGACCTCCGCCGATCTCGTCCTTGCCGCCGCTCTCCTTGTAATGGGCATGGGCGGCGATGCCGTATTCGGCGATCTCGTCCATGGCGGCGGTGCGGATCTGCAGCTCGACGCGCTGACTCTTCGGGCCGATCACCGTGGTGTGGATCGAGCGGTAATCGTTCTGCTTCGGCGTCGAGATGTAATCCTTGTACCGGCCCGGCACCATCGGCCAGCTGGTGTGGACGACGCCGAGCGCCCCGTAGCAATCGGCCAGGGTCTCGACCACGACCCGGAAGCCGAAGATGTCGGACAATTGCTCGAAGGCGACCGATTTGCGCTCCATCTTGGCCGAGATCGAGTAGGGCCGCTTCTGCCGGCCGGTGACCACCGCCTTGATGCCCTGGGCCGCGAGCTTCGCCGTCAGATCGTGCTCGATGCTCTCGACCAGCCGTTCCGATTTGGCCGAGAGGTCGGCGAGGCGCTGCGCGATGGTGGCGTAGATCTCCGGCTTCAGATTGCGAAGCGCCAGATCCTCGAGTTCCTCGCGCAGCTCCTGCATGCCCATGCGGCCGGCGAGCGGGGCGTAGATGTCGAGGGTCTCCTGGGCGATGCGCTCGCGCTTGTCGACGCGCATGTGGTGCAGCGTGCGCATGTTGTGCAGGCGGTCGGCGAGCTTGACCAGAAGCACGCGCACATCGGCCGCGACCGCCAGCAGCAGCTTGCGGAAGTTCTCACCCTGCGCCGCCCGCTTGGAGACGAGGTCGAGGCGCTTCAGCTTGGTCAGGCCATCGACCAGCGCCCCGATTTCCGGGCTGAAGATCTCGCGGATCTCGTCCAGGGTCGCGGCGGTGTCCTCGACGGTGTCGTGCAGCACGGCCGCCACGATGGTGGCGTCATCGAGCCGGAGGTCGGTCAGGATGGCGGCGACTTCGAGCGGATGGGCGAAGAAGGGATCGCCGGAGGCTCGCTTCTGGGTTCCGTGCGCGCGCATGGCATAGACGTAGGCGCGGTTGAGCAGGGCCTCGTTCGCGGCGGGATTGTAGCGCTTGACCCGCTCGACAAGCTCGTATTGGCGCATCATCCGCCGGGAGACCCTTCCGCAACGCAACGCATCCGGCAGCGGATGCCGCTTCCCGATGTGTCCCGCATCGCACGCGTCCACGCCAGCCCCACGGCGTCGCATCCGCGGAAATTCCGGGGCCCACCGTAGGAAAAGCGATTCTCCCGCCCCGATCCCAGCATGAAAAAACCCGGCGCGAAGGCCGGGTTCTCGTCGCGTCGTCGCGAAGGTAGGAGGCCTACTCGGCCTCTTCGTCCGTCTCGGTGGGCGGCGCTAGGTTCTCGAGGCCGCGCAGCAGGTCTTCCTCGCTCATGCGATCGAACTGCACCGCGCCGTCGTCGCTCGACGAGGGCGGGGCGACGGCGGCGGCGGCCGGCGAGCTCGACAGCAGCGGCACGGTCTCGGCCTCCGGCTCGTCGACCTCGACATATTTCTGCATCGAGTGGATGAGCTGTTCCTTCAGGTCATCCGCCGTGATCGTCTCGTCGCCGATCTCGCGCAGGGCGCAGACGGGATTCTTGTCGCGGTCGCGATCGATGGTCAGCGGGGCGCCGGCAGCGAGCAGGCGCGCCCGGTGGCTGGCCAGCAGAACCAGCTCGAAGCGGTTCTCGACCTTGTCGATGCAGTCTTCAACGGTGACGCGAGCCATGGCGGACGGCTCCTTCCTCGGACGGAATTTCTGGGCTGAGCCCGATGCATACACCCCTTGGCGCCGGGCAACAAGCGGCAGGGTCAGCCTATCCCATTGCCCACGTTCATCGATCCCCGGCAATCCCATCGCCATCTCCCGCATAACGCCTCAGGGACCCTCCGCGTTGACCGGTTATAGAGGAGACGAGTCGCGGCGAAGAACCGGCGCGGCCGGGGGACGAACCGACCATGACTGCACATCTCACCCGCCGCGGCCTTCTCGGCTGCGGCTGCGCTCTCGGGGCCGCGTGCTTTGCCGCGACGGCGCTGCCGAATCTCAGTCTCGCGGCGGTCCCGTCCTCGAAGAAGACGACCCTGACCGCCGATCAGGCGCTGGAGGCCCTGAAGGAGGGCAACCGGCTCTACCAGACCGACAGTCCGGTCCGGTCGGTGCAGGGCCGCGAGCGCCGGATCGAGATCGCGCTGGGGCAGACGCCGTTCGTAGTGCTGGTGAGCTGCTCCGATTCGCGCGTCTCACCCGAAATCCTGTTCGGGCGCGGCCTCGGCGAGCTGTTCATCGTGCGCAATGCCGGCAACTGCGTCGACACCGCGGCCCTCGGCTCGATCGAGTATGGCGTCTCGCAACTCGGCGTGCCGCTGGTGCTGGTGATGGGCCACAGCCGCTGCGGCGCCGTCGAGGCCGCCATCGACGTCGTCAAGAACAACACCGTCTTCCCGGGCTCCATCGGCCGGATGATCGAGCCGATTGTGCCGGCGGTGCTGTCGCAGCGCGACGTGCCGGGCGATTTCACCGAGAACTGCGTGCGGGCCAACGTCAACCGGGTGGTGGAGCGCCTGCGCAGCGCCTCAGAGCCGTCGCTGCTCGATCCGCTGAGGGCCGGCAAGCTGCGCATCGTCGGGGCGTCCTACAGCCTCGATTCTGGCACGGTCGACTTCTTCAACCAGGGCTGACACCCGCCCGCCTCGCTGCGGTGCCATGTTGACACAGGTGGCGGGCGGTGCGACTGCGCCGCCCTTCCGGTTTGGGCTATCCGGGCCGGGCAATCCTGGCCCGACGACGAGGAGATCACATGGCGCGCGCTTGCATCTTCCCCGGCCAGGGCAGTCAGGCCGTCGGCATGGGGCGAGCGCTGGCCGAGCACTTCCACCAGGCCCGCGACGTGTTCGCGGAGGTCGATGAAGCCCTGAACCAGCCGCTCTCGCGCCTGATGTTCGAGGGGCCGGTGGAGGACCTCACCCTCACGGCCAATGCCCAGCCGGCCCTGATGGCCGCCAGCTTGGCGACGCTGCGCGTGCTGGAGGCCGAGCGCGGCCTGGACCTGAAGCGCGACGTCGCCTGCGTCGCCGGGCATTCGCTGGGCGAATACACGGCCTTGTGCGCCGCGGGTACCTTCTCCATCGCCGACGCCGCCCGGCTGCTGCGCATCCGCGGCACCGCCATGCAGGGCGCCGTGGCTCCGGGAGAGGGCGCCATGGCGGCGCTGATCGGCGCCGATGCCGACATCGCCCAGGCGATCGCCGCCGAGGCCGCCGAGGGCGCGGTCTGCGAGGTCGCCAACGACAATGGCGGTGGCCAGGTGGTGCTCTCCGGCGCGAAGGCGGCGGTCGAGCGGGCCGTCGCCCTGGCGCAGGCGCGCGGGATCAAGCGCGCGGTCATGCTCAACGTCTCGGCCCCGTTCCACTGCTCGCTGATGGCCCCCGCCGCCGAGGCCATGCGGCAGGCGCTCGGCGAGGTCGCGATGCACAGCCCGGTGGTGCCGGTCTACGCCAACGTGCGGGCCGCCCCCCTGACCGATCCGGCCGCGATCCGCGAGGCCCTGGTGGCCCAGGTCACCGGCACCGTGCGCTGGCGCGAATGCGTCGCCGCGATGGCGGCCGCCGGCATCGACCAGTTCAACGAGATCGGCACCGGCAAGGTGCTCACCGGCCTCGTCAAGCGCATCGCGCCCGGCGCCGTCGCGGGCGCGGTCGGCACGCCCGACGACATCGCTGCCTTTCCCGCCTTCGGCTGAACCTCAAGGAACGCCCATGTTCGACCTGACCGGCCGCAAGGCCCTCGTCACCGGCGCCACCGGCGGCCTCGGCGGCGCCATCGCGCGGGGCCTGCACGCGCAGGGCGCCACGCTCGCCATTTCGGGCACCCGCCAGCCGGCCCTGGAAGCCTTCGCGGCCGAACTCGGGGGCGAGCGCGTCCACCTCGTGCCGTGCGATCTCTCCGACAAGGCCTCGGTCGAGGCGTTGATCCCGGCTGCCGAAGCGGCCCTCGGCGGCCTCGACATCCTGGTCAACAACGCCGGCATCACCCGCGACAACCTCGTGCTCCGCATGAAGGACGACGAGTGGGATGCGGTCATCGCCGTCAACCTGTCGGCGGCGTTCCGGCTGTCGCGGGCGGCGGTGAAGGGCATGATGAAGCGCCGCCACGGCCGCATCGTGAACATCGGCTCGGTGGTGGGCGCCACCGGCAATCCGGGGCAGGTCAACTACGCCGCCGCCAAGGCCGGCCTCGTCGGCATGACCAAGGCGCTGGCCGCCGAGGTCGCCACCCGCAACCTGACGGTCAACTGCATCGCGCCGGGCTTCATCACCTCGCCGATGACCGACGCGCTGAACGACAAGCAGCGCGACGGCATCCTCACCCGCGTGCCCATGGGCCGCCTCGGCACCGGCACCGACATCGCCGCGGCCGCGATCTACCTCGCCTCCGACGAGGCCGCCTACGTCACCGGCCAGACGCTGCACGTGAACGGCGGCATGGCGATGTATTGAGGCCGGGCGCCTCTCTACTCTCTTCCACCTTGTGGGGGGGCACCGGCGCAGCCCCACCCCTGGCCCCTCCCCACAAGGGGGAGGAGGACGGTTTCTGCTGCACCGCACAGGGGATAATTTCGGGGACCGGCTCGAAAAGGCCACACCGATGAACGGGTTGTGAACCGCCCCTCGCCAGCGTCGGAACCCTGTGTTAACACCCCGGCTGCCGTGCGAGGGGGGTGCCGATTCAGCGTGTTGCGGAGGTTGGAAAATCACGGGTCACCGACTGGACAAGTCCGGTGACTTGACCGAAACGCGCGATCGATCACACCGGCCGCTCCATCCGACAGTCAGTCCCGAGACGGGACGGCGGCCACGGCACCTTTAAAAACAAGACCTCCCAGAACAAGACCTCCACCAGCAAGACTCTTCACACAAAGATCCTTGCACCATCACGACCTTGAAGAGCTAAGGACCAAGACCGATGAGCGATATCGCTGAGCGCGTGAAGAAGATCGTTGTCGAGCACCTCGGCGTGGAGCCGGAGAAGGTGGTCGAGGGCGCGAACTTCATCGATGATCTCGGCGCCGACAGCCTCGACACCGTCGAGCTCGTGATGGCGTTCGAGGAAGAGTTCAACGTCGAGATCCCCGACGATGCCGCCGAGACCATCCAGACGGTCGGCGACGCGGTGAAGTTCCTCGAGAAGAACTCCGCTTAAGGCCACGGATCGCGCGTGCGCGGGGCCGATCCGGGCCCCGCACGCCATTCGTTGTGATGACAGGACCGGTTCGGGATAGCGCGATGCGTCGGGTAGTGGTGACGGGCTTGGGGATGGTGACGCCGCTGGCCAGCGGGGTCGAAGCCACCTGGAGCCGGTTGATCGCCGGCGAGTCGGCGGCCAAGGTCGTGACGGCGTTCCCCGTCGACGATCTGGCCTGCCGCATCGCCTGTTCCGTGCCCTTCGGCGACGGCACCGACGGCAGCTTCAATCCCGACGCCTTCATGGAGGCCAAGGAGCAGCGCAAGGTCGATCCGTTCATCGTCTACGCCATGGCGGCCGCCGGCGAGGCCCTGAACGATGCCGACTGGCACCCGACGACCTACGAGGACCAGTGCGCCACCGGCGTCATGGTCGGCTCCGGCATCGGCGGCATCGGCGGCATCTACGACGCCTCGGTGACCCTGCACGACAAGGGCCCGCGCCGCATCTCGCCCTTCTTCATTCCCGGCCGCATCATCAATCTGGCCTCGGGCCAGATTTCGATCGCGCATGGCCTGAAAGGCCCCAACCACGCGGTGGTGACGGCCTGCTCCACCGGCGCCCACGCCATCGGCGACGCGGCCCGGCTGATCCAGTTCGGCGATGCCGACGTGATGGTGGCGGGCGGGGCCGAATCGCCGGTCAACCGCCTCGCGCTCGCGGGCTTCGCCGCCTGCCGCGCCCTCTCCACCGGCTTCAACGACGACCCGACCCGCGCCTCGCGCCCCTACGACAAGGATCGCGACGGCTTCGTCATGGGCGAGGGCGCCGGCGTTGTCGTCCTTGAGGAATACGAGCACGCCAAGGCCCGCGGCGCCAAGATCTACGCCGAGGTGATCGGCTACGGCCTCACCGGCGACGCCTACCACATCACCTCGCCGGCCCCGGACGGCGACGGCGCCTTCCGCTGCATGAGCGCCGCCGTGAAGCGCGCCGGCATCCAGGCCAGCGACCTCGACTACATCAACGCCCACGGCACCTCGACGCCCATGGGCGACGAGCTGGAGCTGAAGGCCGTGGAACGCCTGCTCGGCGACCACGCCGCCCAGGCCTCGATGTCCTCGACCAAATCCTCGATCGGCCACCTCCTCGGCGCCGCCGGCTCCGTTGAAGCGATTTTTTCGATCCTGGCCATCCGCGACGGCATCTTGCCCCCGACCCTCAACCTCGACAATCCCTCCGTCGAGACCGCCATCGACCTCGTGCCGCACGAGGCCAAGCGCAAGCGGGTGGATACGGTGCTGTCGAATTCGTTCGGGTTCGGTGGGACGAATGCGAGCTTGGTGATGCGGCGGGTGGATTAAGACACAGACTGATCGCTCGGAAACTACGGCCTATCCACGCGCTCGATTGACACAACAATTTCGTTGTGTTCATATCGTTCAGTGAGCACGATACCCAAAATCTTGAATGAACGAGAGCTTCAACGAGCGAGGAAAGAGCTCGCCCGGCTGGATGCGGCTCGCGGCAACAGTTTTCTCCTGAATTTACTCGAAGATGGAATAGCCCCTGAAGTTATAGAGCTTCAAAGGGAAGGCATAGACTCAGCAATAGCTCGATTGAAAACTGATATTGAAAATTTCGAGATTATTAAAAAACAACATAGCTTTAACTACAAAAATTTATCAAGTTTCGATATTGGTAAATTGCCAATCATCGCAAGAATTGTATCAGGTTTCTCTCAAAAAGATTTAGCCGATAAGCTTGGCGTTAAGGAGCAACAGATTCAGCGATACGAAGCTGAGTCTTACTCATCGATCAAGCTTGGCACATTCATTGGTTTGCTTGAGAAACTAAACATTGAAATTTCAGCGTCAGGAAGTTCAACTTCTAATACAGAATCCGATACGGATAATGATTTTGCGCTAGACAAGAAATTTTCTAATCACATCAGAAAGCATAATTGGTTTGGGAATCGGACAAATGATTTGTCTGATGCCGAAATCGAAAAACTTACTAAAGATTTGGTGGTCACCAGTTCTAAGGCTTATTCTTCGAAAGCTTTATTCAAGTCAGGCAAAAACAGGCTTGAAAACACAAGAACTTTTGAAGAGAAAATCTGGATTTCTGAAGTAATAAATAGGGCGTTGTGTCAAAGGGCGCAATTAAGCTGCAAATTCGATTTTCTGCGTCTTGATTATATTTCAGAACTCTTATCATTAAGTACTGTTTCGAATGGCCCCGTCCAAGCTGTTGATAAACTTCTAGACTTAGGTCTGATCGTAATCATCCTGGCTGGATTTCCCGGTATGGCGATTGATGGCGTTGCGCTTCTCGTTGAAGACACTCCAGTCATCGCCTTAACTATCAGGCATGACCGGATAGACAGTTTTTGGTTTACGCTACTTCACGAAATTGGACATATACACCTTCATCACTCGAAAGGCCTTGATGCTGGCTTCTTCGACGATTTTGATACAATTTCCGACTCACCTTTGGAGCACGAGGCTAATACCTTCGCCGGGGAGCTTATTATTTCCTCAGAAAAATGGCGAACCTCTCCTGCAAGACTATCTAAATCTGCTGAGTCAGTTTCAAAGTTAGCTAAGAACCTCATGATACATGAGGCACTACTATTTGGAAAAATTCGTAAAGAAAGAGGATATAATCTCTTTAGTGACAAAGTAGGTCAGGGAAAAATCCGCAGTCTTTTTTTTGGTAATCAATAGGAGCCAGGCTCGTGGTTGAAATGGATAGTATCCTTTACTCCGCAATGCTCAGATTTAAGCGTGGAGAATATATTGGAGTAGCATCGCTTTCACCAGAGGTTATGGACCGGTTCCTACCGCATTTTATAGCCCCCCCCATCATAGAGCGAGATCCAAGTCGTAAGCGAGTGATTACACCGGATGAGGCCATCCATTTAACGGCACGACGTGTTGCAAAATATTGGCCATCGAGATTGTCTCTGCTTGATGTGAGTCAGTTGCTAGATCCCTTGGGCAGAATGAAAGCGCACGAGTGGATGCCGGAGTTGTTTACGATAGCTCATCGAAAAGGTGCATATTGCTCACCAGTACTTAGCCTTACGAGCAATTCTAGCGAGAGATTAGGCTGTCAAAAAATATTCTCGATACTAAGAACCCCTCTCGCGATACGGGTTCCGATCGGCAATACGCAAGATAAAGATATTCATAAGCAAATATATGATATTATCAATATAGTTGGGATTTCACCTAAGAATGCACTCATTGTTCTAGACTGTAACGACACGGCATTGGATGTAATAGAAGACGCAGTAATCGTTATCTCAGAGGCGGTGCGTGTCATTCAATCATTAGGTGAATGGCGAAATATTATCGTATCCGCAACATCCTATCCGACTAAAAATCCTGCTGCTAAAAACAGCGAATGCATAATCATTCGAAATGAATTCGTTATTTGGGAAAAATTGGCTGATCTCGGATTGGTAAAAGAGAAGCCTGTCATTTTTGGCGACCATGGGGCTGATTGCTCTATCTTAAACTTTGGCCAAAAGGGTGGTCGTGGAGTAATACCCCATCTTCGGTATGCTACACGAAAATATTGGGCGATTTTCCGAGGCGGCGATTGGCTGAATTCAGAAGACAATGGGACAATTCGTTCCGTCGCAAGTAAAGTAAAAAATTCTGAGCATTACGACGGCTTCGATTTTTCGGCGGCTGACGAGTTTATTGACCTATGTGCAGCTGGTGTTGGAAAGACCGGTAATGCGACGACTTGGCGTCAAATTAACACTAATAGACACATAACTAAAATTGTATTCGATCTAATGGACATGAGGGGTGAGCGTTTGAAGAGACTGAAGCGGGCTAAACGATATGTTCAGCAAAACTTATTCGCGTAATGATGTCGAGAGCTTCACATATCATCAACATGTTTTAGAACAGGCAGAGAACGTGTCGCTCGCGAAAGGAGGGGGGATCACTTTCTGATCCTGCATTTTGCCACAAAACTGTTTAAGCTTGCCCCCTAATGGCCCGCACGGCGTAGCCCGAGAACACTCCACGACCGAAACAGGCCGGGGAGGGGGCCTAAAGGCCCGAACAGGATGTCCATGTTCTTCCGCAAACGTCAGAATCCGGCGCCCACGCCGATCCCGTCCGACGAGCCGGCCCTGCCCAACCGTTTGTCGCCGCGCAGCCCGAGCGAGGCGATCAAGCCCACCGCCGCGCCGCCGCCGCCCGACCGTCCGGTCCGTGAGCGCGGCGGCTTGCTCGCCCGTATCTCCGGCCTGCTCACCGCCTCCGTGGTGCTGGCCATCGCGGTGATGATCGGCGTGACCCTGTTCGAGCGTCAGACCAAGGAGCCGGGGCCGCTGCCCGCCGACAAGGTGGTGGTCATCCCGCCGCGCAGCGGCACCTCCGAGATCGCCGAAGCGCTGAGCCGCGAGGGCGTGATCACCCACACCGCCCTGTTCGAATGGGCCGCCCGCTTCTCCGGCAAGGCGCTCAAGGCCGGCGAGTACACCTTCAAGGCCCATGCCAGCATCGGCGAGGCCATCGACACCCTGTCCTCCGGCCGTCAGGTGCAGCATGCCATCACGTTCCCGGAGGGGCTGACCTCCGAGCAGATCGTGATGCGGCTCAACGACAACGACATCCTCACGGGCGACATCAACGAGATCCCGCCGGAAGGCTCGCTGCTGCCCGACACCTACAAGTTCGAGCGCGGCGCCACCCGCCAGCAGATCGTCAACCTGATGCGGACCAAACAGCGCGAGGTGCTCAACCAGATCTGGCTGCGCCGCTCGGCCGAGATCCCGGTGAAGACCCCGGCCGAGATGGTGACCCTGGCCTCCATCGTGGAAAAGGAGACCGGCCGGGCCGACGAGCGTCCCCGCGTCGCCGGGGTGTTCGTCAACCGCCTCAACAAGCGCATGAAGCTGCAATCGGACCCCACCATCGTGTACGGGCTGGTGGGCGGGCGCGGCACCCTCGGGCGCGGCATCCAGCGCACCGAGATCGAGCGCGCCACGCCCTACAACACCTACGTGATCGAGGGCCTGCCCCCGGGACCCATCGCCAATCCCGGGCGCGCCGCCCTGGAGGCCGTGGCCAACCCCTCGCGCACCAAGGACCTGTTCTTCGTGGCCGACGGCACCGGCGGCCACGCCTTCGCCGAGACCCTCGAAGGCCATTCGCGCAACGTCGCCCGCTGGCGTCAGGTCGAGAAGGCGCGCCAGACCCCGACCCCGGACGCGGTGGTCGACAAGGCCGATCCGCCCGGCACCCCCGCCGCCACCGTGCCCGGCGCCGCCTCGGCCTACGCCCCCGACGGCACCAACATGGCGGCGACCCCGGAGCCCGGCAGCGTCCGCCCGCGGGCCTTCGACGCCTCCGAGGGCACCCGCCTCGACCCCCTGCGCAACAAGACCTTCGACCTGAATTCGCCTAAGACCGTGCCGGTGCTGAAGCAGCCGTAGGGGTTCGGTACGCAGCTCTTGAGTCTCTTTGCGAGCCAAATAAATCGATGAACCACCCCGTCATTCCGGGGCGCCGCAGGCGAGCCCGGAATCCAGAGCCGCCGACGGTGTAAAGTCTGGCACCCGTTGTGGTTCTGGATCCCGGGCTCCGCTGCGCGGCCCCGGGATGACGAGGTGCCACCCCATGCGATGGCCCTGCCTCGGCACCCGCAGGGTCGCCCAACCACCCCCACCCTCGGTCCCTCCCCACAAGGGGGAGGGAAGGCGGTCGGTCCGACGCGGACACCACGATGATCCTCTCCAGCATGACCGGTTTCGCCCGGGCCGCCGGCACCACCGGGCCGGTGCAATGGGCCTGGGAAGTCCGCAGCGTGAACGGGCGCGGCCTCGATGTGCGCCTGCGGGTGCCGAGCGGCTACGACGCGGTCGGGGAGGTCGCCCGCACCGCCCTGCAGAAGAGTCTGGCGCGTGGCCAGTGCCAACTCAACCTGACGCTGACCCGCCCCGATTCCGCCCCGCGCGTGCGCGTCAACGAGGCCCTGCTGGGCCAGCTCGCCGCCGCCATCGCCCGCGTGCCGCGCCCCGAGGGGCTGGCCCCGGCCTCCCTCGACGGGCTGCTCGGCATCCGGGGCGTGATCGAATCCGACGAGGAGCCCGGCGCCGACACCGACGCCCTGGCCCACGATCTCGCCGCCGGCGTGGTCCAGCTGGTGGCCGACCTCGTCGAGGCCCGCCAGGCCGAGGGACGGGCTTTGCGCGCCGTCATCGAGGGCCAGCTGTCCGAGATGGCCCGGCTCACCGCCGCCGCCGAGGCCTGCCCGGCCCGCAAGCCGGAAGCCGTCAAGGCGCGCCTTGCCGCCACCGTGGCGACCCTGCTGGAGGCCGGCAGCCTCGATCCCGACCGCCTGCACCAGGAGGCGGTGCTGATCGCCGCCAAGGCCGATGTCCGCGAAGAGCTCGACCGGCTCCAGGCCCATCTGGCCAGCGCGGCCGAACTCCTCGCCGCCGGCGGCGCCATCGGCCGCAAGCTCGATTTCCTGGCCCAGGAGCTAGGGCGCGAGTCCAATACCCTGTGCGCCAAGGCCAACGACGTCACCCTGTCGCGGATCGGACTCGACTTGAAGGCCGTGGTGGAGCAATTCCGGGAGCAGGTTCAGAACGTCGAGTAGGTTGGTCCCGAAATGCAGGCCTCATCGAAGGAGAGCGCACCGTCGATCGGGCGGCGCGGGTTCATCCTTATTCTGTCGTCCCCGTCCGGCGCGGGCAAGACCACGCTGACCCGGGCGGTGGCGGCCGACCCGAAATGGGGCCTCGACCTCTCGATCTCGGTGACGACGCGCCAGCGCCGGCCCTCCGAGATCGACGGCAAGCACTACACCTTCATCGACCGCGAGGCCTTCGACGCCCTGCGCAGCGCCGACAACCTGCTCGAATGGGCCGAGGTGCACGGCAATTTCTACGGCACCCCGCGCCGCCCGGTGGAGAAGGTGCTGGGCGCCGGCCGGGACATGATCTTCGACATCGACTACCAGGGCACCCGGCAGGTGCGCTCCAAGCTCGCCGAAGACGTGGTCACGGTGTTCATCCTGCCGCCCTCGCTGGCCGAACTGCGCCACCGCCTGGAGCGCCGGGCCGAGGATTCGCCGGACACCATCGAGAAGCGCCTCGCCAATGCCCGGATGGAGATCCAGCGCTGGAGCGAATACGACTACGTCATCGTCAACGACGATCTCGACGACGCCTTCCGCTCCCTCGAGGGCATCCTCATCGCCGAGCGCCTGAAGCGCGAGCGCCGCGTCGGCCTGACCGCCTTCGTCGAAGGCCTGCTGGCCGAGCCGGACTGACGGAAGGCCGCAGCCGCCCCAGGAACGTTCGCCGGACCGGCGTGTTGGCCCGCCGCCCCGCACCGCCTCGCCCTTGCAGGGCCCAGCGGCGCCAACCTGCGAGACCCCGACGCGATGCGCGAGAGATTCTGTGACATCGCCGTGATCGGCGCCGGCACCGCCGGCCTCGCCGCCTTCCACGCCGCCCGCGCCGGCGGCGCCGACGTCGTGCTGATCGAGGCCGGCCCCGGCGGCACCACCTGCGCCCGCGTCGGCTGCATGCCGTCGAAGCTCCTGATCACCGCCGGCAACGCCGCCCATGCGGCCCGCCGGGCCGGGATTTTCGGCGTCGAGGCCGGTCCCGTCCGCATCTATGGCCCCGCCGTGATGGCCCGGGTCCGGCGCGAGCGCGATCGTTTCGTCGCCGGCGTGCTTGACGGCGTCGAGGCCATCGACGCGGAGGCCCGAATCGACGGCCGCGCCCGCTTCACCGGCCCCGGCACCCTGATGGTCGACGATCACACCCGCGTCGCCTACCGCGCCGCGGTCGTCGCCAGCGGGTCACACCCGGCGATGCCCTCCAACCTGTGTGACCTCGACACGTTGCTGGTGAATACCGACACGGTGTTCGAACTGCCGGATCTGCCCGAATCCCTCGCCGTCCTGGGCGGCGGCGCCGTCGGAATCGAGCTGGCCCAGGCCATGGCCCGCCTCGGCGTCGCCGTCACGCTCTTCGATCCCGGCACCCACCTCGCCGCCCTGCGCGACCCCGGCCTCGCCGCCGAGGCCCGCCGGATCTTCGGCGCCGAGATCACCCTGGAACTCGCCTCCGAGGTCACCGGCGGCCGCATCGACGAAGGGCGCGCCTGTCTGACCTGGACCGGCGCGGACGGCGCCGCCCATAGCGGCAGCTTCGCCCGGGTGCTCGCCGCCATCGGCCGTCCCCCGAACCTGCATCACCTCGGCCTCGACCAGGCCGGCCTTACCCTCGACGCGGACGGCATGCCGGACGTCGACCCCCGCTCGCTGCTCTGCGCCGGCGCACCCATCTTCCTCGCCGGCGATGCCAACGCCGAGCGGCCGGTGCTGCACGAAGCCTCCCGCCAGGGGCACATCGCCGGCGCCAACGCGGCCCGGCTGATCGCCGACGGGGGCGGCTCCGTCGCGGCGCCCCGGCGCTGGACGAACCTCGCCATGGTGTTCACCGAGCCGCAGGCGGCCAGCGTCGGTATTCCGTTCGATCCAGAGGACACCAACACCTTGATCGGCAACGTCGATTTCGGCGACCAGGGACGGGCCAGGATCATGGCCGAGAACGCCGGCGGTCTGCGCCTCTACGCCGACAGAACCGGCCGCCTCACGGGCGCCGAGATGCTCGGCCCGTCGTGCGAACACCTCGCGCACCTGCTCGCTTTGGCGATCGAGGACGGCCTGTCGGCCCAGACCCTGCTCGACCGGCCGTTCTACCATCCCACCGTCGAAGAGGGGCTGAAGACCGCCCTGGACGATATCGTCTCGCAGTCGGCTACGCCCTGAACCGAAAGCCGGCGGATCGTCAGACCGGTGAGACTCCGACCGCCGCGCCTCTGTTCCGTCGGCGATGCCCCGTGATGGTGTTACCGATGGAGGCCACCACGATGCATAGGATGGCGATCCACTCCGTGGGGGTGAGGCGCTCACCTAAGATCATGAAGCCTGCAAGCGACCCGACTGCGGGCTCAAGGCTGAGGAGTACGCCGAAGCTCTGCTTCGACAGACGCTGCAGCGCGACCATCTCGAGGGTGTAGGGCAGCGCGCTCGACAGGGCGGCCACCGCGAGTCCGAACCCTAGAATCGCGGGATCGAGCAGTGCCACGCCCGCACTGGCGATGCCGAAGGGCATGACGAACAGGGCCGCCACCGACATCCCGATCGCAACGGCACAGCCCCCGTGGAGATGCCCGACCCGCTGTCCGAAGACGATGTAGAGCGCCCAGCACACGGCCGCACCAAGCGCGCAGGCGACGCCGACCGGATCGAGCCCGCTGGAGAGGCCGCCGAGCGGCAGCAGCAGGCCGAGCCCCAGGATCGCACAGCCGATCCAGGCGAAGTCGATCGGCTTGCGCGAGACCACGAGCGCCAAGGCCAGCGGGCCGGAGAACTCGATGGCGATGGCAAGGCCCAGCGGGATGGTCCGGAGCGACAGGTAAAACAGCAGATTCATCGCGCCCAACACCGTGCCGTAGAGCACCAGTGACCGGGCATCGGCGAAGCTCAGTTGCAGGCGCCAAGGCCGCCACAGGAGTACCAGCATCACCGCCGACAGGCCGACGCGGAGCGTGGTGGTGCCCTCGGCACCGAGCATCGGGAACAGGCGCTTGGCGAAGGACGTGCCCACACTCAGCGAGACGATGCTGCCGAGGAGGGCACCCACCGGCAGCAGAGTCGCGGCCAGAACACCCCGTGCTGCCATGGGCCCGCGAATGGTCGTAGACACGTCGCGCTTCAAGGCGTCGGCGGCAGGATCAGTGCGCGCCGCGCCTCCAGCGCCTGCCACAGCAGCAGGGCAGGGAGGCCGAGAACCACATCGGGAACGCGCTTGATCAGCGAAAGGGCGAGCGCGGTGCCGGCATCGATGCCGAACAGGCTGCCTAGGAGGACGAAGCCGCCCTCCTGCACGCCGAGTCCGCTTGGAACGGGGAAAGCGGCGGACTTGATCGCCTGGCTTAGCGCCTCAATGACCATGACCTCGGCGAAACCGACATTCGCCACGCCGATGCACGCCAAAGCGATCCAGATCTCGACGGCGCCCAGCATCCAGGCCACGAGATGCAGAAGCACGGAGGCAGCGAGCCGCCCACTCCGGTTCGCGCCCCAGATTGCATCGAGAGCGTCGTAGACGCTGCCTCCCGTCTGCTTCGTCACGCCACCCTGTCCGCGGAACGTCCTGCGCAGGCGGTCGATGGCCTTTCCTGCAACAGTCCGCGCTGCGGCGCTGCGTTGTACAAGCAGGAAAGCGGTGAGCAGCAGTGCGGTGACGCCCAGCACGCGCAAGACCCAGGTCGCGAGGCCCTGAGCCGAGTCCCCTCCAACCTGCAGCAGAAGCACTACCCCGCCCAAAGCGAAGAGCGCCTGGGTGCCCGCCTGGAACAACATATCGACCAGGATCGATCCAGCCGCGAGGGTCCCCGTCGCGCCCCAGAAGGTGAGCAGGCGGCCACCGACGACATCACCTCCGATCGAGGCGACCGGCAGCAGCACGTTGATGCCCTCGCGGACGAATCTCAACAGGACGAAGGCGCCGGTCTTTGCTTGTCCGAGACCGGCGATGCCCCGCACGATCTGGGCCCAGGCCAGCCCGCAAAAAAGGATGATGGCCACGCGAACCAGCACGATGCTCACGAGACCCACCGCTCCCACGCGCCCGAAGGCGTCTGCGACGGACCCGAGATCGTTTGTTGCGATCAGCCAGACCCCGAGTCCAAGTCCCAGCAGGGTTCCAACGAGGGGTAGGCGACGCATCACGCCACGGCCGAGACTTGTCGTTCGCGAGTCTCCTGCGGGCGAAAGTGCTTCCGCAGATGACGACTCAGGCAAGAGGTCGGTCAAGTGTCGTCCGCTCCAAGCTATACTTACCCTGGGCCGCGATGCAGGTGACGAAACTCGCCCAATCTGAATCTACCGACCCGAATTCATCGATCCACCCCCAGCGCTAAGCGGACTTTGGGGCCGAAATCGGGGAACAGTGCATCAACCGATTCAGCTGCAGAGGCGGTTGGATCGAGAAGATGGATCCGCTGTTTTACCAAGCTCCCCGTCGTCGCGACAGCCATCAACCGTTTTGGACAGGGACCAAGGCAGCCGGTTTCGACGATGCGGAGCTTGCCAACCGTGGTTCGACCCTTCAGCTCACGCTTCAGAAGTTTCCGTAACGAACCCTTTGTCAAACCCTGACGCTTGACGCATTTGCTGCAGACCAGCACCAACTCCGAAAATCCAGCCCTGGCCAGGCGTAAGCGTGCCCGGTGCCCTTCCACCTCATTCTTGCTGTTCATTCACCCACCGGTTTATCGAGCGATCGAGGTCTATTGGTACCGTCACCGAGGGTGCAACGGATGACGAGGCGCCTTAAAAAGGGCCGAAAACCGCAACATGCCAAAACACAACGCCAGAGTGTCGAGAGGGCTCCGAAGGCGTGACCATATGCATCGTCGTCTGGCTTCGTCAGGATGACTGCCCTTGACGGGCCGTCCACAGCTAGCCCGCATCGAGCCGAGTCCCGGGAACCTAGAAGCATGAGCGTCGACGAGGTCAAGCAGAGGGACCGGGTGCGCGGGGTCATCGACGTCGCACTGAATTCGGTACCGGATCTGCGGCGCGATGCCGAAACCGTCCCTCCGGTCACGCCAAGCCGCGTCCCGGCCCTGTTGAAACGGGCACAGGAGCAGCTCGACTGGCGGCGCCTGCCTGGGATTCGCCCTCCATCGGCAACGCCGAAGAACCTGATAGGCGGTCTCCTCCGTCAATTCGGCTTTTTCGTTCTTCTGCCGACAGCCATCGCAGGGCTCTATCTTTTCGTCTTCGCCTCGGATCAGTACATCGCGACTGCCCAGTTTGCGGTGCGCGGCAATGTCGAGCCGATGGACGAAAGTCCGGGCGGGCAATTCTCAGACTTGATGATGAAGCATAACAGCCAGGATAGCTTTATCATCCGAGATTACATCGATAGCCAAGCAATCGTTTCAAAGGCGGAGCAGCATCTCAAAGTCTCGGAGATGTTCTCTCGGAGTAATGCAGATTTCTGGGAACGCTACCGGCCGGGGCAACCGATCGAGGAGTTGGTCAAGTACTGGCGCCACCATGTGACGACACGGATCGAGGTGCTATCCGGCATCATCACCTTGAACGTACGTGCGTTCACGCCCGAGGACGCTCTGACCATCAATCGGGAAGTGGTGGCGCGCAGCGAAGCCCTGATCAACGACATCTCGCGACGTGCTCAAGGTGACATGGTCAAACATGCCGAGATTGAAGCGGCGAAGGCGCAGGAACGGCTGCGCAACGCCCATCTGGCTCTCCAGGTCTTCCGAAACCGCTGGGGGATCATCGATCCCGCCAAGGCGGCAGAATCGACGCTGACCACGATCGCGTTGCTGCGCAAGGATCGGATCAAGGCCGAGTCCGACCTCGTTGTGCTGCGCGGCTCAAACCTCGACGAGAAATCGCGCAGCATTCAGAATCTGGTTTCCGGCATCAGCGCTTTGGATCAGCAGATCAAGAAACTGACCGACCAACTCACCACCGAGGGGTTGTCCGGCTCGGATCCGAGCACGAACATGACGCGCGCGTTGCTGGAATACGAGGGCCTGCAGGTCGAGCGCACCATCGCGACGAAGCTCAACGAATCTGCGAACCTCATGGTCGATCGGGCCAGAATCGCTGCCGGCAAGCAGCAGATCTACCTGGCGACATTCGTCGAGCCCTCTTTGCCGACCTACTCTGAGTATCCGCAGCGCGGGTACAGCCTGATGGTGGTGTTCTTCGGCTTCCTGGTCGTCTGGAGTTCACTGGCGTTGATCCTGGCCGGTATCAACGACCAACGCCTCTGACGCCGCCCCAGCGGCGTTGGTATGGACCTGCCGCAACCGCCAGTTTTTCCAAGCCAAGGGGTTCCTTCAGACCGTATGTCGGACTTCAACGATCTCATTGCCCGGGCGGTCAATCCCGCGATGTCCCGCTCGGAACGCGAGGCAGTCTACAGCGTCGTCAAAGAGGCGGTCGAGCGTCTCCAGGCGCGGGACGGCCTTACTGCGGATGATCCCCGGACTGCCCTTCAGCAGCATCTGGTCCAGGAGACGATCCGCGATGTCGAGGCCGAAATCGCGCGTTTCGTCGCCTTGGAAAAGTTGGAGCGCGCCCATGCCGTCCAGATGGCGACCGAGCAGGCTTATGGCGATCGCTGAGCGCGACCGTGCGGTGAGCAGTGCACTCTATCGCTGGAAAATCGATCAGCCGTAGGCGGCGACAGCCCTCACGTTGCCGGGTTCCGCAACGGACAGGCCGGCATCGACGTACTCGTTGAGCTTGTTGCGCAGCGTCCGGATCGAGATACCCAAAATGGTCGCAGCATGCGTCCGGTTGCCGAGACAGTGATCCAGGGTATCGAGAATCAGATCACGCTCCACCTGGGCCACAGTCTGTCCAACGAGACCGCGGGTTGCGGCCTCGGCCACTCGGGCAGCCCGCTCGGCCGGACCTGCAGAGACCGGCGCGATACTGTCCCCTTCGGGGGTCAGAATCGCATCGTGACCGATCTCGGTTCCAGAGGCGAGCAGCACGGCTCGATGGAGGGTGTTCTCGAGTTCGCGCACGTTGCCGCGCCAAGGATTGGCCCGGACGAGGCTCTGCGCCGCCTGACTGAGCGGGCGCATCGGCAGTCCATTCACGTCGGCGTATTTTCGAGCGAAGTGAGCGGCGAGTTCAAGGATATCGGCCGGGCGTTCCCGTAGGGCCGGTAGGCGGAGATGGACGACGTTCAGCCGGTAGTACAGATCCTCGCGGAATGTGCCCTTGCGGACCTCTTCCACCAGATTGCGATTGGACGTCGCAAGGACGCGGATGTCGACTTTCACCGGTGAGGTTCCACCGACCCGGTCGATCACGCGCTCCTGGAGAGCGCGCAGCAGTTTCGACTGCAGGCGCACATCCATCTCGGAGATTTCGTCGAGCAGCAACGTTCCGCCATTGGCCTCCTCAAATCTGCCGATCCGACGCGCGATGGCTCCAGTGAACGCCCCTTTCTCGTGGCCGAACAACTCGGATTCGAGCAGTGCTTCCGGAATGGCTGCGCAATTGACGGAGACGAAGGGGCGGTTGGCCCGGTTCGACTTTCCGTGGACGTGGCGGGCCAACACCTCCTTGCCGGTGCCGCTTTCGCCGGTGATCAGCACCGACGCTTCGGAGCGAGCCACCTGCTCGGCGAGTTTGACCACCTTCTCCATGGACGCGTCGCGCCACACAAAGGCACGGCCATCTTCGGATACCGCCTGGAGCACTGCCGCGATCATGTCGGGGTCGGGAGGCAGGGGAATGTACTCGCGAGCCCCAGCTTGGATCGCCGCAACGGCGGCCTTGGCATCGGTGGCGACACCGCAGGCGATGACTGGCGTGCGGATACGCTCGTCGGTCAACGCGGTGACAAGATCGCGGATCGCCAAGCCGACATCGATCATGATGAGGTCGGCGCCCTTGGAGCGGAGAACGGCCAGGCCCTGCGTCAGGTTCTCGGCGTTGGTCACGGACGCACCGCGGTTCATGGCGATCTTCGACGCCGTGATCAGTTCGCTGTTCAGGCGTCCGATGATGAGAAGCCGCATGGCCCATGGTCTCCGTCAGATTTGGCTTCGCGCGGGTGCGCGGCGGCCGGAAAGGTGAGAAGGTTCAGTGATCGCTCTTGATAATCTCGGTCATCGTAACGCCAAGTCGGTCTTCGACGAGGACGACCTCACCACGCGCCACGAGGCGATTGTTCACGAAAATGTCGATGGCTTCGCCGACCTTTCGGTCGAGTTCCAGCACGGCGCCGGGTTGGAGTCGGAGCAGATCTCCGATCGGCATGCGGGAGGATCCGAGAACCGCGGAGACGACCACTGGCACGTCGAAGACCTGCTCCAGGTCCGCAGCGCTCTTCGGGGTCGTTGGGGCCTCGCGGATCGACTCGGTCCCGAGCCCGTCGAAGGACGCATCGCCGCTATTGAGTTGGGGAAGGCTGAAATCGTCGGACATGCTGGCTCTTCCTGATCCGGTGTCGGGTTAGGCGGGGATGCCAATGGCGGAGAGCACGGCGGCCTCGATGCGGGCGCGGTCTCTCACCACACCACCATCGGCCCATTCCATGCGCGCGTCGCCCGGTGCGAGATCGGGCTCGCCGAGCACGACGAGACGGCCCTCGAAGCCGCGCTCGCGCGCCAGTCTCTTCACAAGAGCCTCAGAGTCATCGACGAGACTCTCGTGAACCCGGACCACTAGGTGAGGCACGCCGCGCAGGTGCTGGAGCGCGGCGCGGGCGGCGTCGCCGATTGCCGCTAGGGGCTGAGCATCAAGGGCCTCGCCGGCGATCTTGCGGGCAAGGGCGACCGCGAAGTCCATCGCTTCGTCCTCACGCGACAGGTCACGTGCATCCGATTGCCCGATCAGGCCGGCGGCTGCGAGCCCCAGTCGGGTGATTGCGTCCGACAGGCGCGCCTGGATCTGCTGTTCGGCGATGGCCTGCCCTTCGCGAAGTCCGCGCGCATAGCCCTCGGCCTCGGCGCGCGCGACGGTCTCCGCCAGAGCGGCCGCCTCCTTAACGGTGGCAGGGTTGTCCGGGCGGGGACGGAAATCGGTGTCGAAGAGGAAGCGACGTGCGTTCAATAGACCAGTTCCTCCTCACCGCTCGACTTGGCGATCATGATCTCGCCCTTCTCCGCCAATTCCTTGGCGAGTTCGGTCATCTTGGCCTGCGCCTCATCCACGTCCTTGAGCCGGATCGGGCCGAGCGAACCCATCTCGTCGGTGATGTTCTTCGCCGCACGGGTGGACATGTTTTTGAGGAAGAAGGTGCGCACCCGCTCGTCGGCCCCCTTGAGGGCCCGGCACAGCGTCTCGTTATCGACCTTGCGCAGGAGGGTCTGAACGCTGCCGGCATCGAGCTTGAGCAGATCCTCGAAGGTGAACATGAGCTGGCGAATCTTCTTGGCCGACCCGCGATTGGCCTGGTCGAGGGCCGTCAGGAAGCGACCCTCGGTCTGGCGGTCGAACGCATTGAACACGTCGGCCATCAGCTCGTGCGCGTCGCGACGCGTGGTCTGCGCGATGGTCGAGACGAATTCGACGCGAAGGGTTTCCTCGATGTGCCGCAGCGCCTCCTTCTGCACCGTTTCCATGCGGAGCATCCGATTGAGGACGTCGATGGCGAATTCCTCGGGCAGAATGGTCAGAACCTTGGCGGCGTAGTCGGAGCGCACCTTCGAAAGGACGACCGCGACGGTCTGCGGGTATTCGTTCCGTAGGAAAGAGGCGAGGATTTCGGGGTCGATCTGCGTGAGGCTTGCCCAGACCCGCTTCCCCGAGGCGCCCTTGATCTCTGCCATGATCGCCGAGACCTGCTCGGTCGGAAAAATCTTCAGGAGCAGAGATTCGGTGCGCTCGAAATTCGACGTGATTCCGCCGCCGGAGGACAGACGCGAGACGAAGTCGACGATGAGCTTCTCGACGGTCTCGGCCTCCAGCGAGCCGAGCTGCACCATGGCGTGCGAGACGAGCTTGACCTCGTCCTCGTCGAGCATCTGCCAGATCGGTGCGCCTTCGCTTTCCCCCAGCAAAAGCAGAAGAGCAGCGGCGCGCTGAGCCCCGGTCATGCCCGGGAAGCCGCCGCCGTTACCGCTGCCGAGCTTGGCGAGTTCCGCCTGAAGGTTCAGTCCCGAGGCCATGGCCTCACCTCCTCACCGGGTGATGCAGGGAATGGTTTCCAGCCGCAATCGACATCAGGTCTCGTGGATCCAGTTGCGGAGCACTTCCACGGTCTCGCTCGGGCTGGCGCGAACCATGTCGACGACACGCTGGACCGTCTCAGCCTGTACCTTGCCGTTCAACTGCGCAAAATCGACGAGCCGCGCAGTGGTATTCTCGGGCGGCACCATCAGAGCTTCGGCGACCGCGGCTCCGGCGCCCGACGCGATCGCGATCTGGATCGGCTCCGAGGCCAGGACCTTCTTCAGCAGGGGGCGCACGACCGCCATCAGGACGATCAGCGTCAGCATGCTGAGAACAGCTAGCTCGACGATCCGCATGATCTCCTCTTTGGACGGGGATAGCAGCGACTGAACCAAGCTTGGCTCGGCGAACTCAACCTGTGTCGGGGTCTCTGCAAACCGAAGGTTCATCACCTCCACCTGATCGCCGCGGGCTTTGTCGTAGCCGATGGCCGATCGGACCAGGGCAGCGATGCGATCGACCTCATCGGCCGGGCGCGGCTGGTAGACCGGCTTGCCATCCGGTCCCGGGACGTAGGCTCCGTCGACCACCACCGCAACCGAGAGCCGCTTGACCCTTCCGCCCTCGGCAATTTCGGTTTTGGTGACGCGGGAGATCTCGTAGTTCGTGGTCTCCTCATTCTTGTTCGTGGAATCTTTCGGGGTCGGAGCCGGCCCCGGCTGATTGGCACCGGGAAGCTCGTTGCCCACCGTGACCGCGCCTTCGGAGCCACTCGTGATCGAGATCTCGCTGCGTGTCTGGGTGGAGCGCATCACGCGGCTCTCGGGATCGAAGCTTTCCGAACGACTTTCGATCCGGTTGAGGTCGAGTTCGGCGCTGACCTGGATGCGAGCGCGGCCGGCCCCGACGATTCCGGCGACGATCTCCTCAATCTGCGAGCGCAGGCGGCGCTCGATGCCGACCTGCTTCTCCTCCATGCCGGCACCGGCATCGGCCTCGGTGCCGCGTGCACCGTCGGCCAGAAGACGCCCGCGCTCGTCGACGATGGACACGCGTTCCGGCTTCAGGCCCTCCACCGCAGAGGCCACGAGGTGGCGGATAGCCCGGACCTGGGAGGGGTCGAGATCTCCCATCAGCTTGAGGACGATGGCGGCGCTCGGTGTTTCACGATCGCGCTCGAACAGGCGGCGCTCCGGGATCACGAGGTGAACACGGGCGGCCTGGACCCGAGCGATGGCCCGAATGGAGCGGGACAGCTCGCCTTCCAGGGCCCGAAGGTGGTTCACGTTCTGAACGAAGTTGGTGGACGAGAAGGCGTCGCCCTTGTCGAAGATCTCGTAGCCGACGCCGGCGGCGCCCGGAAGGCCCTTACCGGCGAGGTCCATGCGCAGGCGGGGAAGGTCGGCGCGGGGCGCCAGGATGGTCTGACCGGCGTCGCCGCGGGTTTCGTATTTGATGCCGCGTGCGTCGAGGTCACGGATCACGGCCGAAGAATCGGACATCGACAGGTCGGCGAAGAGCACACCCATGTCGGGCTTGGAGACGCGCAGGATCACGAAGGCGAAGAAACCGATCAGCGTCATCGTGACGGCGGCCATGGCGGCGAGACGCGCCGGGCCTAACTTGGTCACGAGGTCGAGGACCGGTTTCACGAAGCGACGTACCCACACGAGACGCGGCACCGGACTCCCGGCACCTACTAGGCAAAATTTGCCTGGGTCGTGGTTACCGCGAAGTTAACGTTCCGTGAGGAAGGACGGGTGGTCCTATGATGGAGGACAGGTAGTCCTATACAGGTCGCCGGAAACGCGAAAGCCGCGCCCGGATGAGGAGACGCGGCTTCCGTGTTCGGATGAGACCGACGGGATTGACGGAAATCCCGGCGGTCGGGGACTCAGTGACGGTAGTGCTGGATGCGCGTCGTGCGCAGGCCGGCCAAACCGTGTTGATCGATGGAGAATTGCCAGCTCAGGAACTCCTCGGTGGTGAGGGTGTAGCGCTGGCAGGCCTCCTCAAGGCTGAGCAATCCGCCTCTCACGGCGGCGACCACTTCGGCCTTGCGACGGATGACCCATCGCCGCGTGGTGGTCGGCGGAAGGTCCGCAATGGTTAACGGACTTCCATCAGGCCCGATCACGTACTTCACTCTCGGGCGGCTTGGTTCGGTCATGATACGCTCTACAACTCGACTGACCTGTCGAGATTGGAAGCTACTTGTGGCCGCTTAAGATATCTTGAAGCGGATCACTCGCATTGGATTCGCCCAGTTCGTCATGTGGACAACTTCGCACCGATGTCCTGAACCGCCGACACCGGGACCTTCGATTTGCCGACGAGAAGCACCGGTTCGGACCCGCTGAGATCGATGCTCGACACCGTTCCCTTGACCTTGGTGTCAACCACGATCTTGGTGCCGGTGACGTCGACCGCATCCACTTTGATCGAGTAGGTTCCGTTCGCCGAGGTGAACCCGCTCGACGAGCGCCCATCCCAGGTGAAGGACTGGGCGCCCTCCGCGAGGGCCTTGGTCTGGGTTGCCACCACGTTGCCCTTAGCATCGCTGATCGTCATCGTGGCCTGCTTGGCGGCCCGTGACGGCGTCAGCGTCCATTGCGCGGCGCCGTCCTTGAGCGTGGTCGTCTTTCCGTCCGCCGTGATGGTCTGGCCGATAAAGTCTGTCGCCGACGCTGCGCTCGACGATTTGGCGTTGCTGAGGATCGAGTCTAGACGGTCGTTCGACTTCAGCTGCTGCTCGACGCCGGCATATTGCACCAGCTGTTGGGTGAACTGGTTGGTGTCCATCGGGTCAAGGGGGTTCTGGTTCTTGAGCTGCGTCGTCAGCAGCGTCAGGAACTGGGTGAAATTCCCCGCCAGTTCCTGCTGAGAGGTCTTGGTGGTGCCTTTCGCGTTCGCCGCGCTGGCGGCGCCTGTGATGCCTGAAGCCATGGTTCGGTTCCTCAGATACGGATGTCGATGCCGAGGAGGGCGCCGTAGCGGCGCATCGGAACGGCGGTGAGGGATGGGATGACGTCGGAGGCGTGGGAGCCGGCGCGCGCAGCGCCGTGCCGGTCCGAGGCGCCCCCGTCGGCGCCGGAGCCGTTCGACTGTCCGCTGGCGGCTCCATCGCCCCTCAGGGACAGGTTGATGCTTCCGTCGCCCGCGCTGAGACCGGCCTGGGCCAGCGCCTGCTGGAGATTGGCGGCATCGCGCTGGAGCAGAGCCAGGGTTTCCGGCCGATCGACGACAAGGTGGGCCTGAACCGCCCCGGTCGCCTTGTCGATGTCGAGGTTCACGTCGATGCGGCCGAGATCCTTCGGGTCGAGGCGGATTTCGAATTGATTGCTGCCGGCCAGGGATCGCAGGCCGATTGTCATCGGGACTGCGCCGAGAGGCACCGGTGCCGAGGCCTGGGCACTCGCCGGATTCTGGGCCGTCGGCTCCGCGCCCCTGGCACCGGAGGGAGCGGGGTTCGCCACGGAAGAGGGCGCCAGATCAGTCCGTGCCGTCGCATCGGAAGCGGCGCCCAGAGCCTCGGCAAAGGCCCCCTCGGCCTTGGCGAAAGGCTGGTCGCCAGCCCCCGCGCCGTCATTTTCCGCGGCTACCTTCAGAGCCGGCAATCCGGTGAGGGCCGACGCATCCGGCTTCACCACAGGCGTCATTCGGGCCTCCACCGAACCGGCAATATCGTCACCGGCCTTCGAAAGATCACCCGGCTTCCCAGACCCGCTCTGGGCTGCACCTGCGCCCAGGGCTGCAGCCACCTGCTTTGCAAGCGGAGGGGCAACGGCCGGCGCAAGAACCATCTGCGCCGCGCCCAGCGCCGCTTCCTTCGTCTCGTCTTCGGAGGCCCTACCATCCTCGGGGATCGCCTTGCCGTCGTCAGAGGCCGCATCCGCGTTGGATGTTTCGTCCGATGATCCGGCTGCCCCTGGGGGGGGCGTACCGACCGTTTCGGCAGTTTCCTGGCGGTCAGCGGTGGACACCCGGTCCCGAACCTGCGGGGCAGCGGCCCGCTGGCGCGCCTCCGGGGTCGACCGAGCGCTCTTCGCCCTTTCAGCCCTCTCGGCCTTTGCCGCGTCGTCCTGCCTTGCATCATGCCGGTCCTGCGCCGCTCGACGTGCGGCATCGGCGCGGTCCGACGCCACTCGGTCATTCCGAGTCGCCGCCGCCGCGTAGTCGCCCCGGGGTCGCAGTGCCGCCGAACGCAGGTTGGACGAAGCGTCGCGGGACGCCGCGTCCGATGCCTCGATGCGGAAGCTGGCAAGGTTTGCCCCCGGCGACGGAACCGTTCCGGTCGGGGCTGGCCGCCGCGCCAGGGAACTCCGGTCGATTGGCGAGACAGGCATGGGTCGCTTACTCCTCGGCTCCGACAGAGCAAGGCGCAGGCCAGGAAATTTTTGATCTAAGAGACTGTGATTGATTAGGAATTTTGGTCGACTGTCGAGCTGATGAAAACGCGGGTCGGCAATTTCTGCCTCAGGACCGGCAGCTTTCACCCGTCTGAGGGCCTACACTTGCCTTGTCCCGCTTGACCTATCTCCCTGGAACTACCGGGCGAGGATCGCTATAGACTCACGCGCGGGACCGGACCGGTCCTCACCGGCAAACCCTGGCGCGATGAATTCCCTCGATCTTCCCAAGGCTCCGCACGAGACGCGCGTCGTCGTCGCCATGTCCGGCGGCGTCGATTCCTCCGTCGTGGCCGGTCTCCTGAAGCGGCAGGGCTACGACGTCGTCGGCATCACGCTTCAGCTCTACGATCATGGCGCCGCCACCCATCGGAAAGGCGCCTGCTGCGCCGGCCAGGACATCCATGATGCCCGCCGCGTGGCGGAGGCTCTCGAGATCCCGCATTACGTTCTCGACTACGAGGACCGCTTCCGCGAATCCGTGATCGATCGCTTTGCCGAAAGCTACCTCGCCGGGGAGACGCCGATCCCCTGCGTCGAGTGCAATCGCTCGATCAAGTTCCGCGATCTGTTACGCACTGCCCGCGACCTGGAAGCCGATTGCCTCGCGACCGGGCATTACGTGGCGAGCCGCCCGGAGGCTTCCGGTGGCCGCGGCCTCTACCGCGCCCTCGATCCGGCGCGGGACCAGAGCTACTTCCTCTACGCCACCACGGCGGAGCAACTCGACTTCCTCCGTTTCCCCCTGGGGGAACTGCCGAAGGACGAGACCCGGCGCCTCGCCCGTGACCTTGGCCTTGCGGTCGCCGAAAAAGCTGACAGTCAGGACATCTGCTTCGTTCCGCAGGGACGCTACGCCGATGTGATCGCCCGGCTGCGGCCGGACGCGGCCCGCGCTGGCGAGATCGTCGATCTCGGAGGGCAGGTGCTCGGCCGGCACGAGGGCATCATCCACTACACCGTCGGCCAGCGACGGGGCCTGCGCCTCGCGGTTGGCGAACCGCTCTACGTCATCCGCCTCGAGCCCGACAGCGCCCGTGTTGTGGTCGGTCCACGCTCGGCCCTGGCCACCAGCCGAATTCGGATCACCGACCTGAACTGGCTCGGCGGCGACGAAGCTTTCGAGGGCCTGCCCGTGGCGGTGCGGGTGCGCTCCACCCGCGAACCCCGCCCGGCGCTTCTAACCCGTGATCCCACCGACCATTCGGCCGAGATCGTCCTGGCGACGCCCGAGGACGGCGTCTCGCCCGGACAGGCCTGCGTGATCTACGCCGACGACGGCCCACGCGCCCGCGTCCTCGGTGGTGGCACCATTCGGCGTATCGACGCGTTGGCGACCGGCACGGCCCAAGCCGCCTGAGCGAGAGCCGCGTCATCATAAGCCCCGCCATCGGCGCGGGCGAACCCCGATCCCCTCACAGGACGACGAGACTGACATGCTGAGCGAGCCGCGGGAGGCTGGTCCGAGCACCGCCCTGATGCGCAAGGCCTATGCCCGCTGGGCACCGATCTACGATGTCATCTACGACAAGCTGACGGAGCCGGCGGCGCGCGACGCGGTGAACGCGGCGGTGGCTTGCGGTCCACGCATCCTGGAGGCGGGCGTCGGTACCGGCCTGTCGCTCGGCTATTACCCGCCCACCAGCTTCGTCTGCGGCGTCGACCTGTCCGAGGACATGCTGAAGCGGGCGCGCGCCAAGGTGCTTCGTCGCGGCCTGCGCCACGTGCACGGGCTCCAGGTGATGGATGTGTGCCGCCTTGGTTACGCCGACAAATCCTTCGACGCGGTGGTGGCGCAATTCCTCATCACCCTCGTGCCGGACCCTGAAGCGGCGCTTTCCGAGTTTCTGCGCGTGGTCCGGCCCGGTGGCGAGATCGTGCTAGCCAACCATTTCGGCCAGACCGCCGGTCCGGTGGCGAAGGTCGAGGAGATCGTGGCCCCGCTTTGCACCAAGATCGGCTGGTCCTCGGCGTTCAAATCGACTCGGATCGAAGCCTGGGCCCGAGCCAATGGAGTCGAATTCATCGGTGTCTCGCCGACCTTCCCCGGCGGATTTTTCAAGATCCTCCGGATGCGCAAGCCCGGGTGAGCGAGCCGCTCGCCCGCCCACCGGCATCGACGCGGACGAAACGTCTCTTCCGCTGGATACCGTTGCTGCTCCTCGTCGGTGCCTCTCTCGCCGTTCTTGTCTCGGGTGCTTCGCATCTCCTCAGCCTCGATCGGCTGCTCGCCTCGCGCGCCTGGCTCAACGCGTGGGTGGCGGAAGATCCATTCCGCGCGATGGTGGCGGCCTACTGCGTCTATGTCGGCGCGGTCGTGGTCTCCGTGCCCGCCTCGCTGTTCCTGACGATGCTGTGCGGATTTCTCTTCGGCATCGTGCCGGGCGCGCTCATCGCCCTGGCCGCCGCCACCACCGGGGCCGCCATCGTCTTTACGATCGGGCGCGGACCCGCTTCCGATCTGCTCCTACGGCGGGCCGGCCCACGTCTCGCCAGCTTGGCGGCGGGATTTCGAGAGGACGCTTTCGGCTACATCGCCTTCTTGCGGCTGCTGCCGATCTTTCCGTTCTGGATGACCAATCTGGCGCCGGCCGCCTTCGGCGTGAAGCGCAGCACCTTCGTGCTGGCGACTCTGGTGGGCCTGCTGCCCGGCGCCTTCATCTATGCCTCGACCGGGGCGGCCATCGAGGATGTCGTCGCCGTCCATGAGACCGCGAAGACCGCCTGCCTCGCGGCGCAGGGGCTCGATTGCGACAATGCCCTCACGCTGCGAGCCCTTATCACTCCCAAAATGGTCGCCGGTCTGGCCGCCTTGGCCGCCTTCGCCCTCGTCTCGGTAGTCCTACGACGTCGCCTGACCCGTCGTCAGCCTTAATTTCTGATCGAATTTAGCCATGTACCTGATCTAAAGAGTTCGGGAGCTGGACGCAGCCTTCGACGATTCGGAGCGTTGGCACGGCAATCACGCGCCGAGCCTTCGCCCTGAAAACGCCGCTGGATGGTCCTCCAGATCGAATTCACGCCGTTGCACGTCGCGCCACAGGACACCGGAAACGCAAAGTGCCGAGATGGGTGTGACGTCGCGCGTCGAATTCCAGCAGCAGGTCACCTCCGTCGAGCCGACGCCGTCGCGCGGGCTCGGGCGTCACCTTGGGCTATCCGGGCGGCTGTTCCTGCTCACCGTGGCCTTCGTGGCCCTGATCGAAGTTCTGATCTACGTCCCGACGGTGTCGAACTACCGCCGGATGTGGCTCTCTGACCGGATCGCCGCAGCCCAGGTGGCGGCCCTGGTGCTGGACGCCGCCCCGGACCAGCAGGTCTCCGAGGGCTTGTCCCAGCGCCTCCTGGCCGGAGCGGGTGCTCGTGCCATCGCGGTTCGGGGCAATGGCGCCCGACGTCTGCTGTCGATCGAGATGGTGCCGGACACCGTGTCGGAAATCATCGATCTGCGTGAGGATCATTGGATCGCGTCGATCCGCGGCATCGCCCGGACCCTTCTGGCCGAAACACCACACCCGATTCGGGTCATCGGACATGGACGGGACGGCTTCGATCTCGTCGAGATCCTGATGGATCCGGGTCCATTCCGTGAGGCGGTGGCAGACTTCGCCATTCGCCTCGCCCTGTCATCCCTGGCCATCGCGGCGGCTGTGGCGGGGTTGATCTTCCTCGTGCTCCAGCGCGCGATCGTTCGGCCGGTCGGCCGCCTCGTGCGCAACATCACCGACTTCGCCGAGAACCCCGAGGCGATCGATGGCGTCATCGTGCCCTCTCGCCGGACGGACGAGATTGGACAGGCGGAAATCGCCCTGGCCCGGATGGAAACTGCGCTCGCGGGCGAGCTCCGTGAGAAGCGGCGCTTGGCCGGGCTCGGTCTCTCGGTGAGCAAGATCAACCACGAACTGCGCAATCTGCTGACCACCGCGCAGTTGCTCAGCGACCGACTGGATGGCGTCACCGATCCGGTCGTTCAGCGCGTGGCCCCGCGCCTCGTGGCGACCCTGGATCGCGCGATCCGCTTCTGCGAGGAAACCCTGGCGTATGGCCGGACCTCGGAGCGCAAGCCGAACCGGCGCACGGTTCCGCTGGCTGCGCTGTTCTCGGAACAGGCCGACCTCGCCGGACGCGGCCGCGATTCAAAGATCGCCATTCACGAGATCTGCCCGGGCGATCTCAAGATCTTCGTCGACCCGGATCAGTTCTCACGGGCGCTCGCCAACATCGTGCGGAACGCAGTCCAGGCGCTGAGCCCTTCGGCCAATGGGGCGGAGGCTTCGGTTCGCGACAATCCTGCGATCACCATTGAGGCCAAGCGTGTCGGCGCGGCGGGATCTGGCGAGACCACGATCCTCGTGGCCGATAACGGCCCGGGTCTTCCGGCGCGTGCTCGCGAACACCTGTTCAGCCCGTTCAAGGGGTCGTCGCGCTCAGGCGGAACCGGTCTCGGCCTCGCTATCGCATTCGAGCTGGTCGAGCTGAACGGGGGACGCTTGACCCTCGACGAGACCGCGTGTGGAACCTGCTTCCGCATCACCATCCCGGACGCCGCCGGCGGGTGAGCCGCGGCGGGTTTTGGGAGAGGGAGGCTACTCCGCCGCCGCGAGCGTCAGGCCCGGAACGGTGATGCCGATGTCGCGCAGCAGCTCGGCATCGGAATCGGTCTCGTTGTTGGCCGTGGTCAACAGGCGCTCGCCGTAGAAGATCGAGTTGGCGCCGGCGAGGAAGCACAGGATCTGTGCCTCGCGGGTCAGGCCCTTGCGCCCGGCGCTCAGCCGCACGCGGGCGCGCGGCATGACGATGCGGGCGGTGGCGCACATCCGAACGAGATCGAGGGGATCGACGGCCGGACGATCTTCCAAAGGCGTACCCTCCACCGCCACCAGGGCATTGATCGGAACGCTTTCCGGATGCGGCGCATGGTTCGCCAGCACCTGAAGCATGCTCGCACGGTCCTTGACGCCCTCGCCCATGCCGACGATGCCGCCGCAGCAGACGCCGATACCGGCGTCGCGCACGTTCTGCAGGGTGGTCAGGCGGTCTTCGTAGGTGCGGGTCGAGATGATGTCGCCGTAGAATTCGGGCCCGGTGTCGAGGTTGTGATTGTAGGAGGTGAGCCCGGCCTCCGCGAGGCGCTCGGCCTGCGTCGGCGAGAGCATACCCAGCGTCACGCAGGCTTCCATGCCGAGGCCGCGCACGCCGCGCACCATCGCCAGCACGGCATCGAATTCCGGGCCGTCCTTAGGCTGGCGCCAGGCCGCGCCCATGCAGAAGCGGTGAGCGCCGGCGGCCTTCGCCTCCGCCGCTTCGCGCAGCACCGCATCCGCCGGCATCAGGCGCTCGCGGGCCATCCCGGTGCCCTTGTGGTGGGCCGATTGCGGGCAATAGGCGCAATCCTCGGGGCAGCCGCCGGTCTTGATCGACAGGAGGCTGGCGCGCTGGATGTCGGCGGGATCGTTGTGGGCGCGGTGAACCTGCGCCGCCCGGAACACGAGATCGAGGAGCGGCAGATCGTGGATCGCCTGGATCTCGACCACCGTCCAGTCGTGACGGATGGCCGAGGTTTCGGCGGCCGGGAAGGGGGCGAGGGGGGCCAGAGTGTCGGTCATGTGCCCAGAAGGCGAATCCTGGCCGGAAAATCAAGCCGGCCGCGCATTCAGTGGGTTGGCTCGCCGGCCGCCACCTTGGCGGTCCAGTCGTCGAAGGCGATGATCTCCTGGCGCTGCTCGCCGAGACCGTCGATGCCGAGGGTCACCACGTCGCCGTTGCGCAGAAAACGAGGTGGCTTGCGCGCCATGCCGACACCGGGCGGCGTGCCCGTGGTGATGATGTCACCGGGCTCCAGCATCATGAAGTGCGAGACGTAAGCGACGAGCTGGGCAGGATCGAAGATCATCGTAGCGGTCGAGCCGGTCTGCATGCGGGTGCCGTTGAGGTCGAGCCACAGACCGAGCCGCTTGAGGTCGGGGATCTCGTCCAGCGTGACGAGCCAGGGGCCGAGGGGACCGAAGGTCGGGCAACCTTTGCCCTTCGTCCAGGTCCCGCCGCGCTCCATCTGGTATTCGCGCTCCGACACGTCGTTGCAGATGCAGGCGCCGGCCACGTAGGACAGGGCCTCGTTGGCGTGGACGTAGGAGGCGCGGGCGCCGATCACCAGCGCCAGTTCCACCTCCCAATCGGTCTTGGCCGAGCCCTTGGGCAGGATAACCCGGTCGTTGGCCCCTGCCAGGCACGACGGAGCCTTGTTGAAGAGGATCGGCTCGGGCGGAATGTCGGCGCCGATCTCGGCGGCATGGTCGGTGTAGTTCAGCCCGATGGCGATGACATTTCGCGTCGCGCCGACGCAGGGGCCGAGGCGTGTCCCGGCGGGCAGGGCCGGAAGGCTGGCCGGATCGATCCGGCGCAGGCGCTCCAGAGTTTCGCGCGACAGGGCGGGGCCGGCGATGTCCTTCACGTGCGCCGACAGATCGCGCAGGACGCCCTGCGCGTCGACGAGACCCGGCTTCTCATCCCCGTTCGCACCGTACCGAACCAGTTTCATGGCTGATGCCTCTCTCTACTTCCCGAAGCAACAGATCGATCCCCGGACAACAGGCGGCAAGAGGCGACACGCGACAGATGCCGCGGAATCTGTTCGCTTCAGAAACGTCGGAGGTGCCCGACGACGGCGCTTTTGTCGCCTAAAGGCCACACCGATGCCCGGAGATGCGTCTGCGCCGATTTTCCCGGAAGGGCGCTTACTCACAAATGAGAGAGTTTAGATATGAACCATTCTGCGACCCATCTCATACAGGGGATTACGAGGATGAAATATTACGCACATCAAAGTATAAACGTGAATATTAACGCGATATTTACTTAAGTTTAGCAGGATTGCGAAGTCGACCTGACCACGTCATTGTCTCACCCAAGGTGCAGGGCCGCCCCGTTCGGGACGGGACAAGCGAGCATCAGCAACAGGGGTGGGTCTTACATCATGATGGGCACGTTTCGGGGCCGTTCCATCCGCAGCTTCGCGCGGTCGGGCGTTTCGGCAGCCTTTATCTGCGCGAGCGTGACCGCTGCCTCGGCCGGTGCCTTCGGCATCCGCGAGCAGAGCACGCAGGCCCAGGGCCTTTCCTTCGCGGGTGCCGCCTCCGGCTCCGGCGGCGTGTCCTCGATGTTCTGGAACCCTGCCACCGTGACCATGCGGCCGGGCTGGGTGACCGAGCAAAACCTCTCCTTCATCAACCTGTCCGGGCGGATCACTCCCGAGGCCGGCACCAACCCGGCGTTTGCCCGCCTCGGTGGCAGCGGCGATATCGGCCAGGGCGCCGTAGTGCCTGCGGGCGCCACCTCCTACCAGCTTAACGAACGTCTCTGGATCGGCATCACGACCGGCGCGCCCTTCGGCCTCGTAACCAAGCCGCGCAACACCTGGGCCGGCGAGATCTACGGACGCTCCAGCCGGATCTTTTCCCTCGCCTTCAATCCGCTCATCGGCTTCAAGGTCAACGAATGGCTGTCGGTCGCCGCCGGTCCGAACATCGAATATTTCAAGCTGACCCTGCGTCAGGGGTTTCTCTCGCCGATCAATATCGATCCCGCGAACCTGCCGAGTTCCGGCATCAAGGCGGATTCCTGGGGCGTCGGATTCACCGCCGGTGTTCTGATCACACCGCTGGAAGGTACCGCAATCGGCGTCGGCTTCCGCTCGTCGGTGCATCACGACATCGGTGGTCAACTCATCCTTCCGGGCCCGTTCGCCGCTTTGGGCGGTGACGTGAAGGCGAAGCTCAACACGCCCGAGAAGCTGAGCGTCGGCCTCACGCAGGCGATCAGCCCGGTGGCCCGCATCAATTTCGGCTTCGAGTGGGACAACTGGAGCCGCCTCGGGGAGGTCAATGTCCTCTCCAATCGGACCGGTGGCGTCGCGACCGTCCTACACCTGAACTACAAGGACGGTTATACCTATTCCGTTGGTGGCGAATACGATTGGTCTCCGGCGCTGACGGTCCGCGCCGGTGTCGCCTACGAGCAGTCGCCCATCAACGACGCGAACCGCACCGTCCGCCTCCCGGACGGCGACCGGGTCAACCTCTCCTTCGGCGGAAGCTACCGCTGGAGCGAGAAGCTGACGCTCAATCTCGCCTATTCCCACCTGTTCGTGGACAAGAACAGCATCGTGACGCGCGACAACCCGCTGGTGCCCTTCGTCGGGACAGCGAACGGCAGCGCCGACATCGTGTCGGTCGGCTTCCGCTACGTCTTCGGCGAGCCGGCAGTGGTCGCACCTGCGCCTCTGGTGCGTAAATTCTGAAGCTGGTGCCGGCGGCGGTGCAGACGCGATCTTCAACGCCGCCGAGACGCCCAGGACCGGCCGCTCATCGCTGAAAGCCGACAGACCCGGGCCGCAGGCAAGGCCGTTCCAGAACGCAACCAAAAGAACGATTGACGCCGCATCGAGATCTTCCAGCCTGCGATATATCCTACGAGATCACGGGCCGCCCCCATCAAGCAGATGATTTTTCTGCGCCGGCAGTGAGCGACCAAGGCCTGTAATGGCCATTACTTGAAAGATTTTCTGACAACCGGTCCGGATCGCAAAAAAGCTGGACGACCCGACCCAGGGTCGAATGCTCATTTATTAAGAACTTTGAGAAAAGCGCGTCGATACCTTGATGGACGCGATGTCTCGCGTCACCATGGCCGATCTCGGCACATGGAGTGGCAGGAATGATCACGAATCTTGGTCCAGATGACGATCGAGTCGTCGGTTCGTCTGGCGCGGACACCCTGTCGGGAGGCTTGGGCTCGGATACCCTGACGGGCAGCGGCGGAGACGATATCCTGTACGGGTTCGGGTCCGCCGATCGCGCCCTCGATTCAGGCGCCATCGACGTTCACCGCCTACCGGTCGGCTTCGCAAGTCCCGTCTATGCCGCATCGCCGCCCGGGCAGCCGGGCCTTCTCTACGTGGTCGAGCAGCATAGCGGTCGGATCGTCATCCTCGATACGGCCAGCGAGACCAAGTTGGCGATTCCGTTCCTCGATCTTCCCGACACCAGCCTCGCGCCCGGTGGAGAGCAGGGCCTTCTCGGCCTGGCGTTCGATCCTGGCTACGCCGCCAACGGCAAGTTCTACGTCTATCTGACCAACCCGACCGGAGCCGTCGAGATTCGCGAGTACACGCGATCCGCGACCCAACCGAACCAGGCCGATCCGGCCTCCGCCAAGGTCATCCTCGCCTTCGACCATCCGGGAGACCAGCATTACGGCGGCTGGATGGACTTCGGTCCGGACGGCTTCCTCTACATCGCCACCGGCGATGGCGGGTTCCCGGGACGCGTAGAGGACACGGCGCAGGACCCGAACTCACTCCTCGGCAAAATGCTGCGGATCGACGTCCGTGCCGATGGCTTTCCGAACGACTCGACCCGGAACTACGTCATCCCGGATGGGAATGCGTTCGCGCCGGGCGAGGGTGCACCCGAGGTTTGGGCGCTCGGCCTGCGCAATCCCTGGCGGAACAGCTTCGATTCCAAGACAGGCGATCTCTACATCGGCGATGTGGGCGAGGACCGAACCGAGGAGATCAATTTCGTCCAAGCCGGCACCGGTGGCGGTTTGAATTTCGGCTGGCGCGTGAAGGAAGGATCGATCGGCCCGGACGATCCGGCCTATACCGATCCGACCTTGGAGTACCAGCATGGCAGCGGCCCACTGAACGGGTCCTCAGTCACCGGTGGCTACGTCTACCACGGCCCCGGTGGTGCGCAGGATCTCTACCTCTTCACCGATTTCTCGGCCAATCATCTCTGGGCCACCCGTATCGTCAACGGCGAACCCCAGTTCTTCCGAAATCTGGTTCAGGATCTGCGCATCGATAATGGCCGCTTCAGCGCCATCGTGTCTTTCGCCCAGAGCGGCGACGGCAGCCTCTACGCAATGGGCGTCGACGGCAAATTCCTCCGCCTGAGTTTCTCGGAAGGTGCCGGCGACGGGAACGACACGCTCGACGGCGGCGTGGGGAACGACATGCTCTTCGGCGGGAGCGGCGACGATCGGCTTTTCGGCGGCGCCGATGCCGATCAACTCGTCGGCGGGCTCGGCAATGACGTTCTCGATGGCGGCACCGGCGACGACATCGCCCGCTTCTCCGGAACGTTGGCGCAGCATGCCATCCGGTACGACGCCCCCACCGGACGCTTCACTATCAGCGACACGCGCCCTGGTCTCAATGACGGGACCGATATCCTGAGCGGCATCGAACGTTTCCAGTTTGACGATCAGGTGGTCAACGCGTCGAGCTACCAGCCGACGGTCTTCTCGCTCGCCGCCCTCTCCGCTGCTGCGCTGGAGGGGAACGGCGGTTCGACACCTTTCCAATTCGACATCACCCGTGACGGGTCCGTCGATGCCGCCGCGACCATCCGCTTCTCGGTCACCAGCGACACGGCGGACGGCGCCGATTTCTCCGGTAATGTTCTCCCGTCCGGTACCGTGACGTTCGCTGCCGGGCAGAGCACGGCGCGCGTCACGATCGCGGTTGCGGGCGATGCGCTGGTCGAGCGCGACGAGGCCTTCACGGTCACCCTCGCATCCCCCAGTACCGGCAGCATCGACCCGCTTCATGCAACCGCATCGGCGACGATCCGCAACGAAGACATTGCGTCAGGGAGCTACGTTCGCGGCACGGCATCGGCCGACGTCCTCGATTTCTCGACCTCGACCACGCGCGTTCAGATCGCTGGCCTCGACGGCGACGACACACTTCGCGGCGGCCGCGGAGATGACTCCCTGAATGGGGGCGCCGGCAACGACGTGCTGTCCGGGGGCAACGGCAATGACGTGCTCACCGGGGGCCTCGGAGCGGATCGCATGGCCGGTGGTGCCGGAAACGACACCTTCCTGATCGCGCGCGGAGACTTGGCTTTGAAGGGCGCCACGGACCTGATCGTCGATTTCCAGGGTGCGGGCGCCATCGGCGGCGATCTGATCAAGCTCACCGGTTTCACGGCCGGCTCGACCCTGGCTATGGTGGGGACATCGGGGAACGCGATGGTCTACGAGATTCACGATACCGCTGGCCTATCCGAAGGACAATTGCTGATCAGCACCGGCGGCACACCGGGCACCCTTCTGATTCCGAGCGACTACGCCTTCGCCTGATCGGCAGACGCGACGAAGCATCTGTTCTTTGAGGGCAGCCATGAATGCCCTCCGGGGACGGTGATGAATGCCCTCAGGGCCGATCCTTCAGGATTGGCCCGTCGTCAAAGACGATCGGAACGGCACGTCGTCGATGTACCGCGAGGGCGCAGCCCTTACGCTTTCATCCGCACGTAGGTGCCGGGTGCCGGGCCAAGAGAGGCAAGGCCGGCTTCGCCGGGAATCCGGGCCGGGACGCGGGCCGGGGCCTGATGCTCCAACCACTGGAACCAGTAGGGCCACCACGATCCCTTGGTTTCAGTCGCCGCCGCCAGCCAGTCCTCGAATTTTCCCTTGGCCGGGCCGCCGGTCCAGAACCCGTATTTCGGCTTTGAGGGCGGGTTCACCACTCCGGCGATGTGACCCGATCCCGCCAGCACATAGTCGACCGGACCGCCGAACTTCGAGGAACCCTCGAACACCGACAGGGCAGGAGCGATGTGATCCTCCTTGGTGGCGAGATTGAAGATCGGAATTTTGACCTTCTTCAGATCGAGCCGCACGTTGCCGAGGATCATCTTGCCTTGCGCCAATGTGTTGTCGAGGTAGCAGTTGCGCAGGTAGAACGAGTGGTTGGCCGCCGGCATCCGGGTCGAATCGGCATTCCAGTACAGAAGGTCGAAGGGCATCGGCGACTGGCCCTTGACGTAGTTGTTGACCACGTACGACCAGATCAGATCGTTCGGCCGCAGCATGTTGAAGGCTGTGGCCATGCCGGTGCCCTCGAGGTAGCCGCGCTTCTCCATCCGCGACTCGATCAGGCGGATCTGGTCCTCATCGGCGAACACCTTCAGGTCGCCCGCATGGGTGAAGTCCACCTGCGTGGTCAGGAAGGTCGCGCTCTTGATGCGCTTGTTGCCGGTTGCGGCCTGCATCGCCAGTGTGACGGCGAGCAGCGTGCCGCCGACGCAGTAGCCCGCCGCCGCGACCTCGCTTTCGCCGGTGGCCACCCCGATCGCGTCGATCGCGCTCTCGATCCCCTCCCGCATGTAGCTTTCGAAGTCCTTGTCGGCGTGCCGCGCATCGGGGTTGACCCAGGAGATGCAGAACACCGTCAGGCCCTGGCTCACCATCCAGGCGATCAGGCTCTTCGAGGGGTTGAGATCGAGGATGTAGAACTTGTTGATCCAGGGCGGCACGATGAGGAACGGGCGCTTGAGCACCGTGTCGGTGGTGGGCGCGTACTGGATCAGCTCCATCAGATCGTTGCGGAACACCACTTCGCCCGGCGTCACCGCTACGTTGACGCCGACCTCGAAGCCGGCGGAGGGGTCGGTCTGGCGCACGCGAAGCTGGCCCTTGCCGGCCTCGATGTCCTCGGCCAGCATCTTCATGCCGCGCACCAAGTTGGCGCCGTTCTCCTTCAGGGTGTGCCGGATCAACTCCGGATTGGTCATCACGAAGTTCGAGGGCGAAAGCGCGCCGGTGATCTGGCGCAGGTAGAACTGCGCCTTGTGCCGGGTGTGCTCATCGATGCCCTCGGCGTCCTCGACCAGCCCTTCGGCCCAGCGGGACGTGATGAGATAGCTCTGCTTGATGAAGTCGAAGATCGGGTTGGTCGACCATTCCGCGTGGGCGAAGCGGTTGTCCTTCGGCTCGGGCTGCGCCACGGGCGCGGCCGCTTCGCCCTGCAGCCTCTGCCAGGTCGAACCCCACAGGGTGATGAAGGCCTCGCTCAGTTTGGTCTGGGCCTCGACCGTCCGCTTCGGATCGGACAGCCAGGTCTCGGCCACGGTGCCGAGGGTGCGGACCACGTCCTTGACCTCCTCGGGCGGCTCGACCGCCTCGACCGGGAGGGCATCCGGCGTTCCAACCGGTTTCATGTAGCGAGAGGCAGCACGCCCGAATTCCTCGACCAGAAGGCTGGCGTTGCGGGACAGAGCTTCGATGTCGGGCAGCGGCGGCGTCGTCCGTTCGGTCGTCACGCGTGCGTTTCTCCCCGAGTTCGGCCCGACCCTTGTGCGTGCGACGCCTGTCGCGCGACCGTGGGAAGCCTCGTTTCCGACAAATTAACGCGCCATCGCGCAGTTCCGCCAGAGCGCCCGCTTCCGAAACGGCCGAGTACCCCCATGTCCCGGCGTCACAACCGTCAGTTTGTCGCCCTTGCGATCACCGCCGCGCTGCTCGGCGGCTGTTCCAGCGATCTCAATCCGATGCGGGCCGCCTATGGCACGGGCGAAGCGGGTCCTCAGGCCAAGGCGCCGGAATTCGTCGCCGAGTCGCGGCGCAAGGATGATGGTTTCATGCCCGTCGGCGTCTCCGCCCCGGCTCGACCCACCCGCGCCAAGACAGCCGAGGGCACCAAGGCGCTGGAGGAGGAGCTGGTGGCCGCCCGCGGCCGCAACGAGGCGCGCGGCCGCTCGGCGGAGAGTGCCGCGCAGGCCGGCAAGGCGCAGTAGCCGGATCGCGCGCCCGCTGATTTCGTTCGGCGTCGTGGCACAAAACTGCTAGACCCTTGCGAAGCGCGCGATATCTGCGATGGCCCTGTGCCCGGCAAGGTCACCATGAGACGTCCGGATTTCCGCCCGAGGGACCTCCGGACGAAACCACGATTCCGCTCGGGTTGATGACAGATTCGCGCGTCGGGAGAATCCCGCGCCCACCTTTGCTCCTGGACACCGTGAAGGCCATGACCGACTTCCACCGCATCAAGCGCCTGCCGCCCTACGTGTTCGAGCAGGTGAACCGGATCAAGGCCCAGGCCCGCGCCAACGGCGCCGACATCATCGACCTCGGCATGGGCAACCCGGATCTCGACGCCCCGAAGCACGTCATCGCCAAGCTGGTGGAGACCGCCGGCCGCCCGCGCACAGATCGCTACTCGTCGTCGAAGGGCATTGCCGGTCTGCGCCGGGCCCAGGCGAACTACTATAAGCGCCGCTTCGGCGTGAGCCTGCATCCCGACACCCAGGTGGTGGCGACTCTGGGCTCGAAGGAAGGCTTCGCCAACATGGCCCAGGCCATCACCGCGCCGGGCGACGTGGTGCTGGTGCCGAACCCGAGCTATCCGATCCATGCCTTCGGCTTCCTCATGGCCGGCGGCGTGATCCGCTCCGTGCCGGCCGAGCCGACCCCGGCCTTCTTCCCCGCGGTCGAGAAGGCGATGCAGCACTCGATCCCGAAGCCGGTGGCGATCGTGGTGTGCTACCCCTCGAACCCGACCGCCTACGTGGCGAGCCTCGATTTCTATCGGGACCTCGTTGCCTTCGCCAAGCGCCACGAGATCATCATCCTGTCGGATCTGGCCTATGCCGAGGTCTATTTTGACGGTGATCCGCCGCCCTCCGTTCTGGAAGTGCCGGGCGCCATCGACTGCACCGTCGAGTTCTCCTCCCTGTCGAAGACCTTCTCCATGGCCGGCTGGCGCATGGGCTTCGCGGTCGGCAACGAGCGCCTGCTCGCGGCGCTGACGCGGGTGAAGTCGTACCTCGATTACGGCGCCTTCACGCCGATCCAGGTGGCGGCCACTGCCGCCCTCAACGGGCCGGAGGACTGCATCGTCGAAATGCGGTCGATCTATAAGAAGCGCCGTGATGCGCTGATCGAGTCCTTCGGCAAGACCGGCTGGAAGATCCCGACGCCCTCCGCCTCGATGTTCGCCTGGGTGCCGATCCCGGAAAAGTACCAGGCGTTGGGCAGCCTCGAGTTCTCGAAGCTGCTGCTGGAGAAGTCCGACGTGGCGGTGGCCCCCGGTATCGGCTTCGGCGAGCACGGCGACAACTATGTCCGCATCGCCCTGGTTGAGAACGAGCAGCGCATCCGGCAGGCGGCGCGCAATGTCCGGCGCTTCTTCGAGACCTCCGACAAGACCCTGCACAACGTGGTGCCGCTGTCCGATGCGCCCCTGTCGAAGGCGGGCTGACCGCGCGCCGGCTGCTTCCGCCGCAGCCTGTTGCGGTCGGGAGACAGGCGGCCGCAAAGCGGTCCGGCGATCATCGGCGTGCTTGTCACGACGGGGCCGGGTCAGCAGGGTCTTGCGTGGCCGCGTCCGGGTTTCCCCCGTATCGCGCGGCCGGTTCGCCGAGGCCCGAGGAACGTATGCGTCGCCTGACCCTTGCCGTCGCCCTGGTGCTAAGCGCCTCCGCGGGAGCCTGCGCTCCGAAGCCTATCGTGGCCCGCGATCCGGTGCCGGCGCCAGAGCCGACCCTCGGCTACGAGTGCACGTCGCGCTCGACCGTGCTGAACGCCTATCACACCAATTGCGAGCCGATCCTGCAGGAGCGCTCGGTGGTGGTTCGCGCCAAGGGCTGACCCTGGCCCGATGGATCGCGTTTGCGACTCGCCGGTCCAACCCCGCGCCACCTTCGGATTTCTCCGCCTTACCCACAGGGTACCGTGCGAATCCTGCCGCAGCGCGTCCGATCGGATACGGACAGTACCATCGGGTTGAGGCATAAGGGGATCGGGCGCGTTTCTCCCTGAGTCTGTCTGCCCACCGGAGTTCTTCGTGCTGACCATGCGAACCGTCCTCGCCGCCGGCCTGATCGCGCTCGGGCTCCCGGGTGCCGCCTCGGCACAGATGCGTTATCTCGGGGCCGATGGTCCGATCGTTCTACCGACGAGCCCGAGCAGTGGTCGTCCGGTTCCGGACGTGCCGAACGCCATTCCGGTGCCGCAGGTGATGAACGGCGGCGGCTTCGGCCTGACCGGAACCGATTATTTCAGTGATGGGCTCAGCGAAGGTCCGCTGAACAGGAAGCACCGGCCGCGCGAATTCGTCCTCGCACCGGCCCGGATCGGTCCGGCGGACTACGTCCGCCCGGCCCTGCGTTAGCGCCGGTCGCGCAGCCGCCCTTCCGCTCCAGCGACGGATCCGCGCCGGACGAGGTGCTTGCCGTACCGATTGCGCCGCCGAGACGAACACCGGCGCGGATTCGATGCGACATGCCCATCCAGGGCGGGGGCCATCGCGCGCCCGGGCGACTGATCTGCCTCACGTGTCAATTCTTGAGGTCGGCCCGGCGCGTAGGCATGGAGGACAAGATCGGCGATGATCGGTGAGCGCGTTACTCGCAAGCGAGGTACGCCGAAACCCGTTCGATTCCGGTGATGCCGTCCGCCCAGGAGACGCCAGACCCAAGGTTTCGGCACGCGCCGTTTACACCATCCGGTCCGCTCGGTATCACCCGATCCCACATCCTTAAATACGAGCCCGAAACACCAGATGCGCGCCGAGATCGAACAACTCTCGGATGCCGCCAAGCAGTCGATCGGACTGCTGAGGAGGCATCTTTGACTGGGATACCGTCGAAAAACGTCTCGCGGAGCTGAACGCAGCTTCCGAGAACCCCGAACTCTGGAACGACGCCGAGGCGGCCCAGAAGGTGATGCGCGAGCGCACCCAGCTCGATGATGCGGTCAACGCGATCAAGAAGCTGTCCCAAGACCTCGAGGACGCCCATACGCTGATCGAACTCGGCGAGATGGAGGGAGACGAAGCCACCATTCAGGAAGGTGAGGCCGGCGTGCGCGCCGTCGAGAAGGAGGCCGCGCGCCGCCAGATCGAGACTCTGCTCTCCGGCGAAGCCGACGGCTTCGACACCTACCTCGAAGTGCATTCGGGCGCCGGCGGCACCGAGAGCCAGGACTGGGCCAACATGCTCCAGCGCATGTATGGACGCTGGGCCGAACGCCGGAAGTACAAGGTCGAGATCGTCGAGTGGTCGGATGGCGACGAGGCCGGGATCAAGGGTGCGACGCTCCTGATCAAGGGCCACAATGCCTATGGCTGGCTCAAGACCGAGTCGGGCGTGCATCGGCTGGTGCGGATCTCACCCTACGATTCGAGCGCAAGGCGGCACACCAGCTTTGCCAGCGTCTGGGTCTATCCGGTCATCGACGACCGGATTGAGATCGAGATCAAGGAATCCGACTGCCGCATCGATACCTACCGGTCGTCCGGTGCCGGTGGCCAGCACGTCAACACCACCGATTCGGCAGTGCGCATCACGCACATTCCGACGGGTATCGTGGTGGCGTGCCAGCAGGAGCGCTCGCAGCACAAGAACCGGGCGACCGCCTGGAACATGCTGCGCGCCCGCATGTACGAGGCCGAGTTGAAGAAGCGGGAGGAGAAGGCCAGCGCCGAGGCCGCCGCCAAGACCGACATTGGCTGGGGTCACCAGATCCGAAGCTACGTGCTGCAACCGTACCAACTGGTAAAGGACCTGCGGACCGGCACGCAATCGACCGATCCCGACGCGGTGCTGGATGGCTCCCTCGATCCATTCATGGAAGCCTCCCTGGCCCAACGCGTCTATGGCGGCGCCGACGTGGTCGAGGACATCGAGTAGGGCAGGGGCGCTCTCGGAGCGCCGCGGCGACCCTCAAAGCGCCTCGGCGACCTTCAGGAAGCGGATCGGATCGACGGGCTCGCCGTCAATCCGGGTCTCGTAATGCAAGTGACTGCCGGTCGAGCGCCCGGTCGATCCGACGCGGCCGACGATCGCTCCGGGTTCGACCCACTGCCCCGGCACCACGTCGAAGGCCGAGAGGTGGGCGTAACGGGTGATCAGGCCATGGCCGTGATCGACCTCCACCATGTTGCCGTAACCGCCGTTGTAATCCGCCAGCGTGACGCGTCCGGCCGCGGTGGCACGGGCCGGCTCGCCGGTCTCCGCCCGCAGGTCCATGCCGGTATGCATGGCATAACTGCGCGTGAACGGATCGAGCCGCCCTCCAAAATTGCTCGACAGGCTGAACTCCCCCGACAGGGGACGCCGCACCGGCAGCGTGGCCGCGATGCGGCGGAGGCGCGCCTCGTCGGCGAGCGAGCGCTGGGCCTGAGCCAAAGAAAGGCCGAACGCATCGGGATCGAGCGGAACCAGGGGGCCGCCGATGCCGCCGGTGGACTCGCGTTCGAAGCGCGCAGGGTCCAGCCCGAGCCGGACGACGAGACCGCGAAGGCGCTGGGCGCCCTGGCCGGCCCGCAGGCCGATGCGGTTGAGCACGCGGGACTGCGCTTCGGCGAGTCCGTCGAGGCGCTGCTCCAGCGAGGCGAGCCGTCCCTCCACGGCCCTGGCCGACTGGCGCCCAGGTGCGAGGTCGTCCTGGGTACGAAGTTGCAGCGTGTCGGGAGTCGGATAGGGCTTCGATCCATTGGCCGGCTTCGATGATGTCTCGGCAGCCCGCTCCTCGACCGGAGTTGCGCCGGGCAGGGACGGGCCGGGTTCCCCTGCCAGAGTGGCGATGGCGGCCTGACGGGCTTCCATCGCGGCCTGACGGCGGACGAGTTCGGCCAGGCGCTGGGTGATACCGTCCCGCGCGGCGGCCTGCTCCATCGTCACCCGGTCGAGTTGCAGGCGCAGGGCGCCGATGCGCTCCTCGTATCCATACTGGATTGCGCTTTGCTGGGAGACGAATCGGGCGAGGACTTCGTCGTGAAAGACGAGGTAGTATGTCGCCCCGCCGGCCCAGGCCACGGCCAGGGCCAGCGCTCCCGCGAGGAGGCGTGTCCGAACCACGGAACCGGGGACGACGGGGGTCGCCTTCCGAGGTTGATGTCGAGAGGACGATGACGACAGTGACATGGGACGCGTGACCTGATCCACGACGTCACCCTGCCGAATCAGGGTTAACGAACCGCCAAGGCGTCCTGGCGCGAACGAGTTGCGAGATTTCGCTTCAGGCGAGGTCCCGCGCTGCCGCCAGCACCTCTTCGGCATGTCCCGGCACCTTCACCTTGGGCCAGAGCCGCGCGACGCGGCCATTGCGGTCGATGAGCAGCGTGGTGCGCTCGACGCCCATATATTTGCGGCCGTACATGCTCTTCTCGACCCAGACCCCGTAGGCTTCCAGCATCGCCTTGCTCTCGTCCGACGCAAGGGGGAAGGTCAGGCCGTACTTGGCGCGGAACTTGTCGTGGCTTTTCACTGAATCCGGTGAAATCCCGATCACGATGGTGTCAGCGGCGGCGAAGTCGCCCTCGAGAGCGTTGAAGCCCTGAGCCTCCAGGGTACACCCGCTCGTGTCGTCCTTGGGATAGAAGTACAGGATCGCCTTGCGGCCCCTTAGGGCGCTGAGACTGATCGTTTCGTCACCGGTGCCCGCAAGAGTGAAGTCGGGCGCCTGATCTCCGGTCGCGAGGGGCATCATGCCTTCCTTTCGGCTGATTGATAGTGTGCGTCTGCGGTTGCATCCCGATGGAGCCCGATGCTCCGAAAAACGCGTCGCCGCGGACCTGATAAGCCCCGCGAAAGCCGAAACCCGTAGGACAGCCGCTCGATAGCCCGGGGGGACGTTCCGATCCAGCGGCACAAGGATTGATGGACCAGGAAACGGCCAACGTTGTGCAACCCGCGCGGCCCGGCGTGCGATGGCGCGCCTTGCTCTGGCTGGTGGCAGCCCTGGGGCTCATCGTAGTCTTGAGCGTCGGCGGTCTCATCCTGCGCCTTTCGCAGGGACCGATGCGGTTCGATGGACTCTCGGAACGGGTCGCGTCCGCGATCGCCGGAAGCATCGGACCGGGCTGGCGCGTCGGGCTGAGCGACAGTGCGGTCGAGCTGGATTCAGAGAACTCGCTGGCCCTGAGGGTCGTCGGTCTCGACATCCACAATCCCGAGGGCGACCTCGTGGTGCGTGCGCCCCAGGCCGTGGTCAGCCTGGACAGCTGGAGCCTCCTGCGCCTCTCGGTCCTGCCCCGCGCCATCGAGTTCCGCGACCTGCAGATGACGGCGCTGATTCACCGGGACGGCAGCATCGCCTTCGCGGCTTCCGACTCGACCCAGGCCGGGTCCGTCGAGCCGCACACCCTCCCGAGCGTCGATGCGGTGCTCGGCCGCGTCTCACCGATCTCCGCCACGGTCGCCTCGATCTTCGGCGTCGTGCTCGACTCGGCCGGCGTGATCGGGGCCCTGGACCGGGCGCGGATCACCAACGGGCGGCTCACCCTCATCGACGACGACGCCCGCCAACGCGCCGTGTTCGAGCACGTCAATGGTCTGTTCCGCCGCGATGCCGTGCGGGACGCCCGTATCTTCGAATTGCGGATCGACGGCCCGCACGGCGAGTGGCGCTTCGGCGGCGACCTGCACGAGGCGGGCGGCACGAAGCGCACCGGGACGATCACCCTCGACGATCTGCCGATCAACGATCTCCTGCTGCTGTCGGGTCAGTCCAAGCTTCCGGTCGAGACCGACCTGAAGGTTTCGGCCAAAACGGACGTCGCCATCGATGCCGGCCGTATCGAGACCATGAAGGCCGAAATCCGCACCGGCGGCGGCAATGTCCTGATCGAGGAGAAGGACTTCAACCCGGTCACCATCGACAGCCTGGTGGCCGAACTCAGCTGGGACGAGGCCGGTCGCGCGATGAAGCTTGACGGGCTCGATTATCGCGGCGCCGGCAATGCGGTCCATCTCACCGGTGCCTGGACGGCGGCCCCGTCCGGCGCGGATACGGCCTGGACCCTGGTGCTCGCCGGCAAGGACGCGGTGCTGCGTGGTGCCAGCCCGGCTGACAGGCCGGTGACGCTCGATGCGGTCTCCGCCCACCTCACCGGTAAGGCCGGCGGCGTCGTCATCGACGATTTCGCCATCAAGGCGGGGGCGGCGACCGGTCGGATCACCGGGACTCTCGGAACGACCGCCGACGATGACGGCCTGACCCTGAAGATCACCGCCGCCTCAACCGACGCGCGCACGGCACTGCGGCTGTGGCCCGAACACGTGGCGCCGCCCGCTCGCAACTACCTCGTCGACTATCTGCGCGGCGGGACCGTCAACGCCGTCGACATCAGCGTCGACATGAGCGGGACCGAACTGGCCGCTGCGACGCGCGGCGAGCCCATGCCCGACAATGCGGTGCACATCAACTTCGCCGTGTCGGACGCGACCCTGACGGTCGTGCCGGAATCGCCGCCGCTGACGCGCGGACGCGTGACCGGCACCATTACGGGGCAGACGACCAACATCCGCAACGTCACGGCCGATGTCCAGATGCCGGACAACCGGATTTTGTCGATCTCGGACGGATCGTTTGTCATCCCGAAGATTACCCCCGACATGGTCACGGCGCAGATCGGGCTGCGGCTCAGCGGGGGGGCGGATGCCCTGGTCTCCCTGCTCCAGACCAAGATGTTCAAGACCCTCACGGGCCTCGACCTCGATCCCGCGACGGTGAAGGGCAGTGCCGACCTGCGGATCGACTTCCACCTCGACCTGAAGCACATCCCCGACTTGGCGGATCTGCCGGTGGGCATCAAGGGCACCCTGTCCGACATCGGTGTCGACAAGGTCTTCGGCAAAGATCGGCTCGAGGGTGGGCGCTTCACTATCCTCTGCGAGCGCGGGGCGTTCTCCCTGAAGGGCGAGGGGCGGGTGATGGGCACCCCCCTGACCGTCGACCTGCGTCAGCCGAAGGCCGGCGCGCCGGGCGAGGTCAATATCGGCTTTGCCCTCGACGACGCCCTCCGCGCCCGCAAGGGTCTGCCGGTGGCGCCGCAGCTCTCAGGCTCCATCCCGGTGCGGATCACCATGCCGATCGGCCGGCCCGGCCCCGGCAAGGCGCCGGCCCGGGTGGAGGCGGATCTGAGCCGGGTCGGCAGCGACGACCTGCTGCCCGGCGTCACCAAGGCGGCGGGCAAGCCGGGACGCGCCAGCTTCACGGTGGTGGAGGGCGCGAACGGCGCTCAGGATCTGCGCGATCTCAGCGTCGATGCCGGCCCCCTGATGGCGCGCGGCAGCATCAGCCTGAACGGCGAGGGCGGGTTCGAACGCGCGGACCTGACCGCCCTCAAGCTGTCGCCCGGCGACGACATGCGCCTGTCGGTCGACCACACCAGCGGCAACGCCTATCGGGTCTCGGTCCGGGGAGCGGTGGCCGATGCGCGCCCGTTCCTGCGCGGGTTGACCGGGCCGGCCGCCAAGGGCGGCCGTGAAGCGAGCCCGAAAGACATCGACGCCGACATCAACCTCGCCATCGTCAGCGGCTTCAACGGAGAAGCGTTGACCAACGCAAGTGCCAAGCTCCTGTTGCGCGGCCGCGACCTCCGAAGCGGACGCATTCTCGGAAAGTTCAGCAGCGCGCCCTTCTCGGCCCAGATCACCCATGCCGATCGCGGCGGATCGAGCATCGCCATCGAGACGCTGGATGCCGGCTCGGCGCTCCGTTTCGCCGACATCTATAAGCGCATGTACGGCGGCAAGCTGATCATGAGCAGTTCGCTGAACGACGGGCCGCAGCCGGGCTCGGTCCAGATCCGCAACTTCATCCTGCGCAACGAACCCGCGCTGTCGAGCATCATGGCCCAAGGACCGGCGACCAGCGAGGTCACCGATGCGCGCGGCCGGAAATACGTGGTCCAGAACGCCGGGAACGACGTGGAATTCGACCGGCTTCGGGCGATCTTCACCCGTACGGGGAGCCGGATCGACATCAGCGATGCGGCGATCTCGAATCCCGCCATGGGCTTCACCATGACGGGTTACCTCGACACCGCCAAGGAACGCACCGACATCAACGGCACGTTCGTACCGCTCTACGGCCTCAACAACGTCGTCTCGCAACTGCCGATCCTCGGCCAACTCCTCGGCGGCGGCCGAAACGAAGGGCTTTTCGCCCTCAACTTCCGCGTCTCGGGACGCCTCGCCAAGCCGGATGTGAGCGTGAACCCGCTCTCGGCACTGGCACCCGGCATTCTGCGCAAGCTATTCAGCGCCGGCGGCGGCAACGACGGCGTCGCAGCCGGACCGCCGATGGACGAAACCGAGCGCTGAACGGAGTCAGTCCGAGACAGCGGTAGCAGGACCGCAGCCAGACGGGACGAGAGTCAGTCCGGTTCATTCTGAACCAGCCAGACTCTCGGGTCTTTGGTTTTCGTTTGTCTTATCGGGATAACCGATTTCCACTCATCCCTGACAAACTCTAGAACAGGATTCTGACAAACGACGGACTATGACGTGACCCTCGACATCGCTACTCTGCTCATCGCCACGACGGTGATCGACTTTGGTATTGCGGTCTACTTCTGGGTATTGTGGGTCAGCGGCCGCGCCGCCCGCATCCATCTCTGGATCGCCGCCTCGGCGACCAGCGCGACGGCGGGATGCCTGCTCTTCATGCTGCGCCAGATCGCGCCGGACTGAGTCGCGATTTGGCTCGCCCAGGTCTGCTTCATCCAGACCTTTGCCTTCCTGTGGGCGGCGGTCCGACTCGTCCACCACCGGTCGCATTCTCCGATCGCGATCTGGGCCGGCACGACGGTCTGGACGGCAGCCTGCCTGGTGCCGGCCTTCTTCGCGGGCGAGCAACTTCGCAACGTCGTCGCAACCCTCGGCTTCACGGCCTATTGCATCGCCATGTCGATGGAGATGCTGCGGCCGGATCAGGTACGGCCAACCCCCAACCGCGTTCTTGCCGCGTTTCTGCTCTGGCTGCTCTCGATCGCCTCTCTTGGACTGACGGCCTACTCGGCCGTCCAGCAGGACATCGTCGTCCCGCTCGATCAGGCCCGGACCCGGGCGGCGCTGTGGCTGATGCTGTATCTGGTGATCTGCATCGTCCTGATCCTGGCCGTGACCACGCTGGAACTCGGGAACGAAGCGGAGCGCCAGCGCAAGGTGGCGACCACCGATGGCCTGACCGGATTGCTGAACCGGCGCGCGTTCTTTGATTGCGCCGAGGGGCTCGCGGCACAGCACCGGGACAGGGCCGTGCTGATGCTCGACATCGATCATTTCAAGCGGATCAACGACAGCGGCGGGCATTCGGCCGGTGACGCGGCTCTGATCCGCTTCGCGGCGCTCCTGCGCCAGACGGCCAGGAGCCTGCGCGAGACACAGCCGCGGTCGACCGAAAGGCTCGGCGAACCGGTCCTGGCTCGGATCGGAGGCGAGGAGTTCGTCTGTCTGATTCCGGGTGGAACCCGCTCGGACGGCGCCCGTCTCGCCGAGGCAATTCGCTTGAGCGTCGAGACCGACGGGCCGGCCACGGGCCGGCCCGGCATGACCGTTAGTATCGGCTGTGCCGCGGCGCCGGTGACGGGTAGCACCCTCATAGACCTGCTGCAGGTTGCCGATGCCGCCCTCTATCGCGCCAAACGGGCGGGTCGCAATCGCGTCGAAGCGGAAAATTCGTTGATCGAACCGGCGACCGATACCCTCTCGGATTCCGGGACCCCACAGCAGCGGTTTGCCTGAGCCCGGGCGCCACGCCGTCCGGGCCGCAGGCAGTCATCGGGCCTGCCGGCGGTATCCTGGTCCGAAACGACGTGCCGGTGACGGGACGTCCCCGCTTCAGCCCACCCGCACCAGCACGTGCTTCTTGCGGCCGAACGAGAGCTTGATCACACCATCTGCCGACAGGTCGGCGTGGCGCAGCACCGCCCGTTCGTCGGTGACCGGCACATCGTTGACACGCAGGCCCCCGCTCTTGATCTGACGCCTGCCTTCGCTGGTGGAGGGCAGAAGCTTGGCGTATTCGGGCCCGAAGGCCGAGAGTACGCCGAGGCCGGCGTCCAGCAGATCGGCCGAGACCGTGATGCTCGGCAAATCCTGCGCCACCGTGCCTTCCACGAAGGTCTTCCGCGCGGTCTCGGCCGCGGCGTCTGCAGCCTCGCGGCCATGCATCAGGGCGGTGGCCTCGGTGGCCAACACCTTCTTGGCCTCGTTGATGCCGGCACCGGGAAGGGCTTCGAGGCGCGTGATCTCGTCCATCGGCAGCAGCGTGAACAGCTTGAGGAAGCGGCCGACATCGGCGTCCTCGGTGTTGCGCCAGAACTGCCAGTAATCGTACGGGCTCAGCATCCCGGCATCCAGCCAGACCGCGCCGGCCGCGGTCTTGCCCATCTTGGCGCCCGAAGCGGTGGTGAGGAGCGGGCAGGTGAGCCCGTAAAGCTGCGGCGTGCCCATGCGACGGCCGAGATCGATGCCGTTGACGATGTTACCCCACTGGTCGGAGCCGCCCATCTGAAGCACGCAGGCGTAGCGGCGATTCAGCTCGACGAAGTCGTAGGATTGCAGGATCATGTAGTTGAATTCGAGGAACGACAGTTCCTGATCGCGCTCCAGACGCATGCGCACGCTGTCCATCGACATCATGCGGTTGACCGAGAAGTGGCGCCCGATGTCGCGCAGCATCTCGATGTAGTTCAGCTTGGTCAGCCACTCGGCATTATCGACCATCGTCGCAGCATTGCCACCGTCACCGAAGTTCAGAAACCGCGAGAAGGTCTTCTGGATGCCGGCCTTGTTCTCCTCGATCTGCTCCAGGGTGAGGATCTTGCGTGATTCGTCGCGGCCCGAGGGGTCGCCGACCCGCGTCGTGCCGCCGCCCATCAGGGTGATCGGAGTGCCGCCGGTGGCCTGAAGCCAGTGCAGCATCATGATCGACAGGAGGTGACCCACATGCAGGGACGCGGCGGTGCAGTCGTAGCCGACATAGGCCGTCAGGCGGCCCTCGCGCGCGGCCGCGTCGATGCCGGCGAGGTCCGATCCCTGGTGGATGTAGCCACGCTCGGTGAGGACCTTCAGGAACTCGGATTGCGGCTGGAAGGGCGCTGCGGCGGGAGCAACCTGGGTGGCGTCGGAGGACATGCGAAGTTCCGGTTCGAGGGAATCGCGGCGCGGGACAGGGTCGAAGGCCGCGTGATAGCACCGCACGGGATCTGAGCGGCTCTTAGCAGGGCTGCACACGGAAGGCACGGGGCGGAAACCATGGCGATGATGCGCGCGATCGGACTGATGAGCGGCACGTCCCTCGACGGCGTCGACGTCGCGCTGATCGAGACGGACGGCGAGACCGTGCGGGTGGTGGTGAGCCATAACGGCTATCTCGAACCCCTCGGGCCCACGGGCTATCGCGGCTACTCGGACGATGATCGGTCCCTGCTGCGCCAAGCGCTGATCGATGCGGAGGGCATTAACGCGCGCGAGGACCGTCCGGGATGCCTTGCCGAGGCCGAGGCCTTCGTCACCGCAGCCCACGCCGAGGCGGTCGAGAGCTTCCTGGCCGATAACGGCCTCACGGCCGCCGATATCGATGTGGTCGGCTTCCACGGCCAGACCGTGGTGCACCGGCCGGACCAGCGCATGAGCGTGCAGATCGGCGACGGCGCGGCCCTCAGCCGCCGCCTCGGCATCGCCGTGGTCTCGGATCTGCGCCACGCCGACGTGCTGGCGGGTGGGCAGGGAGCCCCCCTGGTACCGGTGTTCCACCAGGCGCTGGCCCGCGCCTCCGGCTTCGAAGGGGCGCTGGGCATCCTGAACATCGGCGGCGTCGCCAACGCCACGATCCTGTCGGCGAACGGCGACGTCATCGCGTTCGACACCGGACCCGGCAATGCCCTGATCGACGACTGGATGCGCGAGCGCACCGGCCGCCCCCTCGACGACGGCGGCCGCACCGCCGCCCGCGGCCGGCCCGACGAGCCGCTGCTCGCCTGGCTGCTGATCCACCCGTTCTTCGCCCGGCGCCCGCCGAAATCGCTCGACCGGAACTGGTTCTCGCACAAGCTCGCGGGCCAGCTCTCCACCGAGGACGGCGCGGCGACGCTCACAGCGTTTACCGCGCGGGCGGTGGCGCGCGCCCTCGACCACGCGCCCGAGATACCCGCACGCTGGATCGTGGCCGGCGGCGGCGCTCGCAACGGCGAACTGGTGCGCCTGCTGAATTATCACCTGCGCGCCGAGATCACGACGGCCGACGCCATCGGCTGGTCCTCGGCCTATCTCGAGGCGCAGGCCTTCGCGCATCTCGCGGTGCGCTCGGTGAAGGGCCTGCCGATCACCTTCCCGTCCACCACCGGCGTCCGTGAACCAACGACCGGCGGCGTGCTGGCACGACCGGAGGCTTAAGGTTCGGCCCGTGTCCTGGCGCACGGTCGTCCCCGAACCGGCGCATGGCCCCGCGCTGGCCCTCGGGGCAAACCCGCGCTAGAGCGGGTGCGCCATGTCGCACAATACGTTCGGACACCTGTTTCGCGTCACCACCTTCGGCGAGAGCCACGGGGTCGCCCTCGGCTGCGTGGTCGATGGCTGTCCGCCCGGATTGGCCCTGTCGGCGGAAGACATCCAGGCGGAACTCGATCGGCGCAAGCCCGGGCAGTCGCGCTTCACCACGCAGCGGCGCGAACCCGATCAGGTCCGCATTCTCTCGGGCGTCTTCGCCGACGACCGCACCGGCGGCGTCCAGTTGACCACCGGCACCCCGATCGCCCTCGAAATCGAGAATACCGACCAGCGCTCGAAGGATTATTCCGAGATCCGCGACAGCTACCGGCCGGGCCACGCCGACTACGCCTACGACGCGAAGTACGGCATCCGCGACTATCGCGGCGGCGGGCGCTCCTCGGCGCGCGAGACCGCCGCGCGGGTCGCGGCGGGCGCCGTCGCCCGCAAGGTCCTGCCTGCCGGCGTCACCATCCGCGCCGCCCTGGTGCAGATGGGACCGCACGCCATCGACCGGTCGCGCTGGGATTGGGAGGCGGTGAACGCCAATCCGTTCTTCTGCCCCGATCCCGAGACGGCAAGCTTTTACGAAGACTTTCTCGACGGCATCCGCAAAGACGGCTCGTCGGTTGGCGCCGTGATCGAGGTGGTGGCCGAGGGCGTGCCCCCCGGACTCGGGGCGCCGATCTACGGCAAGCTCGACGCGGATCTCGCCGCCGCCATGATGTCGATCAACGCCGTGAAGGGCGTCGAGATCGGCGACGGCTTCGCCTCCGCGGCCCTGCGCGGCGAAGACAATGCCGACGAGATGCGGTCCGGCAATGCCGGCGCCCCGACCTTCCTGGCCAACCATGCGGGCGGCGTCCTCGGTGGCATCTCCACCGGACAGCCCATCGTGTGCCGCTTCGCCGTGAAGCCGACTTCGTCGATCCTGACCCCGCGCATGAGCGTCACCCGTGACAACCGCGACGTCGACCTCATCACCAAAGGGCGGCACGACCCCTGCGTCGGCATTCGCGCCGTACCGGTGGCCGAAGCCATGATGGCGTGCGTCCTCGCCGATCACTATCTGCGCCATCGGGGGCAGGTCGGCGCGCGGGACTGATCCCGCTTGCGCCCGCCATCGTCCGATCCGCGAAACGTCAAGAGACAGCCCGTGCCCCACACCCAAGTCACCGAGGCCATCGAGGCCTATGCCCGCGGCGAGATCGTCGTCGTCACCGATGACGACGACCGCGAGAACGAGGGCGATCTCGTCGTCGCGGCCTCGCTCTGCACCCCGGAGAAGATGGCGTTCATCATCCGCAACACCTGCGGCATCGTCTGCGCGCCTCTGACCCGCGCCGAGGCCCGGCGCCTTCGCCTCGACCCGATGGTGGCCTCGAACGACGCGCCGCTCGGCACCGCCTTCACGGTCACGGTGGACACCAAGCACGGGCTGACCACCGGCATCTCGGCCGAGCAGCGCTGCAACACCGTGCGGGCGCTGGCCAACGGCAACATGGGCGAGGACGATTTCGTCCGTCCCGGCCATGTCTTCCCGCTGATCGCCAAGGATGGCGGCGTACTCATGCGCTCCGGCCACACCGAGGCGGCCGTCGACCTGTGCAAGCTCGCCGGATTGCCGCCGGTCGGCGTCATCTGTGAACTCGCTAACGACGACGGCACCGTGATGAAGGGCCCGCAGATCACCGCCTTCGCGGACCTTCACAAGCTTAAGCGGGTTTCGGTGGCCGATCTGATCGCCTACCGGCAAGCGCGCGAAACGCTTGTCGAGCGGGTCAGCACCTTCCCGGTGAAGACCGAGTTCGGCGAAATGACGGGCTACGCCTACACCACGCCGTTCGAGACCGTGCAACAATTCGCCTTCGTCCATGGCCGCATCGGCGATGGCAAGGACGTGCTGGTGCGGCTCCACCGCTCCAATGTGGTCGCCGACGTGATCGAGGGGGGCCGTCAAATCGAGGCGGTGATGCGCCGCTTCGCTCAGGAAGGCCGGGGCGTTCTGGTCTACCTGCGCGACGGTACGGCCGGCGTACCCCTGAAGCCCTTCGCCGAAGAGGGTTCGGAGGCCCAGCGAGTGGCCCAGTGGCGGGAAATCGGACTTGGGGCGCAGATCCTGCGCGACCTCGGCGTCGCGTCGATCCGCAACCTCGCGACCTCGTCGCGCGCCTATGTGGGCCTGTCCGGTTTCGGGATCGAGTTCCTGGGTGACGAGCGCATCGACGGATAGGGCGCGCGAAGCGTCCGCTCGCGCGTCAAGCACCCGGTCCAAGCCTCGAATGCACGCGCCGAAGAGCGAGGCTTACGCCCGACCTTTCGGTTTCCCAGGTGCTTGCGAGTTTGAGGCGTAGCCCCCGCGGGCGGCGTGCTCCTTCACCGGCCCATCAGGGCGTCGACATGGGCCGACACCGAAAGTCGCAGTCCCTTCAGGCTGTAGCCACCCTCCAGTACGGAGACCACGCGGCCGCCTGAATGCTTGGCGGCGAGGTCCACCAGACGGCGCGTCGCCCAGCCGAAATCGGCTTCCGTCAGCTGGACGTGTCCGAGCGGGTCGAGGTGGTGCGCATCGAACCCAGCCGAGATGATGATGAGGTCGGGCGCGAAGGCGTCGAGACGGCGCAGGATGCCGGCCTCGAAGACCTCGCGGAAGCGCTCGCTATCGTCGCCGGCGCGCAGGGGCACGTTGACGATGGTGTCGTGGTTGCCGCGCTCGGACGCCGCCCCCGTGCCCGGGAAGAGCGGCATCTCGTGGGTGGAGGCATACATCACCGATTTGTCGTCCCAGAAGATGTCCTGGGTTCCGTTGCCGTGGTGGACGTCCCAATCGACGATCGCGACCCGGCTCGTCCCGTACGCCTCCCGGGCATGGCGGGCCGCGATGGCGGCGTTGTTGAACAGGCAGAACCCCATGGCGGTCATGCGCTCGGCATGGTGCCCCGGCGGGCGCATGGCCACGAAGGCGTTGGTGCATTCGCCCGCCATCACGGCATCGACCGCATGGACCGCGCCGCCGACCCCGCGCAGCGCGGCTTCGAGGGTACCGGGCGACAGTAGGGTGTCGCCGTCGATCTGGACGTAGCCGTCCATCGGCGACGCTTCGATGATCGCCTGGACGTAGGGGACGGGATGGACCAGGGCCGGAACGGAGGCGTCGGCTTTCGGTGCCAGCCCGCGGAGCAATCCCGCGAAGCGCTCGTCCTCCAGCGCCCGCTCGACGGCGCGGATGCGATCAGCCCGTTCGGGATGCCCTTCGGGCATGGCATGGTCGAGGGCGGACGGATGGCTCACGTACAGCGTCGTCACGGTCGTCCCTCCGGTGGCGAACCTGTGCTGCGGCATTCCCGCAACACATGGTGCCAATGTATCACATCTTGCGTGCGATCGTCGTGTTGGGATGCGCGTTCGGCCCTGGTTGTGCAAGACCTGATCCACCCAGAATCGATCGGGCCGCGTCACAGGTGGGCAGGTCGAAACCAGCCCTTCCAAGACAGGCCCCACCCATGCGCACTCCCGCCACCGCCCTGCTGTTGGGTGCCCTGCTGCCCCTTGGGGCCTGCAACCCCCGGACGACGGGGATTGCCACCGCACCGGCGGCTGTCCAAGTCGCCGCGGTCACACCCGCGCCTGGCAGCGCCGCACCGATGGACCCCGTTGCCCGCGACAAGGCCTGGATGAAGCTGGCGCCAACGGCGGTCGTCGATCCGAAGATCGCCCGCACCACCGTAGATTACCCGACGCGGGAAGCCCCCGGTACGGTCATCGTGGTCACCAAAGAGCGGCGCCTGTACTACGTGCTGGCCGACGGCAAGGCGGTGCGCTACCCCGTGGCGGTCGGCCATGCCGGCATGGCCTGGGCCGGGACGGCCAATGTCGATCGCAAGGGCGAGTGGCCCGATTGGAACCCGCCGCCCGAGATGCTGGCGCGCCGGCCCGACCTGCCGAAGCGCCTGGAAGGCGGACCGACCAGCCCCATCGGCGCACGGGCTCTGTACTTGGCCGAGGGCAAGAAGGACACGCTGTTCCGCATCCACGGCACCAACGAGCCCGAGAAGATCGGCCAGGCGGTGTCCTCGGGCTGCATCCGCATGCTCAACGACGATGTCGTCGACCTCTACGACCGCGTGCCGATCGGCGCGAAGGTGGTGGTGCGCTGAGGCGCAGTGTGGAAGGTCATCTTTTCGAAAGGCTCATTCGTGATCAGGCTTTAACCTGAACGTCGATTCAGATTTGGGCGTTAACTGCTTGAACGATGCCGTCCTGCATAGTCAAACCATCGACAGGGACACAGACCGGCCAAGACAAAGCCGGGGAGGCATCAAGACATGATCAACCTTTCGCTGCAGGTTTTCTGTAACCGTATCGTCGCCGCCGGCGCCATCACCGCCGCCGACGTCGTCGCGCTGACCCGCCACGTCCTTCCGGATGGCCTCACCAGCCGCGACGAGGCCGACATGCTGATCGCCCTCGACCGGGTCGTGACCGCGACCGACGGCGCCTTCGGGGATTACCTGACCGCCGCCGTGGTCGACTTCGCGGTCTGGGGCGAGCGTCCCACCGGCTACATCAACACCGAGCTGGCGTGCTGGCTGGTCAGCTCCCTGCGCGCCGGCAGCGGCCCGAGCCCCCTTGCAGCCCGGATCGCTCGCGAAGTGGTCCGCGAGGCCCAGGTGAGCGACGAAGCACTGATCGCATTCGCGCTCTCCGCGAAGTCGGTTCATCAATACACGCAGAATGATAGATCATTTGTTAAGGCAGCGTGACTTATCCTGAGGCCGTCACCCGTTCAGGCCTTGGCAGCAGGTGCTTGTCTCAACCCGGATTTCCTGATGAGGCAGTCGACAGTCGGAAAGGCAGCGAAGATGCGGGCCAGCCGATGGCGGGCGCCCATTGATGCCTTGGACCCCGCAGGACGAGCGGAACTGCTGACCGAGGTCGAAGCCGTCCTTGACGGCCGCATCCGCGACCTCAAGCTGACGAAACGTCTCGAAGCCCTCTATCACAGCAGCACTTGGCATGAACGCGCCAAGCGTATTCGCTCATGGCTGATTTGGGTAGCGATCCTGAATACGCCCATCTTCGCCATCGATGTTCTGCAGAATCCACGCATTTTTGAAGTTGCGCTCCTGTCGCATTTCATCTTCCTCCCAGTCATCTACGGCAGCCTGAGCTGGGCGATGACCCGGTTTCGGTCGCAAAAAGCCGAAAGTCTCATCCTGCCGGTCGCGGCCGTATCCCTGATGCTGATGTCCGGCGTCCTGGGCCACACCGGTGAGGGCGCAATCCCCGAGCGCTACCTGAGCGGTGGCTTGTTCGTCCTGGCGACCGGCTTGGTGATCTTCCCGGTTCGCCTCGTCTCGACCATCAGCGCCGCCATCCTGGCGATCGGCATCTACGGGGCTTTCTGCCTCCGGAACCCGGCCATGGATCCCGTCATTCGGGGAACGATGGTGGTCTTCTACGGGGTGATACTGGGATGCCTGATCCCGGCGCGGCGGAGTATGAACATCCTCCATCGCCATTCCTTCATGCTCAGGTTGGAAGACCTGCTCAAGGCAGATCGATTGACCGAGATGAACACGCGCCTCGCGGTGCTGGCCGGGACCGACGACCTCACCGGTCTCGCCAATCGCCGCGCCATCCGTGGCCGTCTGGTCGATGCGTGGGCCTGGGCGGCACAGCGCGACGGCAGCCTCGGCGTCGCCCTGCTCGATATCGATCACTTCAAGAGATTCAACGATACCGCCGGACACGATGCGGGTGACCGCTGTCTCATCGCCGTCGCGGAGGCCATACGGCAGGCGATGCCGGCCCAAGCGGTGGTCGGTCGCTTCGGCGGAGAGGAATTCATCGCCGTTTTACGGGATGCAACGCCGGAGAGCCTCGTGGCACTGGGCGAGGTGATCCGCTGCGCGGTCTCGGACCTCGGCATGCCTCATCCCGGGCTCGAAGGCCGGAAGGTGGTCAGCGTCAGCGTCGGGATCGCACTGGCGAAACCCGACGCCTCGACCATCTGGCCGGACGATCTGGTGAAGCAGGCCGACATCGCCCTCTACCGCGCCAAGGCTGCCGGCCGGAACCGCGTCGTGGCGGCCTGGGACGCGCAGGCGGCCGTTGCGCCGCCGGCACGGCAGGTAGCGTGAACACAATTCACGGTTCAACGGGCGCCTCCCGGTTCGGTCTGCTTCCCGAAGCCGCATAACTGCTTTATCGGAGACAAGCTTGGGCGCCGACCGCGCCTCGATGTTTACCGTTTGAATACAGAGTGCGCGGATCAATGTTCGATAAAATTCTGATCGCGAACCGTGGCGAGATCGCCTGTCGCATCATCAAGACCGCCCGCCGCATGGGCATCAAGACCGTGGCGGTCTACTCGGATGCCGACCGCGATGCCGTGCACGTCGCTATGGCCGACGAGGCGGTGCATATCGGGCCCGCGCCGGCGGCACAGTCCTACCTGCTGATCGAGAAGATCATCGAAGCCTGCAAGCAGACCGGCGCCCAAGCCGTGCATCCGGGTTACGGCTTCCTGTCCGAGCGCGAATCCTTCCCGCGCGCTCTGGAGGCGGCCGGCATCGTCTTCATCGGTCCGAACCCAGGCGCGATCGCCGCGATGGGTGACAAGATCGAGTCGAAGAAGGCGGCGTCCGCCGCCAACGTCTCCACCGTTCCGGGCTTCCTCGGGGTGATCGAGAGCCCCGAGCACGCGGTGACGATCGCGGACGAAATCGGCTATCCGGTCATGATCAAGGCGTCGGCGGGCGGCGGCGGCAAGGGCATGCGCATCGCCCATTCCTCGTCGGAGGTCGCCGAGGGCTTCGCCCGTGCCAAATCGGAAGCTGCTTCGTCCTTCGGCGACGATCGCGTCTTCGTGGAAAAATTCATCACCGATCCGCGCCACATCGAGATCCAGGTGATCGGCGATAAGCACGGGAACGTGATTTACCTCGGCGAGCGCGAGTGCTCGATCCAGCGCCGTAACCAGAAGGTTATCGAGGAGGCGCCGTCGCCGCTTCTCGACGAGGCCACGCGCCGGAAGATGGGCGAGCAGGCCGTCGCCCTCGCCAAGGCGGTGAGCTACGATTCCGCCGGCACGGTCGAGTTCGTCGCCGGACAGGATAAATCGTTCTACTTCCTTGAGATGAACACCCGCCTGCAGGTGGAGCATCCCGTCACCGAGATGATCACCGGGCTCGACCTCGTCGAGATGATGATCCGGGTCGCGGCCGGTGAAACGCTTCCGCTCGCGCAAGCCGATGTGAAGCTGAATGGCTGGGCCGTCGAGAGCCGCGTCTATGCCGAGGACCCGACCCGCAACTTCCTGCCCTCGATCGGCCGTCTCACCACCTACCGGCCGCCGGCCGAGGGCGAGTTCGGCGGCGCCATCGTCCGCAACGACACCGGCGTAGAGGAGGGCGGCGAGATCGCGATCCACTACGATCCAATGATCGCCAAGCTGGTGACCTGGGCGCCGACACGGGCCGAGGCCATCGAATCGCAGGGCGAAGCCCTCGACGCCTTCGCCATCGAGGGCATCCGCCACAACATTCCGTTCCTGGCGGCCCTGATGGCCCATCCGCGCTGGCGTTCGGGCAACATCTCCACCGGCTTCATCGCCGAGGAGTTTCCCGAGGGCTTCGTCGCCCCCGATCCGAAGGGCGCCGTCGCCCAGCGCATGGCGGCGGCCGCGGCGGCCATCGACCACAAGATGAACCAGCGCAAGCGCGGGATCTCCGGCCAGATGCGCGATCCCGCCCTGCTGCATTTCGAGCGCGACCGCATCGTCGTGCTGGCCGGCGAATCCTACCCGGTCACCGTCGACGCCGTCGGCGGTACGCTGCTGGTGACGGGCGAGGACGGCAACACCTGGACGGTGTCCAGCGAGTGGCGTCCCGGCGAGCCGGTCTGGCAGGGCGAGATCGCCGGCACCCGTGTCGCCATGCAGGTGCGTGGCCTCCTCAACGGCGTCGCTCTGCAGCATGCGGGCGCGGCGGCCGAGGCGCGCGTCTACACCCGGCGTGAAGCGGCGCTGGCAGCCCTGATGCCGATCAAGGAGGATGCAGGCTCCGGCAAGCAGGTGCTCTGCCCGATGCCCGGTCTGGTGAAGGCGATCCTGGTGAAGGAAGGCCAGGAGGTGAAGAACGGCGAGCCGCTGGCCATCGTCGAAGCGATGAAGATGGAGAATGTCCTGCGTGCCGAGCGCGACGCAACCGTCTCCAAGATCTCCGCGAAGGAAGGTGACAGCCTTGCCGTCGACGCGGTGATCCTCGAATTCGCCTGAGGTATCGCTGAGCCGCACCGTGCACCCTCCTCCATTCGGGGAGGGCGCACGGTCGGGACGGACGCCAGGAACGGTCGATGCCCCTGTACTTCGCCTATGGCGCGAACATGGATGCCGCCGCGATGGCGGCGCGCTGCCCACGCTCGACGCTGATCGGGCAGGGACGGCTCAACCGGCACCGCTTCATCATCATGCGCGAGGGTTACGCCTCGGTGGTGCGTGACCCGCGCGCGACTGTGTTCGGAATCCTATGGGACCTGTCCCTCGGAGACGTACCGGCCCTGGACCGCTACGAGGGCGTCGCGGCCGGCCTCTACATCAAGGCGATGCAGCCGGTCTCGCTGCAGGGCGGCGCGAAGCGGGCACTGATCTATCTCGGCGGCAGCAGCGCTACGGGCGCGCCCCGTCCGGGCTACCTGGAGGCGGTGATCGCGGCTGCATCGGCGGCACAACTACCGCCAGCCTACTGCGCCGAGTTGAAGACTTGGCAGCGTGGCCGCGCAGGGTAGGGCGCCGGCGCGGAATGTTTCGCAGGGCCGCGTCGGTCTTGGATCGCGCCATCGCTCTCCGTGATCGTAGTTTGGCCTTCCCCTTGCGTCGAGCGTCCTCAAAACTCCTTGAGGAAATCTGCCGATGGACTTCGTAAAACCTGCCGACATGGCCGCCGCGATGAGTGACGCCGGCGTCGTACGCGCGGATCTGTCGATCCGGGACATGCTGGTGCGCGGCATGATGGCCGGCGCGCTGCTCGGGATCGCCACCAGCCTCGCGCTCACCGGTGCCGTTCAAAGCGGCGTTCCTTTCGTGGGCGCCATCGTGTTCCCCGTCGGTTTCGTGATGATCGTTTGCTTGGGCCTCGAACTCTGCACAGGGAATTTCGGCATCCTGGCGCTGTCCTTCATGGAGGGACGGATCGGCTTTCGGCCGATGATGCGCAACTTCGCCTGGGGCTTCGTCGGCAATCTCGTCGGCAGCGTTCTCTACGCCGTGCTTCTGGTCATCGCCCTCACCAATGCCTGGCACACGCCGCCGGCCGGTGTGGCGCAGAAGATCATCGACATCACCCTGTCGAAGACGGTCGCCTACGAGCCCCTCGGCAGCGCCGGCATGCTGACCTGCTTCGTGAAGGCCATGCTGTGCAACTGGATGGTCTGCCTCGGCGTCACCATGTCGATGATGTCGACCTCGACCTTCGGCAAGATCCTGGGTGCCTGGCTGCCGATCTTTCTCTTCTTCGCGCAGGGCTTCGAACACGCCGTCGTCAACATGTTCATGATTCCGGCGGGCATGATGCTCGGGGCACACGTCTCGTTCGAGCAATGGTGGGTGTGGAATCAGATTCCCGTTACGCTCGGCAACTTCGTCGGTGGCGTGCTCTTCATCTCAGTGGCGTGGTATCTCACTTTCCGCAGCGGAACGGCTCAGCCGGCCCCGCTCGCGAGGCCGCGCGCGGGCGGGATCGTTGCGCGCTGAGAGTCGGAGCAGCTGATGGAGACCTCCGAGATCCGAACCGTTGACGTGATCATCCGCGGACGGGTCCAGGGGGTCGGCTACCGGATGTGGACGCGGCGCGAAGCCGGGCGTCTCGGCTTGGCCGGTCATGTCCGCAACCGGCCGGACGGCTCGGTCGAGGCGCGCTTCTGTGGCCGACCCGACACCATCGACCGGATGCTGGAGGCCTGCCGGACTGGACCGCCGGGCTCACGCGTGAATGAGGTTGCGGTGACGGATCGCACCGATGCGGTGGTCGAGGTCGGTTTCGCGATTCGGTGACGTCCGAGGCCGGTCGGCGCGGGTACGGTCCGGCAGTGCTGGACAGGGCGGCGGAAACCGCGCTAGCGCCCGGGGACGAGGCGCCCCCGACCCGGTCGTCGAAGAGCGGACGCGATGCTGACCCCCGACTTCTCCTACCTCGACCTCGCGGCGCTCTGCTACTTCGTGGCCGCCTGGGCCGGATACGGCGTCGCGGTGGCGCGGATGCGCGGGCGCCGCACCAGTCTCAGCCAGATCATGAACGCACAGCGGGCGGAATGGACGCGCCAACTCATCGAGCGCGACAACCGCGTGGTCGACACCACCATCAACGCCTCGCTGCAGAACGGAACCGCCTTCTTTGCCTCCACGTCGCTGATTGCCCTCGGGGGTGTGCTCACCCTGTCGCGCTCGGGCGACGACGTGCTCACGCTGTTCGCGGCTCTGCCGTTCGGGGCCATCGCCTCGCGGGTGACCTGGGAGATCAAGGTCGCGGGGCTGGCGGTGGTGTTCGTCTATGCCTTCTTCAAGTTTTCCTGGGCCTACCGGCTGTTCAACTACGGCGCGATCCTGCTCGGCGCGGTCCCGCCGAAAGGGTCGAGCGCGACAGCGGAGCAGATGCAGCGTGCGGCGCGCAAGGCCGCCGCCATGAATATCGCTGCGGGCAGTCACTTCGCTCGCGGCCAGCGGGCTTTCTTCTTCGCCTTGGCTTATCTCGGCTGGTTCATCAGCCCATGGCTGCTCGTTCTCACCACCACGGCCGTCGTCCTGGTGATGTGGCGCCGGCAATTCGCTTCGCGAATTCGCGCCGCCCTGCTAGCGGAAGACGACGGGACAGGGCAGGGGTGGCAGCCATGACGATACCGAAGAAGCCGACGCGCCAGCGCACATCCTCACCCAAGAAGCCGGCGGCCGAGCCGGCTGCCAAAACCGCCGTGAAACCGGCGGTCAAACCGACGCCCAAGGTTTCGGGCCGTCCCGAGCGGAAGGGGCCGTCCGAGGACCTCATCGCGGAGACGATCCTGCGCCTCGTGGCGGCCCGCGATGTCGGCAAGACGGTCTGCCCATCGGAAGTGGCGCGGGAACTCGGCGGCTCGCAACCCGAGGCGTGGAGCCCGCTGATGCAGCCGATCCGCCGCATCGCGGTGCGCATGACCAAGGCCGGACAGGTCGCGATCCTGCGCAAGGGCAAGGCCGTCGAGGACCCCGATGATTTCCGCGGCGTCTACCGGCTCGGCTCGGTCGCGGACGGCGCCTGAGGCGCCGGCAACCACGCGTCGGTGTAGCCGGCGAGCCGATAGGCCGTGAGGCCGATCCACTCCTTGGTCACCAGATCGAGGAGGGCCAGTCCTTCCGACGCGAACCCGTTGATGCGCCAGATGTCGTCCCAGCCGCCGGTGCGGTAATCGACCGGATAAGCGGTGACGTCGAAGCCGGCCTGCCGGAAGCAGCCGACGGCACGAGGCATGTGCCAGGCCGACGTGACGAGGAGCCAGCGCTCGTCGGGCTTCGGCTTGACCATGTCGGCGGTGAACAGGGCGTTCTCCCACGTGTTGCGCGATCGATCCTCCAGGATCAGTCGCGTCCGCGGCAGGCCCGTGGAATCGGCGTACCGGCTGACGGTCTCCGCCTCGGACGGTTTTCTATTCACCAAGCTGCCGCTGCCCCCGGTGAAGACGAGCCGGGTCGTCGGATAGCGCCGGGCCAGATCCGCCATCGCGATCTGGCGCTCGGCAGCATCGTTCAGGACGAGCTGACCACGCTCGCCCGAGAGCCGCGTTTCGATTGCACCGCCCAGCACGATGATCCCCGCGACCGGTCTGCCATCGTCGACGAAAGCCGGAAAGCGCTCCTCCAGGGGTAGGGCGACAGTGACGGCGAGAGGAGAGAGCCCCGCGATGAGGAGAAATAGGCCGGCGACGGCCGCCAATCCGAAACCGAATTGCCGCGATCCGGATACGCCGAAACCGAGCCCGACGAGCATCAGGAGCACGAGCGCATTCGAGGGTGTCACCACGAAAAACAACAGCTTCGAAAGCGGAAAGAACATGAGGCGCAGCCGGACCACACAAGAAGGATGCGCTTGATAGCGCAGGGGTCGACGGCCTGTCCGCCGTCACGGTTTCGGATGGCCGCTTTCTCCGACGGGCGATACAGACCCGCGACACTGGCGGCAGATTGCGTCGATCAGGGCGCCGACAAATCTGTCCGGGAGGCGACCTAAGTGGACAGCACCAATTGCGCTCGGTGCTCGAACAGCCTAGGTTAATCATATGGAGTGGGATAAATTCCCACGGGTGTTATTGTCTATGCCGCGCTTCTTTATTGATCTTCATGACGGAGCCAATTTCGTCAAGGACAATGTTGGCTTCGAATTAGCTGATGAGAGCGCAGTGCGCAGCAAGCTTGTACGCATCATGGCCAAGATCGCGCAAGAGTTCGGCACCGAGACCGAGCGCCAGGACTATCTGGCGATCGTAAGGGGGGAGGGGGCGCAGGTTCTCTACCGCGCCCACTTGTCCCTCGACATCCAGCAAGTCGACGGTTCCGTCGAGGTTACTTCAACCGATTCTTGAGCTTCCCGTTTAGACAACAAGTTAACCGAATGTCTGCGGAGTGAGGCCGTGCGCCGACCCTCGGGGCGCCGCTTGACTGCACCGGAGGGCCGAGCCCGCTCAGGCTGTCGGACGCCGACGGCGCCGGTCACAGCCTGAGTCCGATGCCGCCGCGTCGGTCCCGACCGCTCTAGCGGCCGTAGATGTCCTCGACGCGGATGATGTCGTCCTCGCCCGTATAGGAGCCGACCTGAACCTCGATGAGCTCCAGGGGGATCTTGCCGGGGTTGGTCAGACGGTGCATCGAGCCGATCGGCAGGTAGATCGCCTCGTTCTCGTGCACCAGGACCACGGACTCGTTCAAGGTCACCTCGGCGGTGCCCTTCACCACGACCCAGTGCTCGGCGCGGTGGAAATGCTTCTGCAGCGACAGCCGACCGCCCGGCGTGACCATGATCCGCTTGACCTGGAAACGCTCGCCGATGTCGATGCGCTGGTACCAGCCCCAGGGCCGGTACATCCGCCGATGGGCATCCGCCTCCGGGTGAGCCTTGTCGCGCAGGCGGGTGACGAGGTCTTTCACCTGTCCGGAGCGCGCCTTCGAGGTCACCAGGACGGCGTCCGGCGTGGTGACCACGACGACGTCGTCAAGGCCGACGACCGTGGTCAGGTGCTCGCCCTCGCTGTGGATCAGGCTGCCATGGGTGTCGATGGTCTCGACCCGTCCGCGCACCGCATTGCCGTCGGAATCATGCGCGAGCACGTCCCAGACCGCATCCCAGGTGCCGACATCCGACCAGGGGAAGGACACCGGCCGGACACCGGCCCGGCCCGTACGCTCCATCACGGCGTAGTCGATCGAGGTCTTGGGCGCCCGGCCGAAGGCCGCCGCATCGAGCCGGACGAAGTCGAGGTCGATCACGGCGGCCTCAAGGGCGGCCCGCGTGGCGGCCAGGATCTCGGGCGCGTAGGTCTCGAGTTCGGCCAGCATCACGTCGGCCCGGAACAGGAAGTAGCCCGAATTCCACAACGCCCCCTCGTCGATGAGCCGGAGGGCGCCGTCGCGGTCCGGCTTTTCGACGAAGCGCTCAACCTTGTGGTTGCCCTCGCCCCCCGTAAGAGCCGCGCCGACGCGAATGTAGCCGTAACCGGTGGCGGGCGCGGTCGGGGTGATGCCGAGAGTCATGATGGCACCCGCGCGGGCACCGGCGGCGGCGGCCCTGGCCGCCTCCACGAAGGCGGCCGCGTCGCCGATCACGTGGTCGGCGGCCATGATGAGCACGATCGCCTCCGGATCGCGCCGGGCGGCATGCAGGGTCGCGACCGCGACGGCAGCGGCCGAATCCCGGCGCTCCGGTTCGAGGATGATGTCCGCCGCGATGCCCACATGCTGCAACTGCTCTGCGACGATGAAGCGGGCATCGCTGCTGGTGAGGATGGCGGGTCGCGAGAAGACCGAGCCGTCACCGAGGCGCAGGGCGGTATCCTGGAACGTCGACGAATCCGGATTGACCAGCGGCGTGAACTGCTTGGGCATGCTCTCGCGCGAGGCGGGCCAGAGCCGCGTACCGGAGCCGCCACAGAGAATCACCGGATGGATCAACGCGTTGGCGTGCTGCGACATTTGACCATTCATCCCGAAAAAATCTGCCTATCGTGGATCGAAGAAATCCGCGCAGACCGCACTGCAACAATAATGTGCTCTACCAGTTCAAAGACCAGTTCGCCACCACGGGCACCAGCGCAAAACCATCGATCACGCTTAATGATCGATGCAGCGTTTGGGGGTCGACTTCCCGAAAACACAATCGTCGCCGGGGAAGCTTCCAGGGCCGGCGTCCACTGGTCCGGCACCAACGTCAGCGCCGTGGCTTCACCGCCTTGCGGACGCCCGTTTGCGGGCGTCCGATCGGCAGGCGTGGCGTTTGCGCGGCAAGGGCCGTCCGGGCAATCTCCTGCGGCCGAGGGGCCCCGCTGGCGATCCGCTTCAGCGCTTCGGCCATTTCCTCGATCATCTGAGCCGATTCGCCCTCCAGGGTCTCCTCGGCCTTGATGCCGTTCAGTTCGGGCGCGATCTCCTCGGCGGCCTCGCGAAGTTCCGCGACGAGTTCCGCCGGCGACCAGCGGGGATAGGACGTCTGTGACATTCCCTGATCATGCCAGGGTGTCGGAGACTCGACAACGGCGGTGGAACGCCAGAGCAAGGAAAACGCGGACGCTCGGCTCTCCGAGAGGGCGGATTGTCATGCATGGAAATGGTGGGTCCGGAAGCGCGTCGAACCGTCTCGATGGAGCGATCGATCGGCCGATGCCAAGAGGGGGCTGGCCGAGTTGTCGGGCGTTCCGCGTCGGCTTCTGTTCCCGTCCACCGGGCTGACAGTGACGGGGTTCGGTCGGCGCCGATCGCGCGAGGATACTCTTGTCGGGCCAGCAGTGTCGGGAGGCAGCATGCTGTTCGCGGATGGATCGAAGCGGCACCTCCCTAGCCGGCTCGACCCCCTGTCCGTCATCCGTCATCGATGATCGGTTCCTGACGGCGCGTGCCGGCGAAGCACGCCCGATCCGAGTGACCGCCTCCGAGCGATCTGCCGCGTCGGATGAAGACCTTGCTTGCGCCGCAACCGCGTCCCGGGCTTTCGTCATAGTTGACAACGCGGGACGGATTGGTCGCTTTACCGACCCATGGACGAAACGCGACGCCCATCGCCCGAGAAGCTGCGGGTTTCGATCACGTACTGCACGCAGTGCCAATGGTTGCTGCGTGCGGGATGGATGGCGCAGGAACTGCTCTCGACCTTTCGCGACGATCTCGGCGAAGTCGCGCTGATTCCAGGCAGCGGCGGCACGTTCGTCATCCTGTGCGGAACGGAAATGATTTGGGACCGGACCCGCGATGGCGGCTTCCCGGAGATCAAGGTTCTCAAGCAGCGTGTGCGGGATTGTCTCGCCCCGGGTCGGGATCTTGGCCACATCGATCGCCGGAAAGACGATCGCCCGCCTGCGGATCCCGCATGAGCGATCGTACCCCGAAGGATCCGGTGACAGGGCGCGGTTCGGCGACGGGTGATCCGGGGGGACGTCCCAGGTGGTGGCCCCGCTCCGTGGCCGAAGTGATCGACCGGGTCCGTCACCGCGGGTTCTCGACACAGGTCTACCTGGTCGCCTTGGTGGTGGCGCTGATCGGGCCGGGCCTTCTCTTCACCGCGATTCTCCTCGTCCGCTATGCCGGCACCGAGCGGGCACGCTTCGAGCAGGATGCCCGTGAGAAGGTGCGGGGTATCGCCCTCTCGGTCGACCGCGACACCGCCGGCCTCGTCTCCGTGCTGCAGACCCTGGCGACCTCGCCGCGGCTCAAGGACGGCGAGTTCGACAGCTTCGACGCCCAGGCCCGGCTCGTGCGCGATACGGTCGGCCTGGAGATCCTCCTGCGGCGCCCGGACGGACAGCAGGTCGTCAACACGGCGGTCCGGCGCGGCGCGCCCCTGCCGCGCACTGGGCTTCCCTTCGATCGCGAGGTCGCCTCCGGCGCCCAGCGGGCGATCGTCTCAGGGTTCATCAAGGGCATGAAAGCGGACGACGCGACCTATGCGGTCGCGGTGCCGGTGCTCAATGCGGGCAATGTCAGCCACATCCTCAGCTTCTCGGTCCCGGTTGGGCGATTGGACAGCCTCGTCGCCCGGGAGACCGTCGACGGCTGGACCACCGGGTTGTCGGACCGCGACGGCATCATCCTGGCTCGCGTCCCCGACCGCGACACCCTCGTCGGATCGATGCGCCTGGGCAGCCTGCGCCAAAACGAGACGGCGACGCAGGGAGTCTGGGACGGCAAGGATCATGGCAGGAAGCCGGTCACGGTCGTGGAGGCGCGCTCGCGCCTGACCGGATGGACGGCGGCGGCGATCATTCCGCAGGCCCTGGTGGAGGCGCGCCTGCGCAACTGGATCTGGGCCTTCTGTGGATTCGGCCTGATCGTCCTGGCAACCTCGTCGATGCTCGCGGTTCACCTGTGGTCACGGGTATCCCGGCCCCTGCGCCGGCTTGCCGCCACGGGACCGGCCTTGGCGCGCGGCGAGGTCATCCCGCGCATCACCTCGCCGATCCACGAAATCCGGCGTCTCGGTGATGTCCTCGCCGAAGCCTCCCAGCGTCTGCGCCTGCGCAGCGACGAGCGCGACCGGGCGCTCGCCGAGACGGAGCGGGGTCTGAGCGCCCTGCGCGAGAGCGAGGCGCGGTTCCGACATATGGCGGATTCGGCGCCGGCCCTGATCTGGATGACCGACGAGGCGGCCCAGATCAGCTTCGCCAACATGCACTTCGACCACATGTTCGGCGGCCAGACGGCGGCCGAACTCAGCGGGGAGAACTGGCAGCGCATCATCTTCGCGGACGATTTCGAGGCCTTCACCCGACGGTTCAACGACGCCTTCGCGGCACGGGTGCCGTTCCAGGCCGACGTGCGGGTGATCGACCGGGACGGGGTGGTGCGCTGGCTCCGCTGCGAGGGCGTGCCGCGCACGGACGATACCGGCAACTTCCTCGGCTATACCGGCTGCAACGTCGACATCACCGATGCTAAGCGCGCCGCCGAGCACCAGCAACTCCTCATTCATGAGCTGAACCATCGGGTGAAGAACACCCTGGCCACCGTGCAATCGATCGCCGGCCAATCCCTGCGCAGACTGGACGGGCCGGAAGCCACCGCCGCCCGCGCGGCCTTCGAGGCGCGGCTCCTGGCGCTGGCCCGGGTCCACAATGTCCTGACCCGCGAGAATTGGGACGGGGCCGAGCTGGGAACGGTCGTCTCCGATGCCATCGCGCCCCTGGACAGCGGGGAAGGACAACGATCGCGCTTCATCGCCTCCGGTCCGACTCTCCGCCTGCCGCCGCGCCTCGCTTTATCGATCGCGATGGCGCTGCATGAACTCGGGACCAATGCGGTCAAGTACGGGGCGCTGTCGCAGGAAGGCGGCACCGTCACCATCGCGTGGTCGGTCGAGCGCCTGACCGAAACCCGCCTGACCCTGAAATGGACCGAGGACGGCGGTCCGCCCGTCGTGCCGCCGAGCCGGACCGGTTTCGGATCGCGGCTGATCGAACGCAGCTTGGCGCGCGAACTCGATGGCACGGTCCAACTCGCGTTCGCCCCGACCGGCGTCGTGTGCACGATCGAAGCTCCCGTTCCGCCGCCGACCCTTCTGGAGCGGAAGGTCGATCTGATCGGTCCCCGCGAGGTCCCGCTGTCCCGCTCGGCCTGACCGGGAACGGGAGACCGTGCCCGACGCCGGCCTGCGTTACCCGAACGTCATCGGGTCCGGCCCCATCCGGCCGTCGGGGCGGTCGAGAGTCTCGATGGCCGTCAGCTCGTCCGTCTCCAGGGTGAAGCCGAAGACGTCGAGATTCTCCGGAATGCGGGAGAGCGTTGCGGTCTTCGGGATCGCCACGAGACCCTGCTGGATCTGCCAGCGCAGCACGACCTGCGCCGGCGTCCGGCCGTGCCGCTCCGCGATCCCCATCAGGATCGGATCGGACAGAGCCTGCCCGCGGCCGAGGGGGCTCCAGGATTCCGTGACGATCCCGTATCGCGCATGGACGGCGCGCAGCGTCTTCTGTTGAAAGCGCGGGTGCAGTTCGATCTGATTGACGGCCGGGACCACGCCCGTCTCCGTGATGATGCGATCGAGGTGATCGGGCTCGAAATTCGAGACGCCGATCGATTTCGCCCGACCCTCCGCCTGGAGACGCACGAAGGCCTTCCAGGTCTCCAGGAAGAGGCCCCGATCGGGACACGGCCAATGGATCAGGTAGAGATCGACATCATCGAGGCCGAGCTGGACCAGGCTTTCGTCGAAGGCCCGCAAGGTCGCCTCGTAGCCCTGGCGGTCGTTCCAGAGCTTTGTGGTGACGAAGAGATCGCTGCGTGACACCACGCTCGCCCGAACGGCCTGTCCCACACCAGCCTCGTTCTCGTAGATGGCCGCCGTATCGATCGAGCGGAAGCCGGCGCGGATCGCTGCGCCGACAATCTCCGGCGCCCGGTCGTCCGGCAGCTGATAGACCCCGAAGCCGAGCTGCGGGATCGTGCGTCCGTCGCAGAGGTTGATTGCCGGGATATCAGTCGCGTCAGCCATCAGGTCGATCTCCTAGGCGTGGGGTTGCCGCCATCGGCGACCTCGGAATGTGAGCCCGCCAGGGATCGACGGGTGAGGTGCGGCAGACGGTCCGGCAGGCGTCGTCGCTACCAAATCGAGGCCATCGCCACGGCCAAAGCGAGTTGGTTGAAGATCGAAACCGATCAAAAGTTATGAATCGCAGAAGTACGTCGTCAGGCCGATCATCTATCTGAAATTGTATTCTATCAATTCACACGAAACAGATGAATTATGAGGGGAGTCCTATCCGTTTGGCTCACAACTAAGATGAAAACTTTTTTGCTTTAACGAAACAGGAAATTTTCTGCCGTTAGAACATGCCAGTGTATCGTGCGATGGCTGATGTCGGGTTTCCTTTCCAGGGTTTGTTGTTGGTGAGAACGAGAGCCAAAGGCATCCGCCGCAGTTTTGCACGGATGAACCGGCATTTGTGTCTTCCAGCAAGTGCTCGCTCTAGAGCTAAGATTCGCCGGTCACGGTCGCAGATTTCGTCGCTTGCAAGACGCGCTCCGCGCTCGTTGCGCAGATCTTTGACACTTCGATCTCAATTCGAAACCGCAATCATTGAATAAATCGAAAGCGGCGACCTTATCGATCTTTTTGCGTTGCAACGATATCCGGATTGACAAGTCCGTGATCAACCCCCGGTTCTTCCACGGTGCTATTGCGCATAACGATAACTTAAGGGGGTTCGGCTAAACCCTGTCGTTACGCTCAACAGGACTCATCCCGATGCTCGGACTCCCCTTCGCTCGTTCCACTCCGAAGCAGCCCTCGACTGATGTTCAGTCGGACACCGGACGTGGCACTGAGGAGGTCCGTCTCGTCCGCGCCGTCGAGGCCCTGATGGCGAGCCAGACCCTTGCGGCGGTCGACCTTCCGGAGGGCGCCCTGCGCGCAGCGATCGAGCGTCTGCACGCCGAGCGCGAGAGCGACCTGCTGCGCAGCCTCGCCAACACCGCCGCCGTCGCCCGCGAAGCCTCCGAGGCGGCCACCAACACCGGCTGGATGACCTACGATGTCGGTGAGGTGGCGAGCGCCACCCAAACCATCGCGGGCGCGACCGAGGAAATGGCGGCCTCCGTCGCCGAAGTTGCCCAGACCTCCGAGACCGTCGTCATGGTGGCGCAGGGCGCCCTGGCGGAGACGCAGGCCTGTATCCTGGACGCGCAGAAGGCGCGGACTGCGATGCATGAGATCGACACCCGGACCGCGCAGATTTCCGATCGGGTCGTGGTCCTCGAGCGTGCCATCGCGCAGATCGAAGTGATGGCCACCACCATCGCGGCGATTTCCGCCCAGACCAACCTGCTGGCCCTGAACGCCACCATCGAGGCGGCCCGTGCCGGTGAGGCCGGCCGCGGCTTCTCCGTCGTCGCCGCCGAGGTGAAGTCGCTTTCGGCCCAGACGGCCAAGTCGACCGGCGAGATCCGCGGTCTTCTCAGCACCCTGACCAGCGAAATGGGCGCGATTTCGGAGGCGGTCGGCGAGAGCCGCAGCGCCGTCACCACCGGACGCACCATCGTCGACCATCTCGAGCACCGGATTGTCGAGACGAATACCCGCATCGCTCAGGCGAGCGACCTGAACCAGGCGATCTCGCAGATGCTCAGCCAGCAGCGCGCGGCCACGTCCGAGATCTCCACGAGCGTCCAGAACATCGCCGCCAAGGCGGCCAAGACCCACGAGGAGATCGAGAAGATCACCACCCGCCTCGTCCGTGCCGAAGCGACCGGCCAGGCGGCCCTGAGCGCCAACGCCCGCGACGTGCCGGTCTACGGGCTCGTGCGGCTGCCCGCGGATGTGGGCGCCTGGAAGCGCAAGCTCGCGCGCGTCCTCGTCGGCATGGCGCAGCCGGAGCCGTCCCTGGCGAACCTGTCGGGGCAGCCGGGCCGCAGCCTGCGCACCGACCTTGCTGGAACGGCGCCTGCCGCCCATCCGGCCTTTGCCCGCTTCGCCGCGGCCGAGACCAAGGCCTGCGCCGAGGCCGCCAAGATGCTGGAAGCCATCAAAGTCAGCAACTGGGATATCGGCACGCCCGCCTATCAGGCAGCCGCAGACGCCATGAAGGATATGCTGTCGGCCGCCAAGGAGATCACGGGCTGATACGCTCAGTACGAAATGGCGCAGCCGTCGGCGCTCTTGTGCCGCCGGCGGGTTTCGGTTTCCCTGCGGGCCGAACGCCACGGAGCCTGCCCGCTTGCCCCCATCGTCGGACGCCACCGCCCCCGAATCCCGCTTCAACGGTGCCCGCTACTGCCTGGCCGAGAACGCCCGGCTCCGGCCCGACAAGGTCGCGCTGATCATGGCGGGGGCCGACGACGACGTCAGGTCCCTGACCTTCGCGGAGGCCGACCGGGCGGTCCGCGGCATCGCGGCCGGCCTCCAGGGACTCGGCCTCGCACCCGGCGCCCGGGTCATGATCCGTATGGGCAACGAGATCGATTACGTCCTGGTGTATTTCGGCGCGCTGGCGGCGGGCCTCGTGGCGCTGCCCTCCTCCCCACAATTGACCGAGGCCGAAGCGGCATTCCTGATGGAGAATGCCGATGCCGCGGTCGTCGTAGTGGGCCGCGATCACCCGGCCGATCCGGCCGGCCTCGGTGGCCGCATCCTGTTGAAGCCCGACGCGATCGCCGCGATGAAAGCGGGACCGGCGCTGGTCGATTATGCCGATACCGGCGCCGAGGATCCCGCGACCCTGGTCTACACCTCCGGCACCACCAGCCGGCCGAAGGGCGTCCTGCACGCCCATCGGGCCATTCGCGGCCGCCGCCCGATGCATGAACACTGGCTTGGTATGTCCGAGCACGACGTGATGCTGCATGCCGGCACGATGAACTGGACCTACACTCTGGGCGTCGGCATCACCGACCCCTGGGCCTGCGGTGCCACGGCGGTGCTGTACGACGGCCCGCGCGATCCGGCCGTCTGGCCGGCACTGATGGCGCGCCATCGGGCGACCCTGTTCGCCGCCGTCCCCAGCCTGTACCGACAGATTCTGAAATACGGCGATCTCTCGTCCGTCGACCTGCGTGCCCTGCGTCATGGGGTGACGGCGGGCGAAGCACTCTCGCCCGCGCTGCACGCGGCCTGGACCGAGGCGACCGGGAAACCCCTCTACGAAGCGCTCGGAATGAGCGAGGTCTCGACCTACGTGTCGACCGGACCGACCATTCCGGTGCGGCCGGGCTCGCCGGGCAAGCCTCAGCCTAGGCGGCGCGTCGCGATCCTGCCGACGGACGGGCCGGAGGAGCCGCTCGGTCCCGGCGAGATCGGCCTGCTGGCGGTCCATCGGTCCGAACCCGGCCTGATGCTGGGCTACTGGAACCGACCCGAGGAGGAGGCCGCGGTACGGCGCGGGGATTGGTTCGTCGGGGGCGACCTCGCCAGCCTCGATGCCGATGGCTACCTCACCTTTCACGGCCGCAACGACGACCTGATGAACGCGCTGGGTTATCGGGTTTCGCCGAACGAGGTCGAAGGCGTGCTGGGCGCCCATCCAAGCGTGGCCGAAGTCGGCGTGACGGAGGTTGCGGTGCGCAGCGATCTCAGCGTGATCACGGCCTTCGTCGTCGCGAGACCGGGTGCCGAGTTGGAGGCTGACGACCTCATCGCCTGGTGCCGCGATCGGCTGGCGGCCTACAAATGCCCTCGCGAGGTCCGGTTCCTCGACGCCTTGCCGCGCACGCCGAACGGCAAAGTCCAGCGCAAGAGACTGGCTGGCCCGTGATCAGTCTCTCGACGGCGACCGTGCCAAGCGCTGCTCCATCGGGCTCTCGGCCTTTGTGCTCCCCACGGCACAGCCCTCTCAAAGCCGCCGAAATCCCCACCGTTGGCCGAAACGCGGCTTGACCCGCCGGATGCGAAATTCTAGATCGACGGCCTGCGGAGACGTGGCCGAGCGGCTGAAGGCACTCGTTTGCTAAATGAGCATACCCCGAAAGGGGTATCGAGGGTTCGAATCCCTCCGTCTCCGCCAGACCCCAATCCCCCGCGTCGCGATCGTCAGTCCGATTTGGGCTGAGCGGATGTCTGTGACCGCTCGCCCGCTGCTGTCAGACGTGCTTTGCCGGCGTGCGATAGGGGACCGGGAAAGCGCTGGGCCGCCCCTGCCGGCGAACGCGACCTGTCCAGCTCGGGGCCGATCCGTCCGAACCGATCGTCCGATCCCGATTCGATGTCGGCCCCCTCACATGCGCTCCTTGCGGCCGGTGGTGATCAGCCGCCAGTTGACCGGGTAGCTGGTCAAAAAACCGCTTACCATCGCGATCTGCATCACGAACCAGAACTCGGGCGTGTTCACCGCCGCCCGCGGCGCGCCGAGGGCCGGGAGCAGGACGAACTGGGCCAACGCCATGAAGCCGTACATGCCGATCTGCCACGCGATGAGGGAAGCCGTGTCGGCCTTCAGGGCCGCAACGAGTCCTTGGACCGGCGAGAGATTCCGCATCGGCACGATGGCGAAGTACTGAAACACGATGCCGAGCCCGAAGGCGAACACGAAATCGAGGATCCAGACCGCGTACATCTTCTCGGCGAACACGGTCTGCCAGCCGAACCAGACCGCCACGGCCGGGATCAGGAAAGCAAGCCACTCCGCCGCGATATCGCCGAGCATGCAGCCACTGCCGCAGTGAAGGGCGCCCTTGCCGACCATGACGGGGAACGGGGGCTCGGTCCGGTGCGCGGTCGCTGTGTCCCGATCCCTCCCCGCATGATGCACCTCCGGGATGACGGACCGTCCATAGCGGAGATAGGCCCACGCGGCTGCGATCGTCCCGAACAGGGCACAGACCGGCCATACGACATTCATGATGCCCATAGGTTGGGGATGCCGGACAACGTCGATGGAGATCAAGAGGGCACAGACAGCGCCCAACAGCAGGGCGGTGATCGAAAGACCATGAAGCCATCCAGGAAACATCGGGATCCTCTCTCCATCGCACTCCCAATTCAATGGGAGGTTGTTGCGCGATCGATTGTTCCCGCAGATCTGCCGTGTCCGGACCGCGTTCAGACATCGCTCTCCCGGCGAAAGAGAATCTCCAGTCGCGCCGCCGGCTGCACCCGTTCGCTGGGTAGGCTCTATTGCCGCGTCGGTTACGATGCGTTCCAGCGATGGAGAAGCCTGTCACCGATGCAGGCGGATGGCAGCCGGACCATGCCGTTCGCCTCGGCCCTATCGTCCTCTGCGTCGGAATGCCAAGTTTCGTCCGGCCGATCATCGCCACCATCACGCCTGCAGCCGATCCGACCGCCGCGCATGCCCAGGGTCGTGCAGGCCCATCAATGCTGCGTGTCCAACTGACACTGAATTGAGGGCCATGAGGTTGAGGGCCATCGGATTGAGGGCCCTCAAACTGACGGCCATGCGGCGGCTCGGTCGACCGTCCAGGGTTTGCGAAGGACGGCTGTTCCGGAGCGCCTTGAGTTCCGCCAAGCTGATCAGCAGATTGGGCCGCGTGTTCACCCGTCGCCCGCTGGAAAAGTCTTCATCCGTCAGACGGCTGACGATCGCGATGTCCGCCCTCCAAGAGCCGGAAGTCCATAGGGACGCGCGGGCGGTCGAGACTTGCTCGGTGCATTCGATGGTGGCCGGCAGGCACGGGCCCTCTCGCGGCCGAAGACGAGGGGCTCATCGGATCGCAATGGGTGTCTTGATCCGATCGAAGCGGAGCCGGCCTGACCTTATTGCACGGCCGGGATCGTAAAGTCGCCGCCGGTGGGCAGGAGTGAGGTCGGGTCGGACGGCGCCGGTGTCTCGACGCTCGACGTGCCCGTCGCCGTCGCCGTCGCCGGTGCGGCCGCGAGGTGCAGATCTGATGGGAGAAGGGCTACGCTCGCTCCCATGAGCCCAGCAAGGGCGCGAATCTCATCAGGTTCACGCGGATCGCGGGAAATACGCGCGGCGTCGCGCTGCAGACGGAGATTGCAGGCACGCGATGGCAACCCGCTGGACGGGGTGCACGCATCGTGGCGGGCGCAGGCCGCGTCGAGGGCATCGATCGGTGGACGCGGAGCGTTGTTGCCGGGTCCGCAATAATTGCCATGCACCAGCAGCGCCGGTGGAGCGTCAGACGGCGCCGGTTGGGCCAAAGCGGGCACCACTGCGCCGACGAGGAGGGCGAGGGACAGGCTCAGACGAACCATGGGATGACATCCTTCCATTACGGGTCGGCTCCCCGACTGGCAGCCGACGCGATGGTCTCGGTGATGAGAAACAGCCGGTGGGGGCTCGCATGCGGGGGGCTCGGCCGTCCGGCCTATCGCTCAGTCCTGCGTTCCTCGGGACGGACGGGGGGACCGGGATTGCAGGGCCGGCGTCCGAAACCCTTCGCTCAGCCCATCCAACCGCGTGCTTTCCGCTGTAGTTCCGCAGCCATCGGCTGGGTTACGGCACAAACCCGGTGCGCCTAACATCTGTTAAGCCACATCGAAGAAGATTCTATACTGTCTATCCATAACAGCGCATGACGAAACGTTGCGAGAGGTCAGACTGTTCGGGGATTGTGATTCACGCGCGGTTCTGGATCAGAACGGTCATTGCTGGGCGAGGCGCCGAGCGCCGGACGATGCGTCCGTTTCCGACTCCAGCCATCGAAGGGACGCTGTTCCTTGGACAACGCGGCGGTCTCGTTCAGCGCGCACCGTGATCGCACAGCCTGCCGTTCGCGAAAGGCGTCGGAGCAGTTTTGCATGCGGGAATAGGATCGCTCGCAGGAATGTTTACCGTCACGAGACGGAGCGGCATCCGGTGATGCGCCTTCAGCCCCGACGCGCCCGGGCCAGAGCCGACCAAGATTTGGCGCACATGGAAACGGCGTGCCCCGGCATCCGGGACACGCCGTACCTGCTGTCTGGTGGCGGCGGCCGCCGATCAGCGACCTTGTTGCGGCATCAGCGAACGCGCTTGCTGGACGGCCTCGCGGCAAGATTGGTCGCCCTTGGCGTTCAGGTCGGTCGCGCGCTGAAGGGCCGTCTTGGCCTGGGAGACCTTGTCCTCGGCCGAGAGGCTGGGCGAAGCCGAGGCCTCTCCGCCGTTGGCAGCCTTGGCGGCCGCCGTCGGCTTGTTCTCGGATTGCGCGCGAACGTCGGCCGGAGAGGTGGCGATCCGCCCGGAGGCAACCGAATCCGCCTGTCCGGTCCCGGTGGCAGCAGCCACGGGTCCGGAAACGCCGCCCACGGTACCCGGCGATCCACCGGTCTCACGGGACGCTCCGCCCTGCTGGGCGCGATCCGTCTCGGCATTGCCGTCGGGCTTGGCGTCGGGTGATGTGTTGCTGGCCGCGCGATCCGCTGAACCGACGTGCGGCCCCTTATGCTGCCCGGAATCCGGCTGGGACACGGGTGCCCCCATCCCCACCTGGGTCCCGAGTTCGCGCTTCAACGTGGCGATATCGTCGGTGCAGGGGCCTCCCTCCTGGGCGTAGGCCGCCGTATGGACGAAGCCGAGCGCGGACAGAGCGGCTACACCGCACAGCATCTTAAAAGGTGACATTGGCTTCCTTTAAATAATCCGACGACCAACGCGAGCGTCAATCGGATGTTCGAATGATAGTGGAAGCCTTTTCGCCGCAGATAGATGAACGATCGAAAGAAGAAAAACAAAACAAAGGCGGCACACTCGGATTTTTCCGAATGTGCCGCCAATGTTGTCGATTGTACCCCGCCCTGCAGCGGAGCTTAATTGACGACGTTAGTATCCGTAGCCATAGGCCGGGTAGCCGTAGCCGTAGCCATACGCCGGAGCATAGCCATAGGCGGGGGCCGGGGCGTAGCCGTATCCGCCGCCGTAATAACCGACGGGACGGCCGTAGCCGTATCCATAGCCGCCATAGCTGTTTGCCACGATCGCGCCGGCTGCCAGACCGGCGATGCCGAGGCCGATGGCGGCACCCGGGCCGATGCCGCGACGATGGCCGTAACCGCGACCGTAGCCGCCGCCATAGCCACGATATCCACCGTAGCCGCCGCGGAAGCCGACACCGCGATAACCACCGCCGTAGCCGTAACCGCCATGACCGTAACCACCGTGGCCGTAGCCCCAACCGCGTGCCTCGGCAGGTGCCGATGCCAGAAGGCCAAGGCCGACCAAGGCCGTGGAGGCAAGGACGAACTTCCGCATCTGAGAACTCCTGTCGTATGAACGTTAGGCTAGAAACAACCTGCGCCCCAGGCCGTTCCCTCGAACCTGTTGGTTCAACACGTCACAGGGTGAGTCTCCGGCGCCACGCCGGACCGGGCCGCAGCCTATTTGGCCGTAGTTTGGTCTGCGGATCGTCCGAGGCACAGCGATGACGCTTCGTCTCAACTGTGCTGTCTTAGGGCGATGGAAGAAATGCTGAGATCCGCGACCGTCGATCCGGTCGCTGCAGGCACTCTGACCTGTTCAGCGATCCGACGCTCGTAGCGGCGACGTTTGAAACGCCCGGTGCGCGCGGTCTGTCCCCCGCTCATCGGTTCGATCGACCGCGCAAACGGACGCGACACCGGACCGATCACCTCCGTTTGGTCGCAGGAACAGCCCCATCCGGCCCGTGTTCACCGATCAGGATTCTTGCATGGAGGACGCCGTCATGGAGGACGCCGTGAACATTCGTGTCGCGCTGGTCAGTTCGCTCGTCATCGGGGCTACATCGGCGGCCCCGGTTCTGGCGCAGGGTGTGTTCCTTCCCGAACACCGAAGGGGCGTCATCATCCAGAATCAGCCGAACACCACCGGCAACAGCCGCGATGTCGTCATCTCCTATGGAGCCACGGGGGCCGATACCGTGACGACGAACTCTGCCGCCGGCGGCAATGCGAGCCGGCCCGAACAGGCGTTTCCGAATGGAAGCGCCAACGGCGGCCCCGGGGGGCGCTGACCGGCACCTGCTGGCGGACGGTCTCTCGGCCTGATTGCGCTGCGTGGCCATCGCGGGAGGCAGGGCAGAAAGCAGAGGCCTGCCCAAGGCCGTTCGAAAGCGCTTGAGCCCTGTCCTTGAGCCCTGGACTTGCCGAGGTGCCTGCCGGATGGGATGCCCAAGCAGAATCCGACTGTGTGACGGCCCGGCATCGGGGACGCGGGCAGGAGCGTCGCTCAGACTTGGCGTTCGACGAAGGTTTCACCCTGACAGAGTCCCCATCCAGCTGTTCTGCCAAGGTGGCGGGCGTGGGCATCTCGGGGAAGAACGATGGCTCAGCACCCAAGGATCGGGTGATAACGGCTTTTCGCGGCGCCGATGGGTTTGGTACTTCGGCTTTCTCGTGGCAGGAGCGGCATCGTGAGTAGCGCGCACCGCCGCGACGCGCGGCCCCATACCTCGGAGACCGGGGCGGGGCAGCGCCGATGCGCGGCGGTCCGGTTCCGAGGAGTTCGACGATGCACGCAGGTGTGATCACCCCCACGACCCAGTCGGTCAGATCCGGCTCGGTCGGAAACTGGCTCGGCCGGGTGCGGATCGCCGTGGCCGCCCTGACGCTCGGCATCGGCCTGTCCGGATGTGGCGCCGTCAATCGGGTGCCGACCCTGGAGGAGCGGGCGAAGTCCTCGTGGAGCGAGGTCCAGAACCAGTACCAGCGCCGGGCGGATCTGATCCCCAATCTGGTCGAGACGGTGAAGGGCTATGCGCAGCAGGAGAAGGACGTCCTGGTCGGTGTGACCGAGGCGCGGGCCAAGGCGTCGAGCGTCAAGGTCGACGCCTCGACCGTGAGCGATCCGCAGAAATTCAAGGAATTCCAGGAAGCGCAGAACCAGCTTTCGGGCGCGCTCGGCCGCCTGCTCGTCACCGTCGAGCGTTATCCCGACATCAAGTCGAACCAGAACTTCCTCGCCCTGCAGTCGCAGCTCGAAGGCACCGAGAACCGGATCGCCGTTGCCCGCCGGGACTACATCGCGGCGGTTCAGGACTACAACACCGAGGTCCGTACCATTCCGGGCCGGTGGATCGCGGCGATCTTCTACCCGGATGCGAAACCGATGGAGACCTTCACGGCGACGCCGAACGCCGAGCGCCCGCCGAACGTGAAGTTCTAGCCCAGGATGGGCGCTCCGAGCATGCGGGGGATCGCGGCGCGCCGCCTCTGGATCGACACCGCCTGCCTGCTGCTGGCGCTCTGGCTCGCCCTCTGGGCCGGAGCCGCCGGCGCGGCCGAACCGACGTTTCCGGCCCTGACCGGGCGGGTTGTGGACGCGGCCGGCATCCTCAAGCCCGAGGACCGGGCGACCCTCGAGGCCAAGCTGAAGGCCTACGAGGACAAGACCTCGGACCAGGTGGTGGTCGCCACCATCCCGAGCCTGCAGGACCGCACCATCGAGGATTACGGCAATCGGCTGTTCCGGGCCTGGAAGCTCGGAGAGGCCAAGACCAACAACGGAGCGCTGCTGCTGGTGGCGCCCAACGAGCGCAAAGTACGGATCGAGGTCGGCTACGGCCTCGAAGGGGCGCTGACCGACGCGCTCTCGAAGGTCATCATCACCACCGCCATCACCCCGCGCTTCAAGACGGGCGACTATGCTGGCGGCCTCAATGCCGGCGTCGACGCCATGCTGACGATCCTGGCCGGTGACGCCGAGGAGTGGCAGCGCAAGGCCAAAGTCCGGACCGACGAGGCCGATCCGAGCCAGGTCCTGATCTTCATCGTGCTGTTCTTCGTCATCCTGTTCGTCGTCTATCGGATGAACCGGGGCGGGCGCGGCGGCCGCGGTGGCGGGTTCGTGATCCTGCCGGGACCGGTCTCCGGGGGATGGAGCGGCGGCGTGTCCGGCGGCTTCGATGGGGGCGGCTTTTCCGGCGGCGGCGGCTCGTCGGGTGGGGGAGGAGCCTCCGGTGACTGGTAAATCGAGGGACCTCCTGGACGAGGGCGCCCGCACCCGCATCGCGGAGGCGATCCGCAGGGCCGAAACCACGACCTCCGGCGAGATCGTGGTGCTGGTCGCCGCGCGGGCCGGCTTCTATCGCTCGGCGCCGCTTCTCGCCGCGCTGGCCTGCGGGCTCGTGGTCCCCTGGCCGCTGATCCTGCTCACGCCCTGGAGCGCGGCCGCGATCGCCCTGGCGCAGATCGCCGTCGTGCTCGTCGTGCTGCTCGCGGGTCTGCATCCCCGTGTGCGAATGGCCCTGGTGCCCCGTTCCATCCGCCGCGACCGGGCTCACGAACAGGCCCTGCGCGAGTTCAGGACAAGGGGCCTGTGCCAGACCGAAGGGCGCACCGGCGTGCTGATCTACCTCGCCCAGGCCGAAGGGCATGCGGAGATCGTGGCGGATCGCGGTGTCGCCGCTCGGGTCCCGACCCCGGCCTGGTCGAACGCGATCGATACCCTGCTCGATGCCCTCCGGCGCGATGAGGTCGAGGCAGGCCTGACCGCCGCCGTCGGCCAGGTCGGCACCATCCTGGCGGCTGATTTTCCTCCGCGCGCGGTCCCTGTCGACGCCCTGCCGAATCGCGTCATCACCATCCACTGAGCGGCGCGAGTCGACCTGCGACGAAGGCCGTTCGGTTTTCAAACCGCGTCGATTGAAATCGGCTGCCCTGGCCCTTCCAGTCAATTTGCGCGAGAAGGCCCCTTGACGACCTGCCGGCAAGGACAGGTCGCGGGAGCGAGACGTCATGAGTGCGGTATCCAAGCACGGACCCTGGGTCCTGGTCGGAGGTTTGGGGGCGGCCGCCCTCGCGATCGTCGCGACGACGCGCGGCGAAACCGTGAATGCCCTCTGGATCGTCGTCGCGGCGGTCTGCGTGTACCTGATCGCCTACCGCTACTACTCGCTCTTCATCTCCGAAAAGGTCATGCGGCTCGACAACGGCCGTCGGACGCCGGCGCACGTGCACAATGACGGGCTCGACTATGTGCCCACCAACCGCAACGTCCTGTTCGGCCACCACTTCGCCGCCATCGCGGGCGCCGGCCCCCTGGTCGGCCCGGTGCTCGCCGCGCAGATGGGCTACCTGCCGGGCCTGCTCTGGATCCTGGCCGGCGTCGTCCTGGCCGGCGCGGTGCAGGACTTCATGGTGCTGTTCATCTCGATGCGACGGGACGGCCGCTCGCTCGGCGAATTGATCCGTGCCGAACTCGGCACCATCCCGGGCATCATCGCGCTGTTCGGCACCTTCATGATCATGGTGATCCTGCTGGCGGTGCTGGCGATGATCGTCGTCAAGGCCCTGGCCGAGAGCCCGTGGGGCACCTTCACGGTCGCTGCGACGATCCCGATCGCCATGCTGATGGGCCTCTATGCGCGCTACATCCGCCCGGGCAAGGTCGGCGAGGTCTCGATCATCGGCTTCGTCCTGCTGATGCTCGCCATCGTGTACGGCGGCAACGTCGCGGCCGACCCGTATTGGGGTCCGGTCTTCACCTTTACCGGGACCCAGCTGTGCTGGCTGCTGATCGGCTACGGCTTCGTCGCCTCGATCCTGCCGGTCTGGCTCCTGCTCGCTCCGCGCGACTATCTGTCGACCTTCCTCAAGATCGGCACCATCGTGGGTCTGGCGCTCGGCATCGCCTACGTCGCCCCGCACATGCAGATGCCGGCGGTGACCAAGTTCGTCGATGGCAGCGGTCCGGTCTGGGCCGGCTCGCTGTTCCCGTTCCTGTTCATCACCATCGCGTGCGGCGCGGTCTCGGGCTTCCATGCCCTGATCTCCTCGGGCACCACGCCGAAGCTCATCGACCGGGAGTCGGATGCACGCTTCATCGGCTACGGCGGCATGCTCATGGAGAGCTTCGTCGCCGTGATGGCGCTGGTCTCCGCCAGCGTGATCGAGCCCGGCATCTACTTCACAATGAATTCGCCCGCGGGACTCGTCGGCACCACGCCGGAGAGCGCGGCGGCGGCGGTGACGAAGCTCGACCCGGCCTTCACGATCACGGCCGCCGAGATCGCCCAGACCGCCGTCGACGTCGGCGAGCACTCGATCATCTCGCGCGCCGGCGGCGCCCCGACTCTCGCGGTCGGAATGGCGCACATCATCTCCTCGGCCATCGGCGGCAAGGGCATGATGGCGTTCTGGTACCACTTCGCGATTCTGTTCGAGGCCTTGTTCATCCTGACGGCGGTGGATGCGGGCACGCGCGCCGGCCGCTTCATGCTGCAGGACCTGCTCGGCCTCGTCTCGCCGGCGTTCAAGGACACCACCGCCTGGGTTCCCAGCATCCTGGCCACCGCCCTGTGCGTCGGTGCCTGGGGTTACTTCCTCTACCAGGGCGTGACCGACCCGCTCGGCGGCATCTACACCCTGTGGCCGCTGTTCGGCATCTCGAACCAGATGCTGGCCGCCGTGGCGCTGACCCTCGCCACCGTGGTGATCTTCAAGATGAAGCGCGAGCGCTACGCCTTCGTCACCATCATCCCGACCGTGTGGCTCTGCATCTGCACCCTGACGGCCGGTTGGCAAAAGATCTTCTCCGCCGACCCCAAGATCGGTTTCCTGTCGCATGCCGACCGCTTCTCGGCGGCGATCGCCGAGAACAAGGTGCTGGCCCCGGCCAAGACCATGGCCGACATGCACAAGATCGTCTTCAACGACCGGATCGACGCGGCGCTGGCGATCCTGTTCGTCGGCCTCGTGGTGGCCATCGCGGTCTTCGGCATCATGGCCTGCGTGAAGGCGTACCGGGCCGATCGCTGGACCGCGCTGGAGAGCGACGGTCCGTCCGCGGTTCCGGCGGAGTAGGCACCATGGCGCTATCGTCGGCCGAGTTGCGGGACCGCCTCAAGACCTTCTCGAAATGCGTCTGCGACGGCGCCCGGCTGATGGTGGGGCAGGGGGACTACGAGGCCTATGCCGCCCATATCCGCCGGACGCATGCGGACCAGGAGCCCATGACCGAGCGGGAATTCTTCCGCAACCGCGAGAATGCCCGCTTCGGCGTCGGCAACCGCAACGGTTTCCGCTGTTGCTGAAGGAGTCCGCCTGCTGCGACCTTGGCGGGTCTTAACCGGGTCTACAGTCTGTTCGTGTGCGGTTGTGGCAGCGGCACGGCAAATCGGCTTAGCTGAAGCCTCTGACGTTTGGGGGCACGATGACACAGCCGATGCCGGGCGACGCGCGATCCGTGGCTGGGCGCGTCGGGGCGATCACCTTCGACACGCGCCTCGCCGGGCTCACCGGCCTCGCCGTCCGGGGCTTCCTGCTGTCTCTGGTCACCTTCGGAATCTACCGGTTCTGGTATGTGACCGACCTGCGGCGCTACTTCTGGAGCCGGACCGTCGTAGACGGCAGCCCGGGCGAGTATGTCGGCCGCGGCAAGGAACTGTTTCTCGGGTTCCTGGTGGCGCTCGCGGTCCTGATCCCGATCTACGTGGCGATCTTCGTCGCCACCCTGTCGGTGCCGTCGCTCGCCTCCTTCGGCGGTGCCCTGTCCTTCGCCATCCTGTTCGTCCTCGGGCAATTCGCGCGCTATCGGGGCCGTCGCTACCGGGCCTCGCGCACCCTCTGGCGCGGGATCCGGCTCGGGCAGGACGGTTCGGCGATCACCTACGCGCTGATGGCGTCGGGGTGGGCGCTCCTGACCCTGGCGACCCTCGGACTCGCCTTCCCGTTCATGCGCGCGAGCCTGGAGCGTTACCGGATCAACCACACCCTGATCGGGTCGGGCCGCATGGCGTCGTCGGCCCGAGGCCGATCGCTGCTCCTGCCCTGGCTCGCCTTCTACCTCATGGTGCTCGTCCCGGTTCTCGCCGCCGTCCTGGCCTTCTTCGCAGCCTCGGATTTTGCCATCCCGGCCGACCTCTTCGTGGCCAAGCCCGGCGGAAAACCCGGTGAGACCGTCTTCAATTCCGCCTATGCCGGCACTCCCATCGCCACCTACGGCGCCCTCCTCATCGGCACGATCAGCGTCTCTGCGCCCCTGGGGCTGCTGCTGATCCCGTTCTATCGGGCCCGCGAGACGCGGATCTTCATGAACGCGGCCAGCCTCGGCCCCGTTCGCCTCGCCTCGACCCTCAGAGCGCGACAGTTCTATTGGCCCTACATCGTCTACATGCTGTCGATCTTCGGCTTCATCACCGTGGTCGGCGTCGTGATCGGAGCCGGCGCCGTCTCGATCCAGACCGGCGGAGCCCTCAATGGCGCCCAGTGGGTCCTCATGTTCGGGCTGGTCCTGGCCTATCTCGGCGGTGCCCTGTTCTTCGCCGTGCTCTACGTCCGGGTCATCACCGCGCGCCTCTGGGCCGCCGTCGCCACGACCACCCAGGTGGAGAACGCGGACGGCCTCGGGGCGATCCTGGCTTCCGGCCGACGGGTCGGCAGCGGGCTCAACGAGGGCCTCGCCGACGCCCTCGACGTTGGCGGCGCCCTCGAGATCGGGTTCTAGTGCAGCCGCACGGTTCGGACCGAACGGGCGCCGGGCAGGGAGCGACGCTCCACGCCGAAGGGCGCTATTTCGATGGGCTCAGCGCCCGAATCCATCCCGTGACGCTGAGGCTCGATCAGCGCCTGTGGATCGCGGGGCCGGAGATCGCCGTCGACTGGGATCTGTTCGACCTCGTGGCCGGCGACACGGTGGCACCGTTGATGCGGATCGGCCCGCGCGGTCGACCGGCCCGCGTGGAGGTCAGCGACAGCGCCTTCGCCGACGCCCTCACGGCCCGATGCCCCGATCTGCATCGGTCGGATGACAAGGGGTCCGGCGGCAATCTGCGGCTCGTCGTCTGGTCGATCGTCGCTGGGCTCTCGGTGATCCTGCTGGCGATCTACGGAGTGCCTGCCATCGCCGCGCGGCTCGCCCCCATGATCCCGATATCGGTCGAATCGCGGCTCGGCAGCGCCGTCGCGGATCAGGTCGGCCGGATGCTCGGGCATCCCCCCGTCTGCGACGACGGTCCGGCCCGCGCCGTTCTCGACCGGCTCGTGGCACGGATGGCGGGGGAGCGAGGCCTGCCGGGCGAGCCCCGGATCGCCGTGCACCGCCACGCCGTCGCCAACGCCCTGACCCTGCCGGGCGGCCGCGTCATCATCCTGTCCAGCCTGATCGACCGATCCGAGACCGCGGACGAGTTCGCCGGCATTCTCGCGCATGAGTTCGGCCACATCGCCGCTCGTGATCCGATGCGCGCCCTGCTGGCGGCCAGTGGCAGTTCGTTCCTCCTCAGCCTCGTCCTCGGCGATCTCACGGGCTCGACGCTCATCGTCGCCACCGGGCAGATGGCCCTCTCGGCCGGCTATTCACGGGATGCCGAGACCGCGGCGGATGCCTACGCGGTCGAAACCCTACGGCGCTCCGGCGGCGATGCCGGCGCACTCGCCACCATCCTCGAGCGCATCGCCCGGGATGAAGAACCGGACGGGGTCGCGAGCCTTCTGCGCAGCCATCCCTTCACCCGGGAGCGCGCGCATCGAATCCGCACGCTGGCCGGCAAGGACACAGTCGGGCGCCACATCCTGACCGACGCGGACTGGCTCACGCTGAAGCGTATCTGCCGCAGCGTCGCGACGGCAGCACCCCGATAGGTTCGGCGTCGGTTCCGCACGCTTTCGTACAGTCTTGATTCGCGGATTTACACGCGGAAACAAAAATCCCGGCCTGCAACCACAATTGCGTCGCGGCGTCGCGGCTACACATGGCCCCGTGGCATGCGACGAGCGTGGTACACCAGCCTGAACGCGACCACCTGGAAACCCGATGGGCCTCGTCCAGTATGCTCTAAAGTTCCGCATCACGATCTACGTGCTGGCCGTGCTGATGATGCTCGGCGGGGCGGCGGCGGTCGTGGTGGCGCCCAAGGACGTGCTTCCCACCGTCGACATTCCGGTGGTGGTGGTGGTGTGGACCTATAACGGCCTGTCGACCTCCGAGATGGAGCGTCGCATCACCACCTACGCGGAGTTTTCGCTCTCCAACAACGTCAACAACATCGCACGGATGGAATCGACCACCCTCCAGGGCACGGCGATCCAGAAGATTTACTTCGACGGCGCCGTGAGCATCGATCTGGCCATCGCACAGGTCGTCTCGGCCATGAACTCGATCCGCGCGACGATGCCGCCGGGCGTGCAGCCGCCCATCGTCCTGCGCTTCTCGGCCTCCTCCGTGCCGGTGATCCAGTTGGCCCTGTCCTCCGACCGGGAGAGCCTGACCAAGGTCTTCGACTACGCCCAGTACCGCATCCGCCAGCGCCTGACCCAGGTCCCCGGCTCGACCCTGCCGTCGCCCTTCGGCGGCACCCCGCGCCAGATCATGGTCGACCTCGACCTGCACGCGCTCCAGGCCCTCGGGCTCACCGCCCTCGACGTCACCAACGCGGTGACGGCGCAGAACCTCACCATTCCGTCGGGCCTCGCCAAGATCGGCGAGCAGCAATACCCGGTGCAGCTCAACGCCTCGCCGGAGGCGATCGACGCCCTGAATCAGATCCCCATCAAGGTCGTGGGGGGACAACCGATCCTGGTGCGCGACGTCGCCCATGTCCGCGACGGCGGTCCGCCGCAGGTCAATATCGTGCGGGCCGACGGTCTGCATTCGGTGCTGATGCGCATCTTCAAGAACGGCACCGCCTCGACCCTCGACGTGGTCAACAACGTCAAGAAGGCCCTGCCGGACATTCAGGCCGCCGCCCCCGAGGGCATGAGCCTCAAGCCGCTGTTCGACCAGTCGGTCTTCGTCTCGGCGGCGATCGAGGGCGTGATCCACGAGGCGATCATCGCGGCGGCCCTGACGGGCCTCACCATCCTGCTGTTCCTCGGCTCATGGCGCTCCACCATCGTGGTGCTGGTCTCGATCCCGCTCTCGATCCTGACCTCGCTGGCGATCCTGACGGCGCTCGGCGAGACCATCAACGTGATGACGTTGGGCGGGCTGGCCCTGGCGGTCGGCATCCTGGTCGACGACGCCACGGTGGCGATCGAGAACACCTATCGGCTGTTCGAGGAGGGCGAGCCCTTCCGCAAGTCGGTGGTGGAGGGCGCCGCCGGCATCGCCAAGCCGGCGCTGATCTCGACCCTGTCGATCTGCGCCGCCTTCGTGTCGGTCTTCGCCCTGACCGACACGCCGAAATACCTGTTCACCCCACAGGCGCTCGCGGTCGTGTTCGCGATGCTGACCTCCTACGTCCTGTCGCGGACCCTGGTGCCGGTGCTGATCGACGTGCTGGTGGCGCGGGAATACGACGCCAAGCACGGGGAGGGCGCCGCGCCGCAGCAGGGCCGTATCGCCCGGGCACTCGGCGGGATCGTCGGCCCGGTGTTCCGCCTCGCCGGCTGGTTCCGGCACGGCTTCGAAGCGCGGTTCGCGCGCTTCCATCGCGGCTATCTCGGCCTGCTCCACGTCGTCATCGCCCGCCGGATCGCGACGCTGGCCGTGGTCGCAATCGTCTTCGCCACCACGGCGGGGCTCTTCGTCTTCGTGGGCCAAGACTACTTCCCGCAGGTCGCTTCGAGCCAGATGACCCTGCACCTGCGCACCCGCCCCGGCATGCGGATCGAGACGGCCGAGCAGGTTTTCGCCCAGGTCGAGACCGTGGTCCGCGAAGTCATTCCCGAAGGGGAGATCGACCAGATCCTCGACAATATCGGCCTGCCGGCGAACAACTACAACTTCGCCTTCTCGGATGGTTCGTTCGTCGCCTACAACGACGGTCAGATGCTGATCAACTTGAAGGAAGGCCATGGCTCGGTGGCCGACTATACCAAGCGCCTGCGTGAGGTTCTGCGCGAGCGGTTTCCTGATGTGGTGTTCTACTTCCAGCCCTCGGACATCATCACCCAGATTCTCAACTTCGGCACCCTGGCGCAGATCGACATCCAGGTTTCAGGCCGCAACACCGCCAAGGATCTGGAGGTGGCGCAGACCATCGTCCGGCGCCTCAAGGCCACCCGCGGCGCCGTCGACGTCCACCTGCACCAGATCGTCGGCACGCCGCAGTTCTTCGTCGATGTCGACCGGCGCCTCGCCTCGGAACTCGGGCTGACACAACAGCAGATCGCGCAAGGGCTGAACGTCTCGCTCTCGGGCTCCTTCCAGGTGACGCCGAACTTCTGGACCGATCCGAAGACCGGCATCCCCTATCAGCTCTGGGTGCAGACGCCGGAATACCGCAACGCGTCCCTCACCGACCTGCAGAACACGCCGCTTCTGGTCAACGGCAACGCGGATGCGCCGGGCGTCCTGACGCTCCTGTCCAGCGTCTCGACCATGCGGCGGGAGGGTTCGCAAACGGTGATCAACCACGTCAACACGCAGCCGACCTTCAACATCTACGCTGCCGTACAGGACAGCGACCTCGGTTCGGTCGCCAAGGAGATCCGCCGCATCGTCGCCGAGGAGCAGAAAACCCTGCCGGCCCCCGACAAGATCACCGTCCGGGGCCAGATCGAGAACATGGAATCGGCCTTCTTCCGGCTCCAGGTCGGACTCGCGATCGCCCTGGTGGCGGTCTACCTGCTGATGGCGGTGAACTTCCAGAGCTGGGGCGACCCGTTCGTGGTGCTGGCGGCCCTGCCGCTGGCCTTCTGCGGCATCGTCGCGAGCCTGTTCATCACCGGGACCACGTTCTCGATTCCCTCGCTCTTCGGCGCGATCATGTCGGTGGGCATCGCCTCCGCAAACTCGATCCTGCTGGTGACCTTTGCCAAGGAGCATCGCGAGGCCACCGGCTGCGGAGCGGTCGAGGCGGCGCTGCTCGCTGGCGAGACCCGCCTGCGACCGGTGCTGATGACCGCGAGCGCGATGTTCCTCGGGCTGATCCCGATGGCGCTCGGCACGGGGGAGGGCGGCGAGCAGAACGCCGCCCTGGCCCGTGCCGTGATGGGCGGCATCGCGGTCGGTACGCCCGCGACCCTGCTGTTCGTGCCGTTCCTTTACGCCTGCCTCCGTCGGGGCGAGGTCAAGCCGCTGGAGGACTACGCGTGAGCCGGTGGCAGGTCGAGATACGGGATGGCAGGGTGATGTCCGGTTCGGGGATGGGACAGTCGTGAAGCATCCGGAGCACGGTCCGTCCGAAATCCCGCCGCCTCCCGGGAAGGTGCCCTTCGTGCTCGTGGCGCTCGGCGTCATCGGGCTGCTCGCCTGGGGCGGCTACGGCCAGATGGAGCGCCGCGCGGCGGCGGCCGAGACGCAGCGCAAGGTCAACAGCTTCGTGCCGAAGCTACGCACGGCCACGGCCGAGCGCGCCGACAAGCCGATCGAAATCACCCTGCCGGGCCAGACCGACGCCTTTGCCAAGGCCGCGCTCTATGCCCGCGCCACCGGCTACATCGCCGAGCGCCGCGTCGATATCGGCAGCCGCGTGCGCCAGGGCGACATCCTGATGCGGATCGCGGCGCCCGACCTCGATCAGCAACTGGCCCAGGCCGAGGCGCAGACGGGCCAGCTCGAGGCTGCCCTGCTGCAGGCGCGATCCATGGTCGATCAGGCCAAGGCCAACGTGAACCTCGCCAACGTCACCAACACCCGCACCTCGACCCTGGCGGGGCAGGGCTGGGCCTCGAAGCAGAACGCCGACAATTCGCAGGCCAGCGTCCTCAGCCAGACCGCGACCCTCGCCTCGGCCGAAGCGGGCGTGAAGGTGGCCCAGGCCAACATCAAGGCGCAGGCCGCCACGGTCGAGCGCCTGAGGGCGCTGACCGGATTCAAGGACATCATCGCGCCCTTCGACGGCGTGGTCATCCAGCGCGGCGTCGATGTCGGGGACCTCGTCCAGGCCGACGGAACCGGAACCGCCCTCCTGTCCGTCGATCGCGATGACATCCTGCGCGTCTCGGTCAACGTGCCCCAGAACCTCGCGGTCGGCGTGACGCCGGGAGTCGAAGCGGCGATCAAGGTGCCGCAGATCCCGAACCGGATGTTTTCCGGCAAGGTGGAGCGCAGCTCGGTGGCGCTGCTGACCGCGTCGCGCACCCTGACGACGCAGGTCGACGTGCCGAACCAGGACGGTGTCTTGCGCGCCGGCCTCTACGTCTACGTCACCTTGAAGGTGCCTCGCACCCAAGCGAACGTGGTGATCCCAGCCGAAAGCCTCGTCTTCAATCAGCGCGGCACACAGGTCGCCCTGGCCCGCGAGGATGGCACGGCGCAGTGGCGTACGGTCCGGATCCGGCGCGATCTCGGCACCACGATCGAGGTCGACCAGGGCCTGGAGGGCAGCGAAGAGATCGTCCTCAGCCCCCCCGCCGACCTCCGCGACGGCCAGACGATCGAGCGCCAGCCGCCCTCCACCGACAGCAAGCCGCTGAAATCGGCCGCGCGCTGACAAGAGGGATCAGGCTGCGTCCGTTGCCTCCTGGTGGCGAGAGGTCAGGGGTGGGAATGGGTCCGCCAGCCTCCGCACCATGACGTTTCTCCGAACACCACCTTGAACACACAGGCTCGGCGACTTTCGTCGCTGGCTGGAGATCCGCTGAGCAGGCAAGCGGCGCATCCCGTTATACGCTGTGAAGCCGGAACTCTTTCCGAAAACGTCTGGTCCGACACTCTGCCGATCCTGTGGCTGGCGCGCAGACCTGTCCGACGCACGCACGCGTCCTGGCATCGCTCCACCTGCGAAAGACGATGTCACGCTCGGCCTGGTTTTCAAAGGCTCGTGGCTCTGGCTTGCTCCGGGTGCGGCCTTCATCGGCGCCCGTCCCGCGGACGTTGTGGGCGTTGTGCCGTTCGAGGGTCTTCCTTGGCCGACCCGGTGGGCCTACGGAGCGAATTTCACTTTGACCCAGATGCCCGTCGCGGCCGTGCTCTTCGATCTCCACGCGCTGCTGCGCCAGTTGGCGGTCGGGACGGTCTTTGCGGCCGGACAGGTTCTACGCCTGCGTCGCATGGCGATCTGCCTCCTGGCTTATGCCGTCGCTCCGATCGGCGGACAGGCTCTGATCCGGCTCGCCGGGGGTGGAGTCGATCTCGCGTGGTTCCGCACCTCCTCGATGCACGCTCTTCTGCTCGCCGTCCTTCTGATCGTTCTGGCCGAACTCATACGGGCCGGTCAGGCGATCCAGGACGACCGGGACGGGTTCGTCTGATGCCGATCGTGATGCGCCTCGACGTGATGCTCGCGCGACGCAAGCGGAAGTCGAAGGATCTCGCCCGCGCCGTCGGAATCACGGAGGCGAACCTGTCGCTTCTGAAATCGGGCAAGGTTCAGGGTGTGCGCTTCGCGACCCTGGAAGCGATCTGCCGTGAACTCGACTGTCAGCCGGGCGATCTGCTCGAATACGTGAACGACGGCGAAAACGCCCAGAGCCGCGCCGGCTGACGATCCGATCCTCGATCTCGAACCGACCTGCCTTCACGGTGCAGGAGCGGAGACCTGTGCCCATGTACAAATCCTCAGGTGTTCGGCGCGCGCTCGTGATCGGTCTCGCCGCCGGGCTGCTGACTGCCTGTCTCCCGCCGCCGTCGCAGGTCAGTCGGGTTGCGGTGGTCTGGCCGGACGGCGGGACCTCGGTCACGCTGCCGATGGAGCGGGCGTCCGGACGCTGGCTCGTACCGGTCGCCTTTCGGAGACCGGATGGGAGCGAACGGCGCCTGCTCGCTTGGCTCAACATGGGTGCGGCCGCTCCGATCCTGTCTCAGGATCTCTATCGCGCGTTGGGCCTCGCCGAGGGCCACGATCTTCTGATGGACATCGGTGGCGTCAGCGTCACGGTCGAGGCAGGGTCGGTGAAAGATGGCCCGGGCAGCGTCGACGGACAGGATCTCTTCGGTCTCCTGTTCGCACCTCGCACCGTCGAGGCCGTTCTGCCGGCTGGAGTGCTTCAGCACTTTGCCGTCACCATCGATCCAAAGACCGCATCCCTGACGCTGGCGCGATCCGGTGCATCGCGGAGCCGCGGCGTACCGGTTCCGGTCCGGACCAATCCCACGACGGGGATCACCGTGGTGGAGGCGCAGGTCGGCGACCAACGCATTCCGCTCGTTCTCGATGTCGGCGCGCCCTATACATGGCTGCGTGGACGGACCGTTGCCGGGTGGCTTCTTCAGCATCCGGAGTGGCGCCGTGCCGACGGCGCGGTCGGGCGCGCCAACCTGGCGATGGCGGATCTGGCTCTCGAACGCGCTGGCACAATCATTCGCCTGCCGGGCATCGACGTCGGGGGAGTGATGTTCCGGGATGTCGGGGCTTTGGGCACGGGCCCGCTCGGTGGCGCCATCGGCGACGCTGCGCTCGGCGAGATCTTCTGGGACACTTGGCAAGTGGATGCGGGCGAGCCGGTGACCGGCTGGCTGGGCAACAACGTTCTCGACACCGTGCGGCTGACGCTCGACTACGCGGCCGGCACAAGCTTCTGGGAGCGGCTGGGCAGCGCCGATCCGGGCGATCTCGACGGTGTTGGCCTGACGCTGGTGCGACGCGATGCAGGCTATGCCATCGCGGCCGTCGCGACGAGGGACGGGCATCCCCTCGTATCCGGCGTCGAAGTGGGAGACCGATTGCTGCAGGTCGACGGGTATCCGCTCGATGGCCTCGCACCCGATGCCGTGCGGGCGAAACTGTCGGCGCGTCCGGGCGAGCGACGCCGCCTGCAGCTTGACCGTGCCGGAACATCCGTCACCGTCGCGACGGAAGGAACGCGCTTCTGACGATGGCGCACTTGCCGGTGCGGTGCGCGTTGGACCGCGTACGCCTTCAAGCCGGGCATCGTTCGATGCGCCCCCGTCCGGGCCTCTTCATCGTTGAGTTCGCACGGAAGACGGGAGGCATCGACGAACAGACAGGACAAGGATCGGCGTGAACAGCCCGGCCCAGGCCTCAGACATCCGCAGCCAGCCAGGGCGCCGGTTGCGTCGGCAAGCCCCGGCGTAGACAAGGCGGTCCCGGTGTCGCGCGCGACCCGCAACGGACCCCTTCATGCCGGCCCCACGCCCCGCCGATTTCCCCGATGGCTCGCGCTTCGCCTCGATTGCCGCCGCCATCACCTGCGTGGCGGTGGTGGGCATCGGGCTCAGCCTGACGATCCCGCTGCTTTCCCTCGAGATGGAGCGCATGGGCGCCTCCGGCACCCTGATCGGGATCAACACCGCCGTGGCGGGGCTCGCCGCCATCGTCACCGTGCCGTTCGTACCGCGCCTGGCGGCCCGGCTCGGCGTTCTGCGCCTCCTCGTCGGCGCCATCGTGCTCGGCGCGCTCTGCCTCGTCGCCTTCAAGCTGCTCCAGGGCATCGGCTGGTGGTTCGTGTTGCGCTTCGTGTTCTCGATGAGTCTCGGCGCCCTGTTCGTGCTCTCCGAGTTCTGGATCAATGCGGCGGCGCCGCCGGAGCGGCGTGGGCTGGTGATGGGCATCTACGCCACGGTTCTGGCCCTCGGCTTCGCGGTCGGGCCGATCCTGCTGACACTCCTCGGCACGCAAGGATACGCGCCTTACTTCGGGGGCGCCTTGCTGTTCCTCGTCGCCCTGGTCCCGCTCCTGCTGGCGCGGGGGCTGTCGCCGGTGATCGGGCACGGAGCATCGCGACCGTTCCTCGCCTATCTGCGCCTCGCCCCCGCCGCCACCGTCGCGGCCCTGGTCTACGGAGCGGTCGAGACCGGCGGATTCGCGATCCTGCCGCTCTACGGCCTGCGCCTCGGCTACGAGGCCGAGACCGCGGCCGGACTGGTCAGCGCGCTCGCCCTGGGCAACGTGCTGTTCCAGATCCCCTTCGGCTGGCTTGCCGACCGGGTCGACCGCCGCCTCGTCCTCCTCATGGCCGGGCTCGGCGGAGCCCTCGGGTCGATGCTGATTCCCCTCGCGTCGACCTGGTTTCCGGCCCTCCTCGTGCTGCTGTTCCTGTGGGGCGGCATCGCCGGAACGCTCTATACGGTGGGCCTCGCCCATCTCGGCGCCACCGTGCAGGGGCCCGAACTGGCAGGCGCCAACGCCGCCTTCGTCGTCCTGTACAATGTCGGTCTGATGCTCGGTCCGCCGCTCATCGGCGGAGGCATGGACCTGATCCCGCCCCAGGGCTTCGCCTACAGCCTCTGCCTGCTGTTCCTGGGCTACGCGGTGGTCGTCGCCCTGCGCATCGTCCAGCATCCGACGCACGAGGCGCCTTGACGAATCCCGGCCGATGAGGCAATCACCCGCCGGTATTCAGCCGGCCACCGCCGGCCCTTTTGCGTTTCGCTGATGCGGAATGCCGCGATCACAGGAGCGCCGCGTCCATGGCCAAGGCCGTCACCGTTAAAGTCAAGCTGATCTCGACTGCCGACACGGGTTACTTCTACGTCACCAAGAAGAACTCCCGCACGCAGACCGAGAAGCTGTCGATGAAGAAGTACGACCCCGTCGTGCGCAAGCACGTCGACTTCAAGGAAACCAAGATCAAGTAAGCCCGCCGGCGCCTCGCGCCGCGCTGGGGTTCGGAAGGCCGCTTTTCCGCGAGGGGAGGCGGCCTTTTTCGTTCGGCGGTGGGAACGGCAAGACGCGCCGGTTGATGTACCGCGCGGTTCGGGCGATGGAGAGCCCTCGGTGCTCCCACCCGCAGGATGACTTCCATGGCTGACGATCTGGCCCGCACCTTCGATGTCGACCTGTTCGTCATCGGCGGAGGCTCCGGCGGCGTCCGGGCGGCACGGATCGCGGCCGGATACGGCGCCCGGGTCCAGCTCGCCGAGGAATACCGAGTCGGCGGCACCTGCGTGATCCGCGGCTGCGTGCCGAAGAAGCTCATGGTCTATGCCGGGCGTTTCGCCGACGAGTTCGAGGATGCCGCCGGCTTCGGCTGGTCGGTGTCCGAGCCGCGCTTCGATTGGTCGGTGCTGAAAGCACGCCGCGACGCGGAGGTGGCGCGGCTGGAGAGCATCTACGACGCCAATCTCGGTCGGGCCGGCGTCACCATCATCCCCGAACGGGCGGTGATCGAGGACGCCCACACCGTGCGGCTGGTCAGCTCGGACCGGCGCGTCACCGCCCGTTTCATCCTCGTCGCGGTCGGCGCGCATCCGGTCAAGGAGCCGCTGATCCCGGGCGCCGAACTCGCCATCACCTCCAACGAGGTGTTCGAGTTGGAGACCCTGCCCGAGCGCATCCTGGTGGTGGGCGGCGGCTACATCGCGGTCGAGTTCGCCGGTGTCTTCGCCCATCTCGGTGCACGCACGACCCTGCTGCATCGGGGCGACAAGCTCCTGAGGGGCTTCGACGAAGAGGTCCGCGACGCGCTCGGCGAGGCCTATGCCCGGCGCATGGACCTGCGCCTGAACCGGACCGTGGAGCGACTCGATCGAACCGAGACCGGCATCCGGGCCACCCTCGACGACGGCACGACCCTGGAGGTCGATCAGGTCCTGACCGCCACGGGACGGCGCCCGAACACCGCCGGCCTCGGTCTCGAGGCGGTCGGGATCCAGCCCGATGCGCGCGGTGCGATCCCGGTCGACGCCTTCTCGCAGACCTCCATTCCCTCGATCTATGCCGTCGGCGACGTCACCGACCGTGCGGCGCTGACACCCATCGCCATCCGCGAAGGCCACGCTTTCGCCGATACGGTGTTCGGCAACACGCCGTGGTGTGTCGACCACGGCCTCATCCCCACCGCCGTGTTCTCGACTCCGGAGATCGGAGTCGTCGGCCATAACGAGGATGTGGCGCGCGACCTCTACGGCACCGTCGATGTATACCGTTCGCGTTTTCGCCCGATGAAGGCGACCCTGTCCGGCCGCGATGAGCGCGTGCTGATGAAGGTGGTGGTCGATTGTGCCAGCGATCGGGTCGTCGGCGTCCACGTCCTCGGCCACGATGCCGGCGAGATCATCCAGGCCGTGGGCATCGCCGTCACCATGGGCGCCACCAAGGCGGATTTCGACCGCACCGTCGCGGTGCATCCGACCCTCGGCGAGGAACTCGTCACCATGCGCAGCCCCGCGGTGACCAAGCACCCCGTCGGCGTCGGCTAGATCCCGCCCTCAGCCGGGCGGCCACTTGAAATCGTCGGCCCGTCCCGGTTGCGCCAGGGGCGCCGCTCCGCGCACCAGGCTGCGCTCCACTGTTCCAGACGGGTCTCCGTCGCGTGGGCGGCCGCTGATCAAGGTTCCGCCCGGCGTCACCTCGGCGCGTCCGAGGGGCACCACCGGCCCCGCAAGGGGCTTCACCGGCAGAGCGGGAATCCCCGGCGGTTCGGGCAGGCTCGGCAGCATCGCGGTGATCTGACGGTCGATGGCTCCGGCATCGTCGAGCTTGACCGCCTCTCCTTCCAGGGGTGTCTGAGGCGCGGTCGCCACGGGGGCGGCGAGGGCAGGCGGCGCCGCCGCCGCCCCCGTCCCCATCATGCGCTTGAGCTCCACGTCGGCGAAATGCGCCATCTTGCGCGCGCCGGCCTTGGTGAAATGCACGCCGTCGGCGGTACGCAGCTTTGCCTCCTGGCCCTCGAGGTCGGGACCGGTGGCCGTGTAACGGTTGCGATCATCGACGAAGCCCGGCCAGATATCGACATAGGTCTGACCCGCCTTGGCGATGCGCTCACGGTAGATATCGTTGATCTCGGCGATGTCCTTCGTCAGTGCCTCGCTGCGCATGGGGGGCGCCCCGACCCAGATCAGCGGAATCCTTGCGTCGGTGAACACCTTGATCAGGGCATCGACGCGTTCGGAATAAACGGTTCGCCACCGGTCGTTCAGGGGATCGAGGGTCTGATCGCCCTCGCGGATCGGCTGGCGGTCGTTCGATCCCAGCATGACCACGGCATAGTTGGTCTTGGGATTGGCCTTGACGAAGTCCTCGGCCGCCTTCGGCCAATCCACCACATCCTTGCGCACCAAGCCGCTATCGGGTTTCGAGCGGTCGACCACGCCGATCTCCGTGTTGTCCTCGAACACGTTCGAGAGCCCGCTGCCGAGGTGGCTCGCCAGCGTGTCACCGAAAACGGCGATCCGGGTCGTCGGCTCGACCTTCGGCACGACCGGCTTCGGCTGTGCGACGACGGGGGCTGGGCGCGGTCGACGCCGAATCGCCCGTCCGTCGTCGCGACCGCCGCGCGGATCGTCCGCATAGCTGCGCCCGCGTGTTGGAGCCGGTCGGGCGCTCGGCACCGGGGGCGCGGCCTGGGCCGGCGCCGGGCGATCCTCCCAAGGCCAGTAGAACTGCCGCGGTGCTTCCTGCGGCGGCGGTGCGTAACGGCGGCTGGCCTGGCGCGCCCCGTAGCCGCTGTCGTCGCGATAATAGTCGCGCGGCCGCCGGCGCGGCGGCTCGTAGTCGCCACCACGCGGCGCATCATAGGAATCACCCCACTGGGCCTGCGCCGGCACAGGTCCGGCGAGAAACAGGGACAATCCCGAGAGGAAACACCAGGCCGTGCGGGAAGCCGGCAAGGTCATGGGGCGCCTCGAAATGCTGATCGGCGGAGCGATCGGTCCCGCTACCTTAGCGGAGGATGCCGGCGAGGTCTAAGGCCGGCCCGCGAGATGAGCGAGGAGCTTCGGCGTCGCATAGCCATCGGCCGGCAGACCTTCGGCGATCTGAGCCTGCCGCACCGCCTCGCGCAATTTCGGTCCGGCGCGCCCGTCAGCGTCGCCCGCATAGAGGCCGCGCTTGGCCAGGGCGGCCTGCAGGGCCTGCAGCCCCGCTTTGTCGAGGCGCCCCTCCTTCGTCGGCCACGCCCGCGCCAGGGCCGGCCCGCCCGACAGCCGATCGGCGAAGTGTCCCACCGCCAGAGCGTAGGAATCCGAAGTGTTGTAGGCGCGAATGACCTCGAAGTTGTCGGTGATCAGGAAAGCCGGTCCGGAAAGCCCCCCGGGGAGGAACAGGCTCGCCGGGCCGCCGCTCGGGAGAGGCTTTCCGTCCGTGCGCCGTATGCCCCGCCGGGCGAAATCCGAGAGGTCGCCGCGATAGCGCGCGAGATCGAAATCGGCGGGCAGGATGACCTCGTAACCCCAGGAGAGCGATGGATTCCAGCCCAGCGTCTTCAGATAGGCCGCGATCGAGGCGAGTGAGTCGCTTTCCGATGTCCAGATGTCGCGGCGGCCGTCGCCGTCGAAATCGACCGCGTGCGCGAGGAAGCTCGTCGGCAGGAACTGCGCCTGGCCCATTGCACCGGCCCAGGATCCCTTCATGCGATCCGGGGTGATGTCGCCACGCTCGAGGATCGTCAGGGCGGCAAGCAATTCATCGCGGAACAGGCTGCCGCGGAATTTGACCTCCGCCAAGGTCGACAAGGCACGGATGGTCGACATCGTGCCGGCAGTGGCGCCGAAATCCGACTCCACCCCCCAGAATGCCAGAACGATGGCGCGCGGTACGCCGTAACGGACCTCGATTTCCGCGAGCACGCGCGCCAGCTTGGCGGCCTGCGCCTGACCACGCGCAATCCGACCGGCCGACACGGCACCGACGAGATAGTCCCAGACCGGACGGCTGAACTCACCCTGCCGGCGCGTCCGAGCGACGACGTCCGGGTCCGGCCCCGAGATTCCGGCAAACGCTGCCGTGAAGGTCGCGGCGGAAATGCCCCGTGCCTCCGCGTCCGGCCGCAATGCGGCGATGAAGCTGCCGAATCCACCGGCGATCTCGCGAGCGGCGAAGGGCGGAGACACGCCTGCTCCCGCGGCGAGCACCGGACCTGCGCCGATCAGGCCCGCAAGGACGAAGGCTGACCAGCGCGTCACGTGCGATTGCGGCGCGTGAGGGCTTCTTCCCAAGCGAAGGCCTGACCGACGATCTCGTCGAGATCGTCGTATCGCGGCGTCCATCCGAGAGCCCGGATGCGCTCGGCCTCCGCCACGATCTGCGCCGGATCGCCGGGTCGGCGCGGCGACAGGCGGACCTCGAAGTCCCGCCCGGAAACGCGTTTGACCACCTCGATCACCTCGAGAACCGAGTAGCCCTGGCCATAGCCGCAATTCAGAGTCAGGCTCTCGCCGCCGGAGCGGAGGTGATCCAGGGCGACCCGATGCGCCTCGGCGAGGTCGGAGACCTGGATGTAGTCGCGCAGGCAGGAGCCGTCGCGCGTTGGATAGTCGGTCCCGTAGACATCGAGATGCGGGCGTTGCCCGAGGGCGGCCTGCGTGGCCACCTTGATCAGGTGCGTCGCGTTCGGAGTCGATTGCCCGGTCCGGCCGCGCGGGTCGGCGCCCGCGACGTTGAAGTAGCGGAGGATGACGTAGGAAAACCCATGCGCCTTGGCCGCATCGGCAATCATCCACTCGCTCATCAGCTTGGAGCGACCATAGGGATTGATCGGTGCCGGTATCAGGCTCTCCGGCACCGGGACGGTCTCCGGTTCGCCATAGACGGCGGCTGTCGACGAGAAGATCACGTGCTTGACGCCGCAACGGACAGCCGTCTCGATCAGCGCCCGGGTCTTCACCGTGTTCGCCAGATAATAGTGGAGCGGATCGGCAACCGAATCCGGCACTACGATCCGCGCAGCGAAGTGAGCGATGGCATCGATGCGATGCTGAAGGATGACCTCGGTGACAAGCGATTGATCGGCAATGTCGCCGACGACAAGCTTTACTTCAGGCGGAAGTGACCAATCGAAACCAGTCGACAGGTCGTCGAGAACCACAACCTCGTCGTGGCCGGCATCGAGCAGAGCCAGCACCATGTGACTGCCGATATATCCCGCTCCGCCTGTCACCAGAACCGCCATCACATCCTCTCCCCAATCATTTCACCGACGATATATCCGAAATCGAGCTTGTCGGTTATGTCCATTACGCCGGTTGCCCGATGACCTCCGTTAGCAGAGGTTGTGTTGCGCCATCGTCAAACCCTTCGAGGTTTTCCTCATCCTCCCTTGTTATCGGGTCCCGCTTGATGAAACCGATTCGCAAAGCCGTCCTGCCTGTTGCCGGCTTGGGCACCCGCTTCCTCCCGGCCACCAAGGCCGTCCCGAAGGAGATGCTCACCGTCGTCGATCGCCCGGTGGTCCAGCACGTCGTCGACGAGGCCCGCGAAGCGGGGATCGAGCACTTCATCTTCGTGACGGGGCGCGGCAAGGCGGTGATCGAGGACCATTTCGATGTGGCCTTCGAACTCGACCGGATGCTGCAGGAGCGCGGCAAGACGGAGGCCTACGAGTCTCTGAAGCGCGACCTGCCGGCCGCCGGCCAGACCAGCTTCACGCGCCAGCAGGCTCCCCTCGGCCTGGGCCATGCCGTCTGGTGCGCCCGTGAGATCGTGGGTGACGAGCCCTTCGCCGTTCTGCTGCCTGATATGCTGAGCCGAGGCTGCATGCAGCAGATGCTCTCCGCCTACGAGCGTCACGGCGGCAACGTCATCGCCGTCGAGGAGGTGAAGCCGGAGGAGACGCATCAGTACGGCATCGTGGGAGTCGGCCAGACCTTCGGTCAGACGTTCGAGATCAACGGGATGGTGGAGAAGCCGAAGGCCGGCACGGCCCCTTCGAACTTCATCATCTCCGGACGCTACATCCTTCAGCCCGAGATCTTCGATATCCTCTCCCATGGCGAGAAGGGCGCAGGCGGCGAGATCCAGCTGACCGACGCGATGATCAAGCTGGCACAGGATCAGGCCTTCTTCGGCATGCACTATCAGGGCAGGACGTACGACACCGGTTCGAAGCTCGGTTTCCTGACGGCGAACATCGCCTACGCACTGGAGCGGCCCGACCTTGCCGATGCTTTGAAGGTCGAGATCGCGCAGCTTCTCAGCGAGCACTGAACGCCCCACAGGGGGCTCGGCGAGCGCCTATGCGGCCGTAGCGCGCGGACGAAAATCTGCGTTGAACGCCGTACAATCTCCTTGCTATTTGTGCGGCGCACTTTAGATTGTGCGTTGCGGGACCGCGATGGCGTCGCGGTTCGGCAGCCCTTCTTGGGCGTTTCCTCCCTAGACTTCGGGCCGCTCTTCGGAGCGGCCTTTTTTTGTCCTATGCCGTTACTGCCGGGAACAGGGACAGACATGAAGCACGGGACGGGGGCAGAGAGCGCAGCCAGATTCTGGCCGCATCTCGCACGTTTCATATCTCTGGATGTACGCGTTGGGACCTGGGCACAGGCGAAAGGGCCTTGGGTCGCCGGAGCCTACGAATTTCTAAGGTTTGGCATCAAGCAGGGCTGGGCCTGCCTGTTTGGTGGCCTGCTCTGCGCCGCCGTGATCGGGAGCTATCTGTTCTATCCGCCCGATGCCGCCCTGAGCCGCTACGATGCGTTGACCCTCGCGGCCATCGCCATCCAGGCTAGCCTGCTCGCCTTGAAGATGGAGACCTGGGAAGAGGCGAAGATCATCGCCCTCTATCACGTCGTCGGCACGGTGATGGAGGTGTTCAAGACCAGCGTCGGATCTTGGATCTATCCCGAAGCAAGCGTCCTGCGGATCGCCGGTGTCCCGCTCTTTACGGGCTTCATGTATGCCAGTGTCGGGTCCTACATCGCGCGGGTCTGGCGCCTGTTCGACTTCCGCTTCGCCCATCATCCGCGTCTGTCCCTGACGCTACCCCTGGCCGGGGGGATCTATGTGAACTTCTTCAGCCACCATGTGATCTGGGACATGCGGATTGCGCTATTCTTGGCCACGGTGCTGCTTTTTGGACGGACGTGGGTGTATTTCAAGGTCTGGCAGGTCCACCGCCGGATGCCGCTGCTTCTAGGCTTCGGCCTTGTGGCAGTGTTCATCTGGATTGCGGAGAATATCGGCACCTACACCCGGGTCTGGCTCTATCCGAAGCAGGTGACCGGCTGGTCGCCCGTATCCTGGCAAAAGTTCGGGTCCTGGTTCCTGCTGATGATCGTCTCGTACGTCCTCGTGACACTCGTGAGCCGGCCGCGGCCATTTCGACAGCCGGCTCGCGCAGAGTGCGGCGCCGATCCGGCGCCGACGAACGAACGTCAGTTCAAGTAGGTGCGGATCCAGTTCGGCGAGAGAACCTCACCATCCTCGGTGATGATCCAGGGCTGCTTGGCCGGGTCGGACAGGGCACCGGCGGCGGCTTCGATCGCTTCGCGCAGGGTGCGGTAGCGGGCCGGCTGGGCGAGGGGAGCCGGAACCGGAGCCGTACGCCAGATCGTCAGATCGGCGGGACGTTCCAGGGCTTGGGTTTCCATTTTCGTATTCCTTCAATCGTGAGGGTGGTTCCCCGCGATACCGGGTGACCGGCTCAAGACCTTTACGGCCTCGAACCTGAACATTCGCTGCGGGACGTTCATCGGTATGAATGGAAGCATCTCTGAGGCGGCTTCGAGGCTATTTCAGACCACAATGAAATGTTCATTTCAGCCTGAACCCTGTCTCCCTCATACGATGCGCTTGCGCGGTGCAATTAGCGCAGAATATGGCCGCTTTTGGACGCCTTCTCGTTCGGTTTGTCACCAAGCCTGACAATGTCGGGCCGATGTTTATCTTTGGCAGCCGCCAGAATCGGTGTGCTGTCACACCCACGCCGGCGGTGGTACCGCATCAGTTGAAGGGCGATGCGTCACTGACCAGTTAATGGAAATGACGTGCGACGCGATTTTCGCCGCATGGTGAAGAGGATGACACATGCGCGATCGGTCTTCGCCGCAGCCTCCGGCGGATCGTTTCCTGCGATGGGTCGCCGGTGCGGCGATCGTCCTGCTCACACTCTTCGTCGCGCAACCCTACCTGACCGGTCTCGCGTTCTCCGAGCGGACGTCCCGCGCCATTACCGCCCGGGGCGACCTCGCGCCGGCCGAGGCGACGACGGTCGAGTTGTTCGCCCGGGCGAGTCCGTCCGTGGTTCACGTCTTCGTTCAGGCTGCTGCTCAAGGCCGAGCCCTGATGGGCGTCGACGCGGAGGATGGCGACCAGAACAACGGCGCGCAGACCGGCACCGGCTTCGTCTGGGACGCGGCCGGACATATCGTCACCAACAATCACGTGGTTGCAGCGGCTGCGCAGGGCGGCAGCTCCGTCGCCGTCCGCCTCTCCTCCGGCGCGGTGGTGTCGGCAAGTTTGGTCGGTGCGGCACCGAGCTATGATCTTGCCGTGCTCCGCCTCGGCCGCACGACCGCCGCACCGCAACCCCTGGCGATCGGCACTTCGGCCGACCTGAAGGTCGGACAGGCGGCTTATGCCATCGGCAATCCCTTCGGTCTGGATCATACGCTGACCACGGGCGTGATCAGTGCACTCCAGCGGCGTCTACCCACGAGCGCGGGCCGCGAATTGTCGGGCGTGATCCAGACCGATGCCGCGATCAATCCCGGAAATTCGGGTGGTCCGCTTCTCGATTCCGCCGGGCGCCTCATCGGCGTGAACACGGCAATCTTTTCGCCGTCAGGAGCCAGCGCGGGCATCGGCTTTGCAATCCCCGTCGATGTGGTGAACCGGGTCGTTCCCGAACTCATCCGAAATGGCCGGACCCGCAATCCCGGCATCGGGATTATCGCCGGTCAGGAGGCCACGGCAGCGCGTCTCGGCATCGATGGCGTCGTCGTTCTGCGCGTCCTGCGCGGATCGCCGGCCGCGGCGGCCGGCCTGCGCGGTGTCGATCCCCAGACCGGCGACATCGGCGACATCATCGTCGGCGCCGGCAAACAACCCGTGCATCGCCTCGCCGATCTCACCGCCGCGATGGAGGCGGCCGGCCTGGGTGCGCCGATCGAACTGACCGTCGAGCGCGACGGGCGCACACGCCGTGTCCGTGTCACGACGTCCGACGTTGCGGAAAGCCGTCTTTGACTCTCGACCTCTCGTCAGGTGGGGCGCCGACCGGTAAAGCGGCTCGGCGATCAGCGAAAGCGACTCATGGTCTGTCACCGTCCCGTGCCCATTCTCCTGCTCTGGTTCGCCGGCATGGTCGCCGCCGATGCCGGAGAGCAGATGCCGCCCCGTCTTTGCCCGGAGAACGCGCAGGAAGGCGTGCGGCTGCCCTCGCGGCTTGGGTGCGGTAGCGAACGCGCGCCGGACCGATCGGCTCGGGATCAGGGCTTTCGTGACATCGACGGGGTGAAACTTCGGGTCGGCGGGCGGATCACTGCTGAGTACGGCGTCAGCCGGTGACGTTCATCGCCGGCATCGTCGCGCTCATGATCCTGTGGTGGTTCGCATCCCATGCGCGCCGGCGGTATCCGGCGCTGAGCACGCGCCTGCTGAGGCAGGCGAGTGGCTATCTTGCCCTCGCGGCGGCGGGGCTTTTCCTGGTCCGCGGCCGGCTCGAGTTCGCGCTCCTGCTGGGCGCGGGTGGGGCCTGGCTGCTGGAGGGTTCCACCGGATTGAGAACCCGTCTGAATGGCATCGCTTCCCGGTTCGATCCGAGACAATTCGGCGGCGGCAGCATCCGGTTCGATCAAAGCGGCGACGGGATCGCGCTGATTGGTCCTTATGCGGGGCAACCCCTGTCGGCGATCCCCGTGCCCGGTCTTCTCGCCCTGTTCGGACGCGATGCCGTCACCACCCGCCGACTAGAGGCGTATCTCGACCGCCGGCATCCCGGCTGGCGTGTAGACGCTCAGGGAGATGCCGACACGGGGCCGCGCCGTGCGGCGTACCCAGGGGCGATGACGGAGCAGGAGGCCTATGAGATCCTGGGGCTTGAGCGCGGGGCGTCCCTGGAGCAGGTCCGCACGGCTCATCGGACGTTGATGAAGCGGCTGCACCCCGACCAGGGGGGAACGGCCGAGCAGGCGGCGCGCGTCAACGCGGCCCGTGACAGGCTTAACAACCGACATCGCTGATACTCCACGCGCGTTGCCAGACAGGGAATGTCGAACGTACCGCCGACCGGTGGAACGAACCGGGCATGCGTATCCTGTGCCGGACGCGCGATGAGGCGTCCGGGCCGATCGAAGGTCGCCGACGGAGACCTTAGCTACGGGTGGCGAAGCAACTGAAACCGCTGCGCTTCAGCGCGTTGCAGGCGTCCTGGGCAGTATCCTGCTCGGCAAAGCCGGAGAACCGGGCCCGGAACAGAGTCGCGCCGCCATGCTCGACCTTCACCGTGTAGGGCGAGGCCTTGGAGAGCGTCCCACCGGCACGGCTGCGAGCCTCGGCGAGCATCGACTTCGCCTTGTCCTCGTCATCCATGGCGCCGAGCTGGATCACCCAGGCGGTTGGCGTGATCTTCGCGCCGGCCACCGGCTTCGGCGCCTCGGCGCGCGGACCATCGATGGAGGCGAGGCGGGCATCGCTCTTGCCGCCCGACGGGAATGCCGCAGGACCGCTCGTGGCCGCATAGGCCTGCGCAGAATTCGGAAGGGCACCGGACCGCCACTTCGCACCGGCGCTTCCGGGGGTCGTAGTGGCGCTCCGGTTGGGTGTGATGTCGAGCGGCTGGCCGGCACGGAGCGTCGACGCGGTGGTCTCGACATCCTCCTCGTCGTCCGCCGAAGCAACCTGCGTCCGCGTCCGCGAAGCGCCGTCCGCCACCACGGCCGGGCGCGCGCGCTCGGCGACCTCGATGGTCGAGGGCGTCTGTCGCGAACCCGCATAGGCGCGCGGCAAGGATTGGCGCACGAGGTCGGCCATGATGCGATCACGGCTGGCGCCCGACTTGCCACCCAGCACGATCGCCACGATCTGGCGATCGTCCAGCTTGGCCGCCGTCATCAGGTTGAAGCCGGAATCGCGCGTGTAGCCGGTCTTGATTCCGTCCACCCCCTGCACGTTGCCGAGGAGGCGGTTGTGGTTGCCGATGACCCGGCCGCGAAAGGCGAAGGAGCGGGTCTGGAAGTACTTGTAATAGCGCGGGAAGCGGTCCTGGATCGCCCGCGCCAGGATCGTGAGGTCACGGGCCGTGGTGATCTGGTCGGCGTCCGGCAGACCTGAGGCGTTGGCGTAGTGGGTCCGGCTCATGCCGAGCGCCTTGGCCTTCTGCGTCATCATCTCGGCAAAGCGCGCTTCCGAGCCGGCAATATTCTCGCCGATGGCGCAGGCGACGTCGTTGGCCGACTTGGTCACGATCGCCTTGATCGCCTCCTCGACCTCGATGGTCGAGCCCGGGCGCAGACCGAGCTTCGAAGGAGCCTGCGAGGCCGCGAAGGACGAGATCGTCAAAGGCGACTCGAGGGTGTAGCGGCCACGCTCAAGCTGTTCGAACAGCATGTAGAGCGTCATGACCTTGGTGATCGAGGCCGGGTGACGCAGCGAGTCTTCGTTGATCGCATGCAACGTCTTGCCGGTCTTCACGTCCACCACCATGGCGGCGTAGGGCGGGTTGTAGCCACCTCCGCCGCCACCGCGGTGATGGTGACCGCGACGGGCCTCCGCCGGAGAGGCGAGGGCGGCCAGAACGGCGGCCGCCGCGATCGCGGCCGGCAGGGCAGGCACCCGGCCGACGCGGGGAGTATGGCTACGCATCACGACTCACTGCCTCGACATGCACAGCCCGCAGGCCGGCTTGCACCGCAACATCTCGGCGGAGCGGGCGGTCGGTCCGCCCAAACCCCGCAACATCTGTCAATCAGGCTAGGTGGACGCAGTTACGGCCCGGTTAATGCCTGGACGTCAATTCGCCGGGAAAACATCCCGTGTTGCATCGCAATATAAATCTTGACGTTCGATGGTGCATCGCACACATCAGGTCACAGGCCGCTCGCAGTCGACCGGGCCTCCACCCGAGACGTCAGGGACTGGCCTGAAAAAGCCGAGAGGATCGCCAGATGACCCAAATGTTCGACAAAGCTTCCACGATGAGCAAGACGGGCCTGTCCGACGCGCTGAGAAGCGTGTCCCTGGTGGCCAAGACCAACCAGACGGCCGGGATCGAGATGGTGGACTTTGCCAAGGACTCCTACGCAGCCAGTTCGGAAGCCATCAAGAAGCTGGCCGGCGCGCGTACGATGCAGTCCGCGCTCGAGATCCAGACCGCGTATCTGAAGGCCTCTTACGAGCGGCTTCAGGCGCAAGCGAACACGATGACGGAACTCTACCGAGGGCTGGCGAAGGAAATCGGCGCGCCCCTCCAGGACAAGACCGGGTTCGGCGTGCCGGCCTTCTTCGATCCCAAAACTTTCTTCGATCCGAAAGCCTTCCTAGATCCGAAAAATTTTCCGAAACTTCCGGGCTTTCCGGGCGCGCCCAAGACGCTGGCCGCCTGAGCGCAGACCCGGCGGGGGGCATCGACCTCCCTTCGCGAGACCCGGAACACCCCCCTTCGACCCTGCGCGAGTCTTCGCGTGGGGTCGTTTGCGTTCGAGCGCCGCGCGGCGGCGTTGCGGCGGACAGAACCGCTGTCCGGGCCCCACCGATGCCTTGCCGAAAGCGGTATCGGACAAGTGCGCGCATCCGACTGGCGAAGCGGCCGATCGCTCTATAGATTACTCCCGATGCGAGCGCGCCTCGCCGGCGTGACCCGCGGACCAGCAGCCTACGAGCAGCATGCCGCACTATGGGGTCGATGCGATTCAGATGACCGACGTCCTGATACGGGGCAGCGAATCCTCACGCGCGAACGGCCCCGACACCCCTACGCAGCTTCGCCGTGTCGCCGAAGTGCGCGCGGTCGACGAACCCCACGAGCCTGGTGGTACCGATGACGGGCGGTCCGGAACCGCCATCATCACCCGAACGAAGCCTAAGACGAAGCGACCGAGCCTTTATAGGGTTCTTTTGCTGAACGACGACTACACGCCGCAAGAATTCGTCGTGCATGTCGTCGAGAAATTCTTCAACAAGTCGCAGGAAGCCGCCTTTCAAATCATGATGCACGTACACCACAACGGTGTCGGCGAGTGCGGGATCTTCACCTACGAAGTTGCGGAGACCAAGGTGACGCAGGTCATGGACTTCGCCCGCAAACACCAACATCCTCTCCAGTGCGTTATGGAAAAGAAATAGGCACCCCACACAGAGGCCACGCTTTGCCCAGCTTCTCTCGCAGCCTAGAACAAGCTCTCCACCGCGCCTTGGCGCTCGCCGGTGAGCGCCGGCACGAATACGCGACGCTGGAGCATCTCCTGCTCGCCCTCGTCGACGATCAGGACGCGGCCGCCGTCATGCGCGCCTGCAACGTCGAGGTCGACACCCTCAAGCGCAGCCTGGTCGAATACGTCGACACCGAATTGGCGAACCTGATCGGGGACGGCCGGCAGGATGCCAAACCGACAGCGGGGTTCCAGCGCGTGATCCAGCGCGCGGTGATCCACGTGCAATCCTCCGGGCGCGAGGAGGTCACCGGTGCGAATGTGCTGGTGGCGATCTTCGCCGAGCGCGAGAGCCACGCCGCCTATTTCCTGCAGGAGCAGGACATGACGCGCTACGATGCCGTCAATTACATCAGCCACGGCATTGCCAAGCGGCCGGGAGCCTCCGAGTCGAAGCCTGTGCGCGGAGCCGACGAGGAAGCGGCCTCGGAGCGTCCCAGCGGTGATGAGGGCGAGGGTCGCGCGAAGAAGAAGGGCGATGCCCTCGAGGCCTATTGCGTCAACCTCAACAAGAAGGCTCGTGACGGTCGCATCGATCCGCTGATCGGGCGCGAGAGCGAGGTGCAGCGCACCATCCAGATCCTCTGCCGCCGGCAGAAAAACAACCCTCTGTTGGTGGGCGAGCCAGGCGTCGGCAAGACCGCCATCGCCGAGGGTCTGGCCCGCAAGATCATCAACAAGGAGGTGCCCGAAGTCCTTATCGAGGCCACGGTGTTCTCCCTCGACATGGGCACCCTGCTGGCCGGTACCCGCTATCGCGGTGACTTCGAGGAGCGCCTCAAGCAGGTGATGAAGGAGATCGAGGCGCATCCGAACGCGGTGCTCTTCATCGACGAGATCCACACCGTCATCGGCGCCGGTGCGACCTCGGGCGGCGCGATGGATGCCTCGAACCTCTTGAAGCCCGCCCTGGCGAACGGCTCGCTCCGCTGCATCGGTTCGACCACCTACAAGGAGTACCGCCAGTACTTCGAGAAGGATCGCGCCCTGGTCCGCCGCTTCCAGAAGATCGACGTCAACGAACCGTCGATCCCGGATGCGATCGAAATCGTGAAGGGCCTGAAGCCGTACTTCGAGGAATTCCACAAGCTCAAGTACACCACCGAGGCCGTGAAGGCGGCGGTGGAACTCTCGGCCCGGTACATCAACGACCGCAAGCTGCCCGATAAGGCGATCGACGTCATCGACGAGACCGGCGCATCGCAGATGCTGGTCCCGGAGGCACGCCGCAAGCGCACCATCGGCGTTAAGGAGATCGAGGCGACCATCGCCACGATGGCCCGCATCCCGCCCAAGACCGTGTCGAAGGATGACGCGGTGGTTCTCAAGAACCTGACCGAGAACCTCAAGCGCGTGGTCTATGGCCAGCCCAACGCCATCGATGCGCTCACATCCGCGATCAAGTTGGCTCGCGCCGGCTTGCGCGACCCGGACAAGCCGATCGGTTCGTACCTGTTCGCGGGTCCGACCGGCGTCGGTAAGACCGAAGCCGCCAAGCAGCTCGCGGCGTCCCTCGGTGTCGAGATGCTTCGCTTCGACATGTCCGAGTACATGGAGCGCCACACGGTCAGTCGCCTTATCGGCGCGCCTCCCGGTTACGTCGGCTTCGACCAGGGCGGCCTACTGACCGACGGCATCGATCAGCATCCGCATTGCGTCCTGCTGCTCGACGAGATCGAGAAGGCGCATCCGGACCTGTTCAACATCCTGTTGCAGGTCATGGATCACGGCAAGCTGACCGATCACAACGGCAAGCAGGTCGATTTCCGGAACGTCATCATCATCATGACGACGAATGCGGGCGCGTCCGACCTGGCCAAGTCCGCCTACGGCTTCACGCAGGCGAAGCGCACGGGCGACGACGTCGAGGCCATCAACAAGCTGTTCGCACCGGAATTCCGCAACAGGCTCGATGCGATCATCTCGTTTGGGCATCTGCCAAAGGAAGTCGTGGCGAAGGTGGTGGACAAGTTCGTCCTCCAGCTCGAGGCGCAGCTGGCCGATCGCAATGTCACCATCGAGCTTTCGGACGAGGCGCGCGAGTGGCTGACCGAGAACGGCTACGACGATGCCATGGGCGCCCGGCCCATGGCCCGGCTGATCCAGTCGACCATCAAGACTCCGCTGGCCGACGAGGTTCTGTTCGGACGGCTCAAGGATGGAGGCGCGGTCCGGGTCGTGGTCCGCAAGCCGGAAGGCGAGGGCAAGGAGGCACTCGGTTTCGAATTCCCTGCCGGCCCGGTGACGCCGAAGCCCGAGAAGGATGTCACCAACGCCGCCAAGAAGCACAAGCGGACTCGGGCCAAGGCGTCGACGCGCAAGCCGACCGACAAGCGCGATGACAAGGGTGGGTCCGGTGGCGGCGGCTCGGGCGTTCGTACCGTCCCGAAAGTGCCGTTGGTCAAGGCCTGATCGCGTAACCAGCCGGTCTCTCCGTTCGTCGGAGGGGCCGGTTTAATGGTCCTGAACGTTGAGAAAACCAGACCCGCCGGTCGACATGAGATCGCCGGGTGGTTAGCAAGCGCGGGAACGGAGAGCGGGCGCTGCAACGACAGATGGGCCGGAAACGCCTCCCTATCGCTGAGAACGATTGAGGAGGGCGCCCCCCGGATGAGTGACTTACAAGAAGGTCCCCTCACGCCGATTTCGCAGACCCACCAGCCCGTGCCGAAGCTGACGGCCCGCGAACAGCGTAGGCTGCGTCGCAAGCGCCGGCGTCAGGGCGAGGAAATCCTGGGCTGGATCCTCGTTCCTGTCATCGTCGTCGGGATCTACTGGGGTGTGACGGCCGGACTCGACGTTCTCGGTACCTCGCCGGGCCAACTGTGGGATCAGCTGATGCAGGTCAAGGCCATGCTGGAGAAACGCAGCTGACGCCTACGGCCGCTTCAGAGCGTGAATCGAAAACAGGGCGGCCGGGTCGGTCCAGACAGACCCCGCCTCCCAGCCGGCCTCATAAGCCAAGGCACGGAAGCGATCGATCGTATACTTGTAGCTGTTCTCGGTATGGATGGTTTCGCCTTCCGCGAAAGAGATGCGCCGATCGGCGATCTGGATCGTCTGCGCTGTCCGGCTGACCAGATGCATCTCGATGCGAGAGGCGTCCGCATTGAAGAAGGCACGGTGCGTGAAGGCATCGCGGTCGATATCGGCACCGAGCTCTTGTTTCATGCGGACAAGAAGATTGCGGTTGAAGGCCGCCGTTACTCCCGCCGCGTCGTCATAGGCCGCTTCGAGGACCGCCCTGTCCTTCACGAGATCGACCCCGATGATCAACGTGGCGCCGGAGCCCAGAACCTGTCCGAAGTGTTCGAGCAGACGGGCTGCTTGGGGCGGCTCGAAATTACCGATGGTCGAGCCGGGAAAGAAGCCGGCCACAGGTCCCTCCGCGAGTCCCGACGGCAGGGAGAAGGCCCGGGTGAAGTCGGCGGCGACGGGGGTGATCGCGAGATGGGGGAAATCCTGCGCCAAGGCCTCGGCCTCGCTGCGCAGGAAGCTTTCCGAAACGTCGACCGGAACGTATCCGGCAAGGTCCGGCCGATGCACCAAGAGGCGCCGTACCTTGACGGTCGAGCCGCTGCCGAATTCTACGAGCGTCGCCCGCTCCGGAAGGGCCGCGGCAATCGCCGAACCCTGCGCGTCGAGGATGCCGAGTTCGGTTCGCGTCGGATAATATTCAGGCTGGCGGGTGATCGCCTCGAACAAGTCCGAACCGGCAGCATCGTAGAAGTACTTCGCCGAGAGGAACTTCTGGGGTGCCGACAGGCCGGTGAGGACATCGTCGAGGAATTGCCGTTCGGCGTCGAGGGCCGTGATCGGCGTCGCATCCGTGAAGACGGGATTGATGGTCAAGGGATCTCTCCGGATACGCGACGGGTCGAGGGGAGCAGTCAGATGCGGGTGTCGGACAGGCGCAGGCCCGTGAATTGCCAGCGCTGATGCGGGTAGAAGAAATTTCGGTATTCAACGCGCGCATGGCCTTGCGCCGTGGCGACCGATGAGCCGCGTAGCACGAACTGGTTCGACATGAACTTGCCGTTGTATTCGCCGAGCGCTCCGTCGACCGGGCGATAGCCCGGATAGGCGGTGTAGGCGCTGCGGGTCCATTGCCAGACGAGGCCGAAGGCGTCCGAAAGTTTGTCCTCGCGGGCAGCGACCTCCCACTCGAACTCGGTCGGCAGATCCCGTCCGGCCCATCGGGCATAAGCGTCAGCCTCGAAGTAGCTGATATGGGTCACCGGGAGAGCTGGGTCGATCGGCTGGATGCCGGCCAGGGTCATGCTTGCCCACGCTTCGCGGCCACTGATCTCTTCGGCCTCCGAGACGCCGTCACGGCGCCAGTAACCCGGCGCCTCCCAGCCCTCAGCCTGGGCGGCGATCCAGCCATCCGAAAGCCAGAGTTCGGGGCGCGTGTAGCCACCATCGGCCATGAAGGCGAGCCATTGTGCGTTCGTCACGAGGGCTCGGTCGATGGTACCGCCCTGGATCAGAACCTCGTGGCGCGGCGATTCGTTGTCGAACGAGAAGCCCTCACCCGTATGCCCGATCGGGACGATGCCGCGCGCGAGATCCGAACGCCCCTCTGCGCCAACCGGTCGGGGGAAGCGCCACCCGGCGTCATAGGCTGGTCCGAGGGGGTTCTGCGCAAAGGCATGCAGGATGTCGGTGATCAGCAACTCCTGGTGCTGTTGCTCATGGTACAGCCCGATCTCCAGAACCGGCAGGATCGCATCCAAGGCGCTGGCGGAAGCTTGGCTCAGAAGAGCGTCCACGGCCCGATCCACATGCGCCCGGTAGCCCGCCACGTCGTCTGCGGTCGGCCGCGTGATCAGCCCGCGCAGAATGCGGGGCTGACGGGGGCCGGCGGCGACGTAGTAGGAATTGAAGAGGTAATGCAGCCGCTCATCATAGATGGCGTAGCCCGGCAGATGCTCGCGCAGCAGGAACTGTTCGAAGAACCACGTCGTATGGGCTCGGTGCCATTTCGTCGGGCTCGCATCGGCCATCGACTGGACCTGCTGGTCCTCGGGAGAGAGCGGGCCGGCTCGCCGCTCTGTCTCGTCGCGGACATGATGAAAAGCGGCGATCCAGGCCGAGCGATCGACAGGCTTGGCATTTCGAGACGGAGGCGGGAAGACCGCCCGGTCCGTCGCCACGTCCTGGATCTCGCGAAACGCTGCCGTCGCTGCCATGACGAACATCCTCTCTGACACTATCGTCAGGTGAGATATGTCCGATGGTGGATTCGGCAATCTCCGCAAAGCTGGGCCGTTCGTCGCGGCAACGGTCCCGCACCCTACGGAACGCGTCGCCTTTTTCAGGCCATGGTGACATCCCCTTAACCGTCGCTGGCCGACACTTCGCCGTTGAAGCGAGACAGTCGGACCGAACTCGGATGCGGATCGATCTCATGGCTGGAGCGACCACCAGCGCGGTGGCCCGGAACGTGGTCCCGACGCCCACCATCCTGGTGTTCGATTCCGGGCTCGGCGGCTTGTCCGTGCTGGATCAGGTTCGGCGGGCACGGCCCGATGCCAGCTATGTGTATGCGGCCGACGATGCAGCCTTTCCCTATGGGCGCCTCGCGGAGTCCGTCCTGGTCGACCGGGTGCTCGCCGTGATGGAACGTTTGGTTGCCGTGCACCGCCCAGACCTCGTGGTGGTCGCGTGCAACACCGCATCCACCCTGGTTCTGCCGGCCCTGCGCCAGCATTTCACCACACCGTTCGTCGGCGTCGTGCCGCCGATCAAACCGGCGGCGGAGGCAACGCGCTCGCGTGTCGTCACCCTTCTGGCGACGCCTGGTACGGTGGCGCGGGCCTACACGCATGATCTCGTCGAGACCTACGCGTCCACCTGCGCGGTGACCCTGGTGGGTGCTCCGAACCTCGCGGGCTATGCCGAGGCCGAACTGGCCGGACGGCCCATCGACGATTTAGAGCTCGCCCGCGAGATCGCTCCCTGCTTCGTGACCCTGGAGGATGGCCGGCGCACCGATGTGGTCTGCCTTGCCTGTACGCACTACCCCCTGCTGCTCACACGCTTCCAGGTCCTCGCACCATGGCCGGTGACGTGGATCGATCCCGCACCGGCCATCGCCCGCCGCGTGACCCAGTTGCTCGGACCGGTGGATCACACCGCCCCCGCGGCTGCCCCCATGCTGGGTGCCTTCACGGCTGGAGGGGGCCTGACCCAACCGCTTCGACATTCGCTGATGCTGCGCGGCATCGGCTCCATCGCCGTCGAGCCGATGCCGCTCGGACGCCAATAGCAGGACGAAGCCACGCTCGTCGGCGAACGCGCGCTGTGGGCGCAATCGGGCGTCTCCTCCATCGCTCTCGGCCGAATGAGGGTGACCGGTAACATCATGACCTTCATCAGTGTCACCCGCCTGCGCCTCCGCGCGATCAGATTTCTGCCGGGATTTGCCGTGCACGCGATCCGGACTCGCAATCAGGTTCGCCAAGCCACCGGATTCGAGGCCGGTGCCCTGCTACAGGATCACGACTGGACCTTCTGGACCATGACGGCCTGGACGGATGAGGCGAGCATGCGCCGGTACGTGATGGGGGGTGCCCATCGCAGCGCGATGCCCAGCCTGGTCCGCTGGTGCGATGAGGCCTCGGTGGTCCATTGGACCCAAGCGGACACTGTCCTGACCTCCGGGAGCAACCTCCCGCCTTGGGAGGACGCGGACCGCCGCATGCGTGCGGATGGCCACCCCTCGAACGTCAGGCACCCAAGTCCGCGGCATCTGACGATGACGTACCGGCCCCCGCGCCTCACCCGCTCCGGTCCGATCCGTGCCGCCACGGCCGGTAGCGAAGAGCCGGCTCGGCATTGACCTTGCCGCGCTCCTGCTCTAACGAAGCGCCGGTGACGGGGCTCCGACGAGGGGCCCCGAAGCCTTTTCGTACACACTCGTTCTAACGCACCCGTGGGCGGCAATGTCCGCTCTGTCGTTCCGTCATCGGCCCTGTGCCACGGCGGAAAGAGGAGGGCGCGTTCCTCGATAGATCTCCATTGCGAGAGGAACCGCGATGTCAAAACGCATTCAGGCGAAGCACAAGCTCGATCGCCGCATGGGCCAGAACATCTGGGGCCGCCCGAAGAGCCCCGTCAATCGCCGCGAGTACGGCCCCGGCCAGCATGGTCAGCGCCGCAAGGGCAAGATGTCCGACTTCGGCACGCAGCTGCGCGCCAAGCAGAAGCTCAAGGGCTACTACGCCAACATCACCGAGAAGCAGTTCCGCCGCTACTACGCCGAGGCGATCCGCCTGCGTGGCGATTCCGGCGAGAACCTGATCGGCCTGCTCGAGCGCCGCCTCGACGCCGTGGTCTACCGTGCGAAGTTCGTACCGACCCCGTTCGCGGCGCGCCAGTTCGTCAACCACGGCCACGTCAAGGTCAACGGCCAGCGCGTCAACATCGCCAGCTACCTGGTGAAGCCGGGCGACCTGATCGAGGTCAAGGATTCGTCGAAGCAGCTCGAGATCGTCGTCGTGGCGGCGCAGCTTCCCGAGCGCGACGTGCCGGACTACATCGAGGTGGATCACTCCAAGATGACCGCCCGCGTGACCCGCGTGCCGAACCTCGGCGAAGTTCCCTACCCGGTCCAGATGGAACCGAACCTCGTCATCGAGTTCTATTCGCGCTGATCCCAGCGGATCGCGCCGAACACCGGAAGGGCCGCCCCCACAAGGGCGGCCCTTTCTCGTTGACACGGTCCGCGCGTGGAACGCTCACCGATAGCGACGATCAGCGGGGGAGGGGGTTCGCCGAACCCGGCTGCGGTGTGCGGTTCCGTGCCTGAAGCGCTCGGGATGCCTCCATCGCACTCGGTGGCAAGCCATTCCCTGCCGTCGCACCCGCGACCTCGCTCGCGGCATCCGGCCTAGCGCCCCGTGCGTCGCGCTCCCCCGCCCCGAACGCATAGCCCGCGTTCACGCCGGCGTAGAATCCGGTGAAATCCTCCGCCGCGGCCGAGCCGGCGGTGATCAAGGCAACCAGGGTAACCGTCGACATCACGGCGATCCGCATCCGTTCGTCCTCAGCCTGCCGTATCCCCAACGCGAAACGGCGGCCCGATGGGCCGCCGCTTCAGTCAAGCTCTCAAAGGTGGCCGCAACGCGACCCCGGGACGACGATCAATCGTCGACGTTGATGCTCTGGGCCTCGCGGCCTTTCTGGCCCTCGACGACACCGAGGACGACCTGCTGGCCTTCGGCGAGCGAGTCGAGGCCGGCCCGCGAGAGCGCGGAGCGATGCACGAACACGTCCTTGCCGCCATCGTTGACGGAGACGAAGCCGAAGCCCTTGGCCGGATCGTACCACTTCACCGTGCCGGTCATCTCGGTCGACGGGCCGCTGGCGAAGCGGCCACCGCCACGATCGCCGCCGCCGGCGCGATCGCCGTAGCCACCACCGCCGCCGCCGCCGTAACTGCCACCACCGCCGAAGCGGTCGCCGCCGCCGAACCCGCCGGTGCGGGGCGGACGCGCGTCGCGCATGGGCGCAGCCTCAGCCGTCGAGGTATCCACGCTGGTGACGTCGGTCACCTGCGGACCCTTCTGGCCCTGGGCGGTGTGAACCGTCAGGCGCGTGCCGGGCAGGAGATCGGCATGACCGGCAGCTTCGACGGCGCGGATGTGGAGGAAGGCATCGCCCGAACCGTCAGCCAGCTCGACGAAACCGAAGCCCTTCTCCTTGTTGAACCACTTGACCGTCGCATCGCGCTCCGGCCCCGAGGGAGCTGCGGCAGCCCTGGCCGGGCCACGGTCGAAACCGCCGCCACCGCCGAAACCACCACCGTAGCCACCGCCGCTCGGAGGAGCCTGATCCGGCCAACGCGGCTCGGCTCCACCCTCATCGAAGCCGCGCTTCTGCGGCCCCCGAAAATCACGACCACGTCCCATAGAAAGCTCGCAAAAACCGTCCGCCGACCATCAGTTTCGATAACCGCGTGCGCGCCATCCCAGACAGCCCACGCTCCGCACTATCATTACTCCCAGCAGCGGTGACCAAGAATAACGCCTTAGTCCTGACTGAAAGCTGCCTTGATCGCAAGATGCTTCTGCCCCGGTTCGTCAGGGTTCCGTAACTTTCCTGCGGCAAAATGCGTAGCTTTTTAGCGCACCCGCGAGCTGCGGGCGCCAATGCCTCGCGTTTGGGCAATTCTCAGACGCCCGCGCGATCGTTGCAATTTATCGTCGCGCGTTAGCAAAGCGCAAAGGCCGGTCCGGCTAAGCTGTTGCCGGAGCACGCCTGCGCCAGCCGACCGGTCCGACCCTCACACATGATCGCCACACCGAGCTTCCCGGATCTCTCGGCCCTCGTCGTCGACGAAAGCCTCTACATCCGTCGCATCGTGCGCGACATGCTCATGCGCGTCGGGATCAAGCGCGTGCTCGAGGCGCCGGACGGAGCCGAGGCCCTCGGCGTCCTGGCCGAAAGCAAGCCCGACCTGACCATCATCGACTGGGATCTGGCGATTCTCTCGGGGGAGGAGTTCATCCGCCTCGCCCGGACGCCGACGACCTCTCCGTCGCCGACCGTGCCGATCATTCTCATGCTCGCCCAGCCACGCCGGAACGTGGTGGATCGGGCGATCTCGCTGGGGGTCAACGAGATCATCGCGAAGCCGTTCTCGCCGAAGACGCTCTGGTCGCGCCTCGATGAAGTCATCAACCGCCCGCGTCCGTTCTCGCAGGTGAAGAGCCTGCTGCGCCCCGTCCCGCGCATGGCGGCGGCCGGCAAACTCGGTTAGATTTCCCTTCGCTCCGTTCGGGCCGCCGGAATCATCCGCCATCCACGCGCCTTTGTTATCGAGGCTTTGCAGTTTGTCGGGGAGACCTGTAGCGTCCTTGCGGAATGTTGGTCCGGCTCTCCGCCTGGGGCCATGATCGAGGATTTCGGCTCGGCCGATGAGGGAAGAGAGCGCCGCGACCCTGCCGGCCCGCCCGAATGGCGGGAAGAAGCCGTCGCCGGCACCGCTCGCGCGTGTCGAGGCTCCCCGTGTGGAGTCGGCCCGCGTCGAAGCACAGGGTCCGGCCGGTCGCCCGCAGCGCCGCAACGCCTACGCGGCCCTTGATCTCGGCACCAACAATTGCCGCCTGCTGGTCGCCGAGCCGGCCTCGCACGGCTTTCGCGTCATCGATGCGTTCTCGCGCATCGTGCGCCTTGGCGAGGGGCTCGGCAGCTCCGACAGGCTGAGCGAGCCGGCGATCGAGCGGACTCTCGAGGCGCTTCGCGTCTGCCGCGCCAAGATGCAAGCGCGCGGCGTGCTGCGCGCCAAGATCATCGCCACAGAAGCCTGTCGCCTCGCAGTCAACGGCGCCGAATTCGTCGAGCGCGTGCGCAGTGAAGTCGGGCTCGACCTGGAGATCGTCGACCGTCAGACCGAGGCCTATCTGGCGGTGACGGGCTGTGCGGCCCTGGCCGACCCCTATTCGGAGTCGGTCGTTATCTTCGATATCGGCGGCGGCTCGACGGAGATCGCCTGGCTCGACGGGGCAGCCACCAACCCCTCTGCCGACCCCACCCTGCGCATCCGCGCCTGGGATTCGCTTCCCGTCGGGGTCGTGACGCTGGCCGAGCGGCACGGTGGCAGCGACGTCACCCGCCTGACCTTCGAGGGCATGGTCGAGGAGGTCGCAGACCTGCTCGCGCGATTCGCCATCCGGGCGGCGCCGGCGGCGAATGCGCGGCACTTCCACCTGCTCGGCACCTCCGGTACGGTGACCACGTTGGCAGCGATGCACCTGCGCCTCGCCCGCTACGAGCGTCGGCGCGTGGACGGCCTCTGGATGAGTGATGCGGAAGTCGGCGATGCCATCGACGATCTTCTCGACACCCGCCTCGACCAGCGCGCGGACAATCCCTGCATCGGTCGCGACCGGGCGGATCTCGTGCTGGCCGGCTGTGCCATCCTGGAGGCCATTCGCCGGGCCTTTCCGTCCGACCGCCTCCGGATCGCCGATCGCGGCCTGCGCGAGGGCTTGCTGATGAACATGATGCGTGAGGACGGCGTCTGGCGCCGTGGGAGCTACCGGTGAGTGACAGGCGTGGTGCCAGCGGGGGTTTGCGCGGCGAACTCAAGCAGCGGGTCAAGACGGGGCGGGGCCGCACGGCCTCGCAGAAGCGCTGGCTCGAGCGGCAGCTGAACGATCCCTACGTGGCTCGTGCCCGACGCGAAGGCTATCGCTCGCGTGCGGCCTTCAAGCTGATCGAAATCGATGAGCGCTTCAAGCTGCTCAAGCCCGGGCAGCGCATCGTCGATCTCGGCGCCGCGCCCGGTGGCTGGTCGCAGGTCGCGGCCAAGATCGTCGGGGATACCGGCCGGATCGTCGGCATCGATCTCTTGGAGATCGAGCCGATGGTCGGCGTCGAATTCATCACCCTCGACTTCCTGGCGCCGGAAGCGCCGGCGCTGCTGACCGACCTGCTCGGCGGCCGCGCCGATCTGGTGCTGTCGGACATGGCGGCCAACACCACCGGTCACAAACAGACCGACCACCTGCGGATCATCGGGCTTGCCGAAACGGCCGCCGAGTTCGCGCGCGAGATCCTCGCACCCGGCGGATCGTATCTCGCCAAGGTGTTTCAGGGCGGCACCGAGGGAACGCTGCTGGCCGACCTGAAGCGCGACTTCGCCACCGTGCGCCACGTCAAGCCGAATGCCAGCCGGGCCGATTCCAGCGAACTCTACGTCCTCGCCTCGGGGTATCGGGGCCCGACCGGCGAAACCGCTGATCGGGATGATGCCTGACGGCGCCGCGACCCGACCGGTCGAAGCTTGGCCACGATGCGTTTGATGCAATGCAGCACGAATGTGAGTGCAGACCTCTAGACTGCCGAGATCTACGCCTGCGGTCTTGCCGTCGGTTTATTATCATTCCAGAGACTACAGCTGCAAGATAACGTCGCAATCCCGGGCCGAGAGATTGACATATAACGCATAGAGCCTGTGTTGCGCATCGCAACAAGGATGGTGCAGGAGGGCATCTCCGCGAGATCGCTGTGTGAGCCCATTGAATGACCGAGACGTTTCAAATTCAGCCTGGTTCCGAGACTGAAAAACTGCTTCACCGCCGCAAGTTCTTGGAGTTCCTGTCTGCAAGTCCGGTCGTCGCGCCCGGTCTCGTCACGGCCCTGGCAGGCCTCTCGGCCCTCGGCACCGATGCCGCCATGGCCCAGAGCTACGATGTCTTGCGTCAGTCGCCGGGCAATGTCGGCGACATCATCGATTCCCCGACCCAAGCCCTCAACGTGTTCGACTTCGAGCCGGCCGCCAAGAAGGCGCTCCCGCCGGCGCATTACGGATACCTCGCCAGCGGCGTCGACGGCGACGAGACGCTCAAGGCAAATCGTGACGGCTTCGAGAGAATCCGCATCCGTGCCCGCCGGCTGGTCGATGTGCGCAAGATCGACACAACCGTAAAGATCTTCGACGAGACCTGGGCGAGCCCGATCGTGCTGGCCCCGGTCAGCAGCCAGGCCGCCTTCCATCCGGAGGCGGAATCCGCCGTGGCCCGCGGCGCCAAGGTCAAGGGTCACCAGATGATCCTGTCGACCGTGGGCAGCACGTCGATCGAGGACGTGATCAAGGAGCGCGGCGCGCCCGTCTGGTACATGCTTTACCCGACCGACGACTGGACCGTAACCGAGGCCCTGGTGAAGCGAGCCGAGAAGGCCGGTGCCCCCGCCATCGTCCTCACCGTGGATCGCCAGGGTGGCCGTAACACCGAGACGCTGTTCCGGGAGCGCCGCCTCGACACCCGCAACTGCTCGGATTGCCACACGCCCGGCTTCAAGAACGAAGTCAGCCGCAAGCCGATGTTCGACGGCATCGACGTGTCGAAGGTGACGAACCTCTACGGCACCGGCATGACCTGGGATTACGTCAAGCGCCTGCGCGGCATCGTGAAGGGCAAGCTGGTCCTCAAGGGCATCGTCACGCACGAGGATGCCAAGAAGGCCCTCGATTATGGCGTCGATGCCCTGATCGTATCGAATCACGGCGGACGCGCCGAGGAGAGCCTGGAGGCGACGATCGACGCGTTGCCGGAAGTGGTCAAGGCGGTGAACGGCAAGGTCCCGGTCCTGATCGACGGCGGCTTCCGCCGTGGCACCGACGTGATCAAGGCCCTGGCGCTGGGCGCCAACGCGGTCTGCATCGGCCGGCCCTACGTCTGGGGTCTGGCCGCCTTCGGAGAGCCGGGCGTCACCACCGTTCTGGCGATCATGCAGCGCGAGTTCGAGACGATCATGCGCCAGGTTGGAGCCACCAAGCTCTCCGAGATCACCCCCGTCAGCGTCAGCCGCGCCTGATCGGATGCCTTCCCGGACCGCTTTCGTCCGGGAAGGCGACGTTCGTCGATCGACCTTAAATCCGACAGGCGCCCGCTAAAGCCGTATTCTCGGCCTCGGTGAACAGCCGTGAGCGAATGAGGAAACGCTTGTCGCGTCCGTTCTCCAGGGAGAACATGCCGCCGCGCCCCGGCACCACATCAAGGATGAGGTGCGTGTGCTTCCAGACCGCGAACTGGGGCCGGCTGATCCAGAAATCCGCCCCCGCCACCGTGCCGAGATGGACGTCGCTGTCGCCGGTCAGGAAATCGCCCACCGGGTAGCACATCGGCGACGAGCCATCGCAGCACCCGCCCGATTGGTGGAACATCACCGGCCCATGGTCGGCCCGCAATTCCTCGATCAGCGCGACCGCCGCCGGTGTTGCGGTGACGCGCAGGGGCGTACCGTCCGCGCCGGCCTGGTCGGCGGAATTCGGATCGTGGGATGCGGTCGCGGTCATCGCGGGGTCTCCGTGAACAGGTCTGTCCGGACAGATAGGGCAGGGGACGAGCACGGGAACGAAAAAGCCCCGGCCGTTGCCGGCCGGGGCAAGTCTCATTCGGGTCCCGAACGGTTCGCCGGTCTCAGAAGAAGCCGAGCTTCTTGGCCGAGTAGCTGACCAGCATGTTCTTCGTCTGCTGGTAGTGGTCGAGCATCATCTTATGGTTCTCGCGGCCGATGCCGGACTGCTTGTAGCCGCCGAAGGCCGCGTGGGCCGGATAGGCGTGGTAGCAGTTCGTCCAGACGCGGCCGGCCTGGATGGCGCGGCCGAAGCGGTAGGCACGGGTTCCGTCACGGGTCCAGACGCCGGCGCCGAGGCCGTAGAGGGTATCGTTGGCGATCGAGAGCGCGTCGGCGTCGTCCTTGAAGGTCGTCACCGAGAGCACCGGGCCGAAGATCTCTTCCTGGAAGATCCGCATCTTGTTGTGGCCGCGGAACACCGTCGGCTTCATGTAGTAGCCTTCCGCGAACTCACCGTCCTTCACGTTGCGCTCGCCCCCGGTCAGGCACTCGGCTCCCTCCTGCCGGCCGATATCGACGTAGCTGAGGATCTTCTCCAATTGCTCGGACGAGGCCTGGGCGCCGATCATCGTGGCGGGGTCGAGGGGTGAGCCCTGCGTGATCGCCTCGACACGCTTGATCGCCCGCTCCATGAAGCGGTCGTAGATCGACTCGTGCACGAGCGCGCGGCTCGGGCAGGTGCAGACCTCGCCCTGGTTGAGGGCGAACATCGTGAATCCTTCGAGCGCCTTGTCGAAGAAGTCGTCATCCTCGTTGGCGACGTCCGAGAAAAAGATGTTCGGCGACTTGCCGCCGAGTTCCAGCGTCACCGGGATCAGGTTCTGGGAGGCGTACTGCATGATCAGCCGGCCCGTCGTCGTCTCGCCCGTGAAGGCGATCTTGGCGATACGTGGCGACGAGGCCAGCGGCTTGCCGCATTCGAGGCCGAAGCCGTTGACGATGTTGAGCACGCCCGGCGGCAGCAGATCGGCGATGAGCTCGGCCACCACGAGGATCGAGGCGGGCGTCTGCTCGGCCGGCTTCAGCACGACGCAGTTGCCGGCCGCGAGCGCCGGCGCCAGCTTCCACACCGCCATCAGGATGGGGAAGTTCCACGGGATGATCTGCCCGACGACGCCCAGCGGCTCGTGGAAGTGATAAGCGACGGTGTCGTGGTCGATCTCGGAGATCGAGCCTTCCTGCGCGCGGACGCAGCCGGCGAAGTAGCGGAAGTGGTCGATGGCCAGCGGGATGTCGGCGTGGGTCGTTTCGCGGATCGGCTTGCCGTTGTCCCAGGTCTCGGCCAGCGCGATGAGGTCGAGATTGTCCTCCATCCGGTCGGCGATCTTGTTCAGGATTCGGGCGCGCTCGCCCGGCGCGGTGCGGCCCCAGGCCTCCTTGGCGGCATGGGCGGCATCCAGCGCCTTGTCGACGTCGGCGGCATCCGAGCGGGCGACCTCGCAGATCACCCGGCCGGTGATCGGCGAGGTGTTCTCGAAGTAGCGGCCGGCGACGGGCGAGACCCACTGGCCGCCGATGAAGTTCTCGTACCGGGCCGAGAACGGGGACTTGGTGCCCTGATTCAGAAATTCCGGCTTGTTCATCGCGTATCCTCCTGGTTTGTTTTTATGAACCGCAGCCAAGGCCAGGCGGCGCGTCAAATCAAGATGGACTTTTGGCCAACAGATCGACCGCGCGGCGGAGCCCGCAGGCTGGAACGCACCCGTGTCCGGGATGGCGTCCCGGCCGGCATCCGGATGCTAGTCCGGTTTCGACGGGTTGGCGACCCGGAGGGTGGGTCGCTCAGGGTTGGATCGCCCGGGCGAGACGCCGCGTCGAGATCCGGCGGGCCGTGCGGGAATCGATGAGCGGCCCGGCCCGGGTTTGGCCCGGTGCGTCGAGCAGAAGGCCGGTCGCCCGCCCGTCGGGCTCAATGTCGAGGGCGATGCGGGTCCCGTCCCCGCCCACGAACACCCGGTCGCTCTCGGGAGCCAGAACCAGCCGGGGCAGATCGGTCCCCTGCGCCACCAGTCCGTCGCCCGCACGCGTCAGCCGGAGGATGGACCGCGGGCCGGTGCGATACGATCCGGCGTAGCGGTCGAGCACGTTCGGCGGCACCACGATCCCGGTCGCCTCGGATTGCTCCAGAACGAGCGCCCCGAGGCGTCGCGACAGCGTCTGGGCCGGTGTCGTCTCGGTGTTTCCGAGCACCACGATCGTCAGGCCGCGATCCGGATAGGTGTCCTTGATCGCCGAGAAGCCGTGCAGAAACCCGCCATGCGACCAGAGCCGCGCCCCATAGGCTTGCCCGAGATACAGGCCGAGCCCGTAGCCGTACCCCTCGTCCTTGACCAGCTCCGCCATCGCGGCGGGTCCGAGGACGCGGCCCCCGAGCAGAGCCCGATCCCACGCCACGAGGTCGTCGACCGTCGAGACCAGGCCCCCGGCGCCGAGCGCCGCTGCGGCCGTGACGGGCGTCGCGTTTCGCCACTGCCCGGCCACGCGATGATAGCCGACGGCCCGGCGAGGAACGATCCGTTCGGGATCGGCGTCGCCCGTCCGTGACAGTCCGGCGGGGCCGAGGACGAGGCCGTGCAGCGCCTCCGCGAACGATTCGCCGGTCAGGCGCTCGATCACGGCGCCGAGGAGGATGTATCCGGTGTTGCTGTATTCCTGTGCCGAGCCCGCCGGAAACAGCAGCGCCTCGCCGAACAGCCGGCCGACCACCTCCATTGGCTGGCGCGCCACGCGGGCGATCGTACTGTCGTAATCGGCGAGCGCCGTCACGTTGGGCAAGCCCGAGCGGTGATCGAGCAGCATCCGCACGGTGATCGGCGCCCAGCCCGCCGGCAGGCCCGGCATATGGCGGGAGACCGGATCGTCGAGGCCGATCTGCCCCGCCTCCTGCAGCTTCAGGATCGCCGCGGCCGTGAACTGCTTGCTCAGGGACGCGATGCGGAAACGGGTGTCGGGCGTGTTGGCGACGTCCCACTCGCGATTCGCGGCGCCGTACGCCTGCCGGAACAGCACGACACCGTCCCGGGCCACGATGACGGCGCCGGAGAACAAGCCCGCGCGCGCATACGGCCGCACCAGCGCGTCGGCCTCGTCCGCCAAGGAGCGGCGCGATCCGGCCAAAGCCGTCCGGATCGGGACGAGACCGGCCAGGAGCGCGAGCTGAACGATGCGGCGACGGGTCTCGGGCATGGGCTGGCGGCCTTACCTCTCGCATCGGGCCGATGAAATCGATGTCCGGCGACCCCATTCCACACCTTCCCGCCGGTAACGCGAAAAGGTCGAGGCACGCTTCGCGACGATTGTGGCGCGAGCGCGCCCATCCGTCCGCGAGGCTGGCATGCGGCTGCCCCGATGGCGCCGGCGCGCGGAAGGCACCAACAGCCGGGGCGAGCGTTCTGGCTCGATGACGATCGGGCCGGCCCGCCCATCCCCCCGGCC
>NZ_JAGHKN010000050.1:0-31621 GCF_023093475.1 Methylobacterium sp. 37f
GCTGCTCGCACGCTCGCAGACCTCTCCGACACCATCAAGCAAGCCTTCGGCCGCTTCACACCGGACGAATGCCGTAACTACCTGATGGCCGCAGGCTACGATGCCTTTGACCCAACTTGATCGGGTGCAGCTCTAGCGCCGATGTACGAGGTCAGTCCGACCACGCCATCCGCCCCGCTGCCTTTCGGCACCAACGTCGCTTACCAGATCGACGACCTTGTCACTCACCGCACGCTGCTCTCGACACAGCGGCTTCAGCGTGACCGTCGACGCGTCGAGGCCGGTCCCGACCACTACATGTTCCAACTCTACCGTTCCGGACGCTTCCAGGGCACGGTCGCCGGCAAAGCGCTCTCGGCCTCGCGTGGCACTGTGACCCTCATCGGCCGCCGTCACCTGCTGGATGGGCTACTCGACCGGGCCGATGCGATCGGCATCGCCGTTCCCTGCACCCGCCTTCACGGGCTGCCGCTCGAAAAGCACGACCTGCTGTTCGATCCGGTCCGCAATCGGCTGCTGGCGGCGCGCATTCTCGACATCTATCGCCGATTGCCGACCACACGCGCCGCCGAAGCCCCGGCTCTGGCCGATGAGTTCGTGACCTTCCTGCACCGCCTCCTCGATGGCTCGCACGCCACGGACGTGCTGGACGGCCGCGAACTCGATGGCGGCCTGATGGCGCTGGCCAGGATGATCGTACATGCGAACCTGTCGCGCCCCGATCTGTCGCCTGAATTCATCGCGGGGCAGATGCTGGTCTCGCGGTCCACGCTCTACCGGCTGTTCGAGCCGGAAGGGGGCGTGATGCACTTCGTGCGACGCGAGCGCCTGAAAGCCGTGCGCGACGCTCTTGCCGATCCCATGGAACGGCGCACCATCGGCCGATTGGCGGAGGTCTACGCCTTCAGCAGTGTCTCGCAACTCAGCCGCAGCTTCCGCAACCGCTACGGCGCCCCGCCCCAGGCTTGGCGTGGCGAGCGTCAGGCGGTCCAGCGGATCAACGGTCAGGGAACGGTGCAACACGTCTGGAAGTGGCTGCGCGAAACCTGATGCCTTCATCCGAGGGTGTGTCTGGGCAATCAACACCGTGAGACGGCGACCGCATCTCGCACGCATTGATCTCGGTCTTCGAGTGGTCACTGGCAGAGGTTTTGGACGATGTCCGCCAAAGACGTTCCTTACCCGAAAGCGGATGGGCAGAAAGCGATTCTAGGCGGACTTGAAACCGGTTCGATCCGCTTCTGTGATCGAGCGGATCACCCGGCAGGGCACGCCTGCGGCGATGACGTTCGGCGGCACGTCCTTCGTCACGACGCTACCGGCACCAATGATGCTGTGATCGCCAATCGTCACGCCCTGGTTGATGTTGACGCCACCGCCAACCCAGACCCGGTTCCCGATAGTGACCGGCTTTGCGTAGCAGGCCCCCGCAGCGCGCTCTTCTGCGTCGATGGCATGGTTCGAGGTGTAGATACCAACCCGAGGACCGAACAGGACGTAGTCCCCGATCGTCACTTCAGCCCCATCGAGAATGACGCAATCGAAGTTAGCGAAGAAGTTGCGTCCGATGGTGATGTTCTCCCCGAACTCAACACGAAGCACCGGCTCGAACAAGGAACCGGGTCCGATACTCCGCACTAAGCGCCGCAGCGCCTCGTCACGCATCTCCTGCGATTGCCCCCATGTAGCGTTGTAGGCATTCGACAGGCGGACAGCCTCAGCGCGTGCCTCCACCAACTCGGAGGTGAGATCGTCGTACATCGCACCCGAGAACATCAGGGCCTTGGTCTCAGCGGAAATCCGCATACGTATCCTCGCCAGGGGTGATGCGAAGCTGGTAAGGCGCCGCTCCACAGCCAGTAACGGATATTCCAAGGACGAGCATCGCACTGCCGACCATGCGAGTGGCGCGCATTTTAAGATGTCGCATAAGCGTGCGATACGGTGCGGATGACACCACTCTGCATCTGCGTCCGCGAGATCGATGCCGCGTCTGAGATTACCGACACTACGGTGGTGTCGAAAGTTGATGCTGCGATCGATGCGCTAGAGGCATCATGCTCCACGCCAACCGAACGAATTCTGGCGCTGGAACGCGTCTACGGGACGTTTTCACGCCGCCGCCGTAGCAAAGCTCAAGCTCCGTTTGGCCTCTTCATCGCCAAGCACCTCGATGTGCGCCAGAACCGTATCATGACACGGGCCTAACTGGTTCGCCTTCAAACGCCCTATACATGCGTTTGTGTAAATGGCCGGTTTCCACCCCACTGCGACTCCCGAGCCGGCAGGCTGCAACGAGCAAAACTACCCCGAAGCGGACCATCAATTGTGAGCTTCAGGCTGTCTCGGTGGCCGCGAGTTGCGGAAGGTGATCAACCGGCTCGAACCGCTCTATGAACCGCATTCCGTCACAGAGGTCGAGGGCATGCCCATCCACAAGGGCTTGTGCTTTGTCCTTGGCTTCGTCGTCTCTCGAAGCCGAAATCGTCGTGTTGAGAACCCCGCCTCCGTCAGCGTTGAGCCGCAGAGCCCGGTAGCTCGGCGCCCCATCCGGCTCAGCAGAGGGGGGACCAGTCACCGGATCAGCCACGTGCCGGTGTAGGTCACTGCGGCGGAGTAGATGGGATGCCCATCCTCGTCCGTCACTAAAACCGAAAAGGCTTGGTGCTCGCCGTCTTTGGGAACTTCGTACGCCGCGATCTCTGGCAGGACCATCTTTGCGTGATGAGCAGCCTCCTCAGGACCGGCGAGGTCGATACCCTCGTCGTCGCGGAGTGTTTGGCCGTCATGGATATCGAAGAAGTAGCGAGGCATAGGGTTCTTCGCGCGCAGCAGGCGGGAGCACACAAGGTCTCACAGGCGCGGAAGGCCGGGGGTGTGGCCGCGATGCGCTACAACATAGGCCCTGTACCCAACTGAAAACTTAACAAATGGGTGTAATTTCTTGCCCCTTGGGGAACGTCTGATACCTCACATAGCAGGATACGGCGGAGCCTTGGGATGAAGGTGAAGGTAGTTCGGATTGAACCCGGCGTGAGCCTGAATAGCCGCGACGTCGGGTAGGGTCACACGTTTCTCCTTGACCACAACCAGCCCCAGACGTCGCAACTCCTGTAGTACCCGGTTGATGTGCACGTTCGAGAGACCGGTTGCATCGCCAAGGTCGACTTGGGTGAGGGGGAACGCATAGCTGTTCTCTGTCGCAAGCCCGACTATCTGGAGGCGGATCAGGAACTCGCAGAACAGGTGTGCGACCTGCTCATCGGCAGAACGACGGCCCATGCACACCAGCCACTCTCGGAGGATTGCTTCATCGACGAGGCCAGCCCACTGCAAGGCGCGGTTGAGCCCCGGATGTTTCCCGGTGAGGTCGTTCATCACAGAACGCGGGATACGCACCACGTCACAGGAACTGATCGTCCCGATGCAGTGGTCCATCTCGCCCAGGATCGACACGTTCAGGTCGCAGAAATCACCGGGCAGGAGGAAGGCGACAATCGACTGTCCACCGCTGGGAAGCACCTTGTAGCGGCAGGCGAAGCCCCTTTGGATCAGCTGGACGTGATCGGGCACATCTCCTTCCGAGATGAGTGCGGTTCGAGATGGGACATCGCGAACGCGCGCACTCGCATCAGTAAGAGCCTTCTCTTCGGGCCCAGAGAGGATGAAACGGCGTCCAAGCTTCTGGATGAACGGATTGAGCATGTGCCCTCCTGGGCCATGCCCTCCGGTCAGTATGTCGACCCAAGCAACGATAATCGAGTAGATTGTGCCGAATATTAGGATGTGATTTTCTGCAAGATTGCAAATTGGAAACCACGACAACACACGCTACAGCATTACAAAAGACTTGGTTCGTGCCATTCGCCTGAGACCGTCACTTCCACGCTGTAAACAATATTCCCGGAGGTATTGCGGACTGAGGCGTTGAACGCTTGTTGATCACTTTTCGGCAAAGCGTCTTTGGCGATCTCTGCAAGCGTCTTAAGAACCTCTGTCTGTGCAGCCTCTACGTTGGGAAGGTCGATGCCTTCCTCATCCCTGAACTGGGTGCGACCATCGTCGAAGTCGAAGTAAAGCTTCATCAGCCCTGCTTTCGATAAAATACTACCATTTGTGAGGAACAGCATTTTAGTTTATGATCAAGCGCTCGTCGTTACCTCAAGTTAAGCGCTGTCTGACGGTCGGGTATCTTACATTTATCCGAACGCAGCAGGTCGGGTCACGTCCGCTTCACTCGTAATGCGGACGTTCGGTGGGCCATCGACGAACTTCTGCATTCCACCCGGAATGGTCATTCCAAGCCGCTACTCACCGGCATGCCTCGCAAAGGCTACGCCTGCGCGATGTGCATAGCTCGGCGGTGTCAGGTATCCGATCGGATACCCGACGCTATTAAGCTATGCACTTCGCGCAGGCGTAGCCTTTGCGAGGCATGCCGGTGATGAGCGGCTTGGAATGACCGTCCAGGGCGGACTTCTGCCTGTCCACTTTCGGGCGGGTGATGGGCGAGGCGGACGTTGCCTTTCAGGATCTTGGCGCCGCGTGGCAAGGGACCCAGACCAAGCCAGGTCCCTGTCCGAGGGTTCAGGCGAACGCGTAGTCGTTCGTGGTCAGCACCTGACCCAGCGCACCGCCTGCGCTGATGAGAAGCTGTCCTTCCGTTACACCCCCCGTATCATGGACCTCGTACACCCGCGCGTTGCCTGAGGTGCCGACCAGTTCCAGCGTCGAGCCCGCAGCAAAGCCCGTGAAGCGGATCACGTCGCCCCCGGCCTGGCCTGCCCTTTGGAAGTCCACGATCAGGTCGGTGGCACCCGTCACAGCGAGGTCGCCGCGAGCGATGTGGAAGGTGTCGTTGCCCGCACCGCCACCCATGCGATCAGCACCAAGACCGCCCGTGATGCTGTCATTGCCGGCCGCGCCCGTGATGATGTCGTTGCCAGCACCACCGTTCAGTGCATCACTGCCGGCACCACCCCGAAGGGTGTCGTTACCCTCCAGACCAGCGATCAGCACCCGTGAGGTGGCCGAGGATTGGTCGATGACGTCAGCGGCAGTGGTGCCTCGGAAATAGCTAGCCTCATCCAAGGGAGTGACGTTAAAGTCGAACCGGGCACGAGGCTGGGTAAAATCGAAACCGCGGTCGAAAAGGTCGAACTCTACGCTGTCTGCGCCAAAGTAATACCGGTCCGGTACGTAAGTGAAGCGGGTATTGTATTCGCCGAGAGACACCGTTTCCAAGTGCCCGTGCTGAGGCCCCTCGACGATGATGCCGCGGAGATCACCCTCGAAGATCACGACACTCGTATCTTCCGCCAAGGTAAAATCCTGATCCGTCAGGTAGAAGTAGGTAGGGAAGATAACGGCGCCCGTGGTGCTGGTCGCACCCGCGCTATCCTCGATCGTGTACGCGAACGAGGCCGCGTTAAAGCTGTCTGGACCTGCCGGCCCATCCAAGAGCGACGACCAATCTTTGGGTAATGTGAAAACCACCCTCTGGCCCGATGCATCCGACACCAGCTCAGCAGTGCCGGACTCACCTCCGTCGACGGACACAAGCCGAATGACGTCCCCTACATCCGGGTCCGTGTCGTTGGAGAGAAGCTGACTCACGGGAATCTCAATCACCGTGGCAAAGGGATCTAATGACAGGAAGTCTATCTGAGCAGAGGGCGGAGCGTTGGCTAATGTCTCAAATGTTGAGTGCAGCTGCTGGTCCGTAACGGCGTTCATGTCGCCTCCTCATGCTTTGCCTGGACGGCATCCGGCCACCCATTCGGGAGGGTCCTCCAGAAATGATTCTGATACAACAATAATTTTCGAGTTCGTTTGCGCTGGTTTGGGTGCACTCCCAGACCTATTGACCCCCAATGAACGGGGATCCACTTACCGCGACATCCCAGAATAATTTTCAAGTAGATGTGAAAACTTACGAGATGGCTAGGCTATTCCATCGTAGACGGACAGAGACTAGGCGCCGCCGTTGTACTTACCGCTGCGTGATCCGCGTCCGAAGTCGCGATCTACCCCAACGTGCCGTCCGATGTGGCCTCAGCCGCCTAGGCGGCGGCTGAACACCGTACTAAGCTGATGCTCCGGCTTCGATTTGCCCTTTCAAACTTTCAACGGCTTCGAGCTCAGTGCGATGTGCGCCGAGCGTATCCTTGGTGGTGTCCTTCGGGTCTTCACCCGGCGCCTGACCCTGACCCATCAGAGTGGTCCGCGCTGAGCGCAAGTTTTTCGGGCATCCTGAACCCTGAAGGAGGGTGGATGCCATGCCTCGCAAACGCTTCACGAATGAACAGATCGCCTTCGCCCTGCGGCAGGCGGAGAACGGCGCCACGGTGGACGAAGTCTGCCGCAAGATGGGCGTCTCCGAGCCGACCTTCTACCGCTGGAAGAAGCAGTTCGTCGGCATGGGCGTGCCGGAGATCCGACGGCTCAAGCAGCTGGAGGACGAGAACAGCATGCTCAAGCGGCTGGTCGCCGATCTGACGCTGGACCGCTCGATGCTGCAGGACGTCCTCAAGGATCAGTGGTAAGGCCCGCCGCTCGCCGCGAGGTCGCCGGCCACCTGCAGGTGGTCTACGGCATCAGCGAGCGCCGGGCCTGTCTGGCTACCGGCTTCGGCCGTTCGTCCCAGCGCTACAGGAAGCGCTCGGACCCGCAAGTCGCGCTGCGGATGCGGTTGAAGGAGCTGGCTGCCGCACGGGTCCGCTACGGCTACCGGCGGCTGCACATCCTGCTGCGACGGGAGGGCTGGGAGGTGAACCATAAGCGAACCTACCGGATCTACAGGGATGAGGGCCTGTCGATCCGGTCCAAGCTGCCCAAACGCAAGCGGGCCTGGCGATATCGCCAAGGGCGACCAGCGATCGGTGGGCCCAACGAGGTCTGGGCGATGGACTTCGTATCCGACCGCATCTTCGACGGGCGTCCGTTCCGGATCCTAACGGTCGTCGATTGCCATACGCGAGAGGCGCTCTCACTCACGCCGAGAGCCAACTTCCGCGCCTTCCAGGTGACCGAGGCGCTCGATGCCTTGGTCCGGCTGAGGGGGCGGCCCAAGAGCTTGCGGGTCGACAATGGGCCGGAGTTCGCCGGCCGCATGCTCGACCAGTGGGCTTACCTGAACGGGGACGAGATCGACTTCTCTCGACCGGGCAAGCCGACCGACAACGCCTACATCGAGTCGTTCAACGGTCGCCTACGAGCGGAATGCCTGAACGCTTCGTGGTTCCTGTCGCTGACGGATGCTCGCGAGCGCATTGAGGACTGGAGGTGCCACTACAACGAAGATCGACCCCACACGGCCCTGGGCGGCTTGACGCCCCGAGCCTTCGCCAACCAAGCTGTCACAGCCCGAGAACTTGCATAGGTCGTGGACCACAAACGGGGTCAACTCCAAATGAGGATTGGTATAACTTTACCCTTGGACCACCGCGTGGGGGCCGATCACCACTCGCCGGACGAAATTCATTGCCGGGTTCCGCAATAATCGTGAAATCTCGATCGTCCAGCGTCTGCAGGTTAGGCCGACACTCATTACTCAGTAATGGGTTCAACGAAAAAAACCGAAGATTTGAGAAAATTTTGATCGTTTTTCTGAGAACAATATTCTCAAATAATGCTAGATTTATATACATTATATGACGTTTTTATGTGCAAATTTAATATGTATTTTCCTTAATTCCTATGCTAATCGATGCACAGTCAATTATCAAACGTCGATGTATCGGCCAAAAACTATAAGCATTCGGTGGCGAATGTAAATAACATAATCTAAATATTTCGCACTAATTACAACAAATTCAAGAGTTTTAGGGCTTGTCATGACTCAAAATAGCATAGTTTCTCTTGCAGAAACAGAAATTCGTGTCAGCGAATTATCATCTTCTGTGACGGCGCGCGTCGTCCGAACGGGGCCGTTAACTGATGCCGTTACAATCACCTATGGTGTTACTGGCGACACAGCTTCAGCGGGAGAGGACTTCGCAGGTGGCTTTGGAAGGGTTGTCATTCCAGCTGGTGCGGAAGAAGCAACGATTTCAATAGCTCTGCATAACGACTTGATTGGCGAAGAAACTGAGGTTTTTGCCCTCTCCCTAATTAGTGCTGAGGGAGCAAACCTTTGGGCCCCGCGTACTACGCGCATTTCCATCCTCGATGATGAAACACCCGCGCCGCCGCCTCCTTCGGAGCCGCCTCTCACGAGCGAGTATGATGTTCGACAGTCGCCTTCAGTCAGCGGCCTCAACCAGCCGATAAAGTTCGAATTTTCGCCGGTAAATTCCTCTCTCGCCTACGTCGCTGAGAAGGGGGGAGCCATTCGCGTTGCTAATGTTGCCACCGGCATGGCGAGCACATTCCTAGACCTGAGTGATCGCGTCAATGAGTCCGGAGATCGGGGCTTGATGGACATTGCTCTTCATCCAGATTTTGAGAACAATCCATATATCTATGCATTCATTGTTGCCGATCCATCCGACTCTGCTGGTTTAACCGGGAGTGCTGGTTTAGACGGCTCGGGCAACCGCTTCTCCCAAGTCTTACGCTTCACCGCCGATGCAGCGACCGGATACACGACTGTCGTCCCAGGAAGCGAAGTCATCATTCTCGGGAAAGGCGGCCAGTCTCTCAGCGACATCAGTGGCGAAGGTCGGCAGGATTTCACTGACCCAGCCTTCGCGGGCCTCGTAGCTTCAGATCGTTATATCAACCCATCACAGCCTGTACCGGCCGTCATCAATGGCTTCAAGCAAGATTATATGAAGGTGGACTCGGCGTCCCATGCTGGCGGATCTCTGGTCTTCGGGCCCGATGGTGCGCTCTACGTCGCAACGGGTGATGGTACCTCTTTCAATTATGCCGATCCACGCACGCCCGACGTCCTTGCGCTTGATAGTCTCTCAGGGAAAATCCTTCGGATTGATCCCATTACGGGTCAGGGCTTAGCCGACAATCCCTTCATGCAGGACGGTGTCTCGCTCGAGAGTAATCGTGCAAAGGTCTTTCAAACCGGCTTGCGCAATCCATTCTCAACAACTTTTGACACGGAAGGCCGTCTATTCATCACCAATACTGGTTGGAACTCCTACGAAATGATCGAGATGGGAGGACCAGGAGCGAACTTTGGCTGGCCCTATTATGAGGGAGGCGACGGTGGTCTTCTGCTGCAGACACCGGGCTATCGCAACTCGAGTTCTGCTCAGGCTTTCTATGCTGCAGTCGGACGGGGCGAAATCGACGTCACGCCCGCCTTTCGTGCATTCTCTCACAGCGCAGCTAATCCTGGCTTCCAGGTGCAGGCAATCACCGGTAGTGAGGTTGTCTATTCTGGCAACGTTTATCCAGATGCATTTCAAAATGACCTCTTCTTCTCTGACTTTTCGGGCGGGGAAGTTTTTACCGTCGATGTGAATAATCGATCAGACGCAAAATTTCTCTTCCAATCTGGAACAGGTACCGCCCCGACCCATTTTGCTCAGGGCCGCGATGGTTATGTATACTATAGTGATATTTCCTCTGGCGAGATCGGGCGCCTCGTAATTACGCTACGTGAAGCCCCGCCGCCTACTGAACCCGCTCAATTCACGGCAGGAACGGCCGGCAACGATGTGATCGACCTATCGTCTCGCGGAACTCGGCCGCAGCTGGTCAACGGCCAAGATGGCAACGATACGATCATCGGCGGCTCCGGCAACGACACCCTCAACGGCGCTGCCGGAAACGACATCCTGACCGGCGGCCTTGGAGCCGACAGCCTGACCGGCGGCACGGGAAGCGACGCGTTCGTGCTCCGAAAGGCCGATCTTGTCGGCACCACGGCTCCGAATGCAACGCTCGACCGCATCGGCGATTTCAGTGGTGCTGGTCAAGTCGGGGGTGACACCATCGTGCTCCAGGGCTTCACGTCCGAGGCGGTTCTCGTTCGGGTTGGTAGCAGCGGCACCGTCAACACCTACCAGGTTGTGGAAGGTGACACCGCTGCCGGTCGCTTCACCGTCATTCATGATGGTAGCGCTCTTGCTGGAGATGACTTCCGCTTCGAGGTTCCCTCAAATCCAGGAGGGCCCGTCAATACCGCGCCGGTCGGTTCCAATGACGTGTTCACTGCGAGCGAGGACACAGCGCTCGTGGTTGCGGCGGCCAACGGAGTGCTCGCCAACGACACCGATGCTAACGGTGATCCTCTCACCGCTTCCTTGATGAGCGGACCCACCAAGGGTGTGTTGTCGCTGAGTGCCGATGGTGCCTTCTCGTACACGCCCAGTGCCAACACCAACGGGGTCGACAGCTTTACCTACGCTGTCTCGGACGGGAGGGGCGGTTCCGACACCCGCTCCGCCACCATCACCGTTGCGCCCGTGAATGACGCACCAGTCGCGGCGGCTGACACCTTGGCGAGCCAAGCGGGTGTGCCGGTGACGGTCAGCGCGACGATGCTGCTGGCCAATGACACCGACGTCGATGGTAACACCCTGTCCCTCACAGGTGTGACGGCGGGCTTGGGCGGTACGGTCGCGCTGAACAACGGCCAGGTCACCTTCACCCCAACGGCCGGGTTCACCGGACAGGCGACTTTCACCTATGCCCTGTCCGACGGCGCAGGTGGCTCTACAACAGGCAACGTCACCGTCAACGTCGCCCCTGCTCCTCCCCCAGCCCAGCCGACCCAGTCCACCCAGTACACCTCGGGAACGGCCGGCAACGATGTGATTGACCTATCGTCTCGCGGAACCCAGCCACAGCTGGTCAACGGCCAAGATGGCAACGATACGATCATCGGCGGCTCGGGCAACGACACCCTCAACGGCGCTGCCGGAAGCGATGTTTTGACCGGCGGCTTAGGCGCCGACAGTCTCACGGGCGGAGCCGGTGATGACCGCTTCGTGATTCGGAAAGCCGACCTTGTTGGCACCATGGCTGCGGGCGCAGCTCTCGACCGCATCGGCGATTTCAGTGGCGCTGGTCAGGTCGGGGGTGACGCCATCGTGCTCCAGGGCTTCACATCCGAGGCAACCCTCGTTCGGGTTGGCAGCAACGGCACCCTCAACACCTACCAGGTTGTGGAAGGTGGCACCTCTGCCGGTCGCTTCACCGTCATCCATGCTGGCGGCGCTCTCGCCGAAGATGACTTCCGCTTCGAGGCCCCCTCCAATCCAGGAGGACCCGTCAATACCGCGCCGGTCGGTGCCAATGACGCGTTCACCGCGAGCGAGGACACAGCGCTCGTGGTTGCGGCGGCCAACGGAGTGCTCGCCAACGACAGCGATGCTAACGGTGATCCTCTCACCGCTTCCTTGGTGAGCGGGCCCACCAAGGGCGTGTTGTCGCTGAGTGCCAATGGTGCCTTCTCGTACACGCCCGGTGCCAACACCAACGGGGTCGACAGCTTTACCTACGCTGTCTCGGATGGGAGAGGCGGTACCGACACCCGCTCCGCCACCATCACCGTTGCGCCCGTGAATGACGCACCAGTCGCGGCGGCTGACGCCTTGGCGACCCAAGCGGGTGTGCCGGTGACGGTCAGCGCAGCGACACTGCTGGCCAATGACACCGACGTCGATGGTGACACCCTGTCCCTCACAGGTGTGACGGCGGGCTCGGGCGGTACGGTCGCGCTGAGCAACGGCCAGGTCACCTTCACCCCGACGGCCGGGTTCACCGGACAGGCGGCCTTCACCTACGCCCTGTCCGACGGCGCAGGTGGCTCCACAACGGGCAACGTCGCTGTCTCAGTGACGGCCAGCCCCACCGAGCCGCAAACTGCGCAGTACACCAGCGGAACGGCTGAAAACGATGTGATTGACCTATCGTCCCGCGGAACCCGGCCACAGCTGGCTAACGGCCAAGATGGCAACGATACGATCATCGGCGGCTCGGGCAACGACACCTTCAACGGTGCTGCCGGGAACGACGTTCTGACCGGCGGCCTGGGCAAGGACACCCTCACCGGCGGCACGGGAAGCGATACGTTCGTGTTCACCAGCGTCGCAGGGGCGGGGAGTGGCACGAATACGACTACTGGGCGGGACGTCATTGCGGACTTTCTCAGCGCGCAGGGCGACCGGATCGACCTTGCGGGTATCGATGCGATCGTGGGAGGTGGCGACGACGCTTTCAGCCTCATCGGCACCGATGCTTTCACCGCGGCCGGGCAAATCCGCTACGTCGTGCAGGGCAGCACGACCATCATCGAAGGCAATGTCTCGGGAACCGACGGCGCTGAGTTCCAAATCCAACTCTCAAAGGCCGTTACTCTGACAGCAACCGATTTTATGCTGTGAATTTGTTATTTTGCTACAACTAGCTTTGATCCGTTCCATAACACTCAAGCCACGAACGGACCTGCATCAGCAGATCTGTGTTGCATTCAGATCAGAGATTTTGAATTTGTTGGCAGTCTTCCCTGATGGGGAGGTGTAGTACTGCAAATCGGCCCTTCGGAATCCGTGCCAAACTCTCCAACGTCACTCAACGATCGAGGGATGAGAATATTTACTGGTGGTATGACCCTCCAATCTCACAACTACCTTCTTACGAAACGCATCGAGTGCATGAAGCACATCAGCGGTAGCAGGCGACCGCCGCGAGGACGAGCCCCAGCGCTGCCCCAAGCTGTGCCCCCACTAATCCGCCGATCCATCCCCACGGAAGGCCCAGCCAAAGCCCGAGTACGGCCATCACTATTGCGCCGCACACCAAAACAATTAGCAACTGTTCACCTCCAGCCCATCATATGATAAGATTTATAATTCAGGCATTGGTCGATAACGTCAATAATCTAGAACTTAATATCTACATTACAGAGCTGTCATAAATTGTGATTGGCACTTTATATTCATAGTGGTGGCACGAAGATCAGATAACCATGACCGGTTGATAGACGCCACCCTTGTGCATTCACAAAAATGCAGATATGGAATTTGCTTTAAAAGTCAATTAACTACGTAGAACTGTTCCAGGCGAGGAGAATGCGCATGCTGCCTGAAGCTGGATATCACAGTCCCTCCACTCACGATGCGCCGCACCATCCACTTAAGATCGTTGCGCAGGCGGTGCTTCCGTTAGAGCAGCCCCAGCGTCTGGAACGCGTCGCTAAGCGCAGCCTCGACATTGGTGTTGCGGGCACGGCGTTGTTCCTCCTCCTGCCGCTGCTTCTGCTGATCGGCTTGCTCGTTTGGGCCGGCGACCACAAAACTCCCATCTTCCGGCACACGCGGATTGGACGGGGCGGTCGGCGCTTCGGCTGCCTGAAGTTCCGCTCCATGGTCACCGATGGTGATGCCGTGCTGCGCGCGCATCTGGCAGCCAACCCCGCCGCTCAGCGTGAGTGGGAGAAGACACGCAAGCTCATACATGATCCCCGTGTGACGCCGCTGGGCTCGGTTCTGCGCAAGACCAGCTTGGACGAACTGCCCCAACTCGTGAATGTGCTGCGCGGTGAGATGAGCCTGGTTGGACCTCGTCCGATCGTCTCCGCCGAGATCGAACGCTACGGCGCGGCCTTCACCACCTGCTTCTCGGTCACACCTGGGGTGACCGGTCTGTGGCAGGTGTCGGGGCGCAGCGATTGTACTTATGCCGAGCGGGTCGCGCTGGACCTCGAATATGCCACGCGCTGGAGCTTCTCGCGCGACATCGTCATCATGCTGCGTACCATCCCGGCTGTGTTGGCTCAGCGCGGGAGCCGCTGATACCTCCAACATTGCTGAAGCGGCGGGGCGAGACGCTGGCTGGCCATCAGGACCCGCCGGAGATGCGGTATTGAAGGCCCTGATGCTCAATACGTTGCTGGGTTTGGATCTGTGCCGCCTTGGGTCGATTTGGCAAGCTGCGGTGCTGGTACCGATCGTTGCCGCTGAGGTGACTTACGGCGGTGTACGGCCGATAGCTGGACGCACTCAGAAGGGGCCTATCGCAAACACGCGGCATTTATCCCGCGTTGACCATCTGGCCCGCATGGCGCCTCCGTTTTCTGAGGCCAACCATGAACCTGTCCGCTATCGCTGCGAAGCTCGAACAGCGCGCCAAGGCCGACTTCAAAGGCCGGCACTACGAAGCGATCCTGATCGTACAAGCAGTCTCTTGGTACCTGTGTTACCCGCTGAACTATCATGATATCGAGGAGCTGTTCTCTGGCTGTACGTCAAACGCGGGTTCAGCCGGGGAGGGCTTCTAGACGATCAGGCTCGACAGAATACGCGGGGGCTCCAAAGCTTCCTCGGTGACCGACGTTGGCGTGGCCTTCTGTTCAAAGACCGTAGCCAAGGAAGACATCGGGCTCGCGAGGTGTTTGCCTTTCCCCAAAGCCTGGAGCGGTTTGGCCGGGATGAAGCTCCGTCCGGATATAGGGCTACGTTTGATCTCGACGGCAAATGACCGCCGTGCTTGCTTTGGTAACATACCTTATCGATGAGAATATCTTAGATTATTTTGTTCATTAGACGTTCTAACCAATATTATCTCATGATTTGTAGTAGAGTTCGTTTACAGAGGCCTATCGTATACTGATGCCAAGATGGCGTCTGAAGAGTGGGACGCAGCCTTCCGGAAAATTTCAGCCCAAGCTACCTTCGTAGCTTTCACGCCCCTGGCTATGGCCGGATTTTTCTTGATCCAGGTGAAAAGACGCAATAAAAACTTGATAAAACTTGATATTGGATATAGTAAGTATTTGCATAACTTCTTAAGATGCTATTGGATGCTGATCCATCACCATTCGAAGAGCTCAATAGGTCATTCGACCGAATGGGGTAAGTCGACGGCGCTACGGGTCCGCGTAGGTCCCATTTCAGGAACACGCAACGCTCATGGACGATCAGACCATTTCGCCATCGCCTGACTTCCTGGGCCTTACAGCTGGTCTCGTTGCTGCCTACGTCGCCAAAAACTCTGTTCCAGCGACAGAACTGCCGGATTTGATGGCTAAGATCCATGCCTCTTTAAGTGGGCTGACGAGTGCAGCTTTAGTTAAACCTAGTAAGCCCGAGCCACCGACCCTAGCACAGGTTCGCAAGTCGATCACGTCCGATGCGTTGATCAGCTTCGAGGACGGCAAGCCTTATAAGACGCTGCGGCGTCATCTCGCCCGGCGGGACCTCTCGCCCGAGTCTTATCGCGCGAAGTGGGGGCTCCCGGCGGACTACCCGATGACGTCGGCTTCCTACTCGGCGCAACGCTCGGAACTCGCCCGGAGCTTCGGCCTGGGTCAGCAGCGTCGCAAATCATCCTCCATTGCGGCTGACGATGAGCAGACGCAGGTTGACGCTGCTCCTGCAAAGCGCCGTGGCCGTTCCTCCAGGGACACAAAGCCATCCGCAGACGCTTGAGGGTGGCGGCGCCTTTGATTTTAGCCGCAGGCGCAGACACGGTCCCGGCACAAATTGCTGCGGGCCTTACGGTGGGACAGCGTCGACGATGCTCTAGCTCGTCAAGCTGCAGATGACATCCATGACGCGGGAGAGATCCGGTCGTCCTGGGTCGCCGTGGTTATGTATGCAGAAGCGTGCGGTCGTCGATCTGTGGGACCGTTGCGGGGTACGCAGGGATCAACAGTGTGCGCCGGGTACGCATGATCCTCAGCAACCTCTCGGTCCGGGCCAGTTCGGCTTGTGTTTCGATCGGGTCTCCCTCGTCCGCAAGCAGTACGGCGATGTGGATCATCTGCTCAACACGTCGCTCTTCAGCCCGAGCGATGATCCGGCCCAGGGCTCCGAGCCCGTCCTCCTGTGGTCCTGTCATCGAGGCGACCTCAAGGAGCGAGAAGGCGGTGATGGATTTCGACGCCGGCAATCTGAGATAACCAGTATCCAGATTATAATCTCATACACTATCAAATGGTTGCTCTAATATTTTTTATTGAAAGCCGTCTGAATGCAACAATTATGGGCTACTACAATCACGTTTACGGTTCATTAACTTCTAGATACTGATATTGATTTAACGTCGTGGAGTAAGTATGAATCAAGGGGCGTGATATGTCCGACCAAAGACGAGTGCAGAGACAGCCTTGCCGCTTGGATGCGCGAATATTTGTGCCGCAGCTTAGTGCCCCAATCCGTTGCACGATCAAGGACATCTCAACGCTAGGAGCCTTCGTGCAGCCAAACACACGTCAATCAATTCCGGCCAGCTTCGATCTGTCTATCGGAGGAAGCAGCTCGCCCCGCGCATGCCGCATCGCTCGACGTGAGGCTCACGGCTTTGGCGTCGAGTTTCTTGATCCTGTCCGGCACGAAGTCGAGGACCTGCTCATTGAGCACGCCTTCAAGGAGGAAATGATGTTTGATGAACTCTATCCCTCCCTGAGCGGAGAGTTGACGGCGACGAAGATGCGCCTGCGTCAGACGACCAATGCCATCATGGAGTTGATTGAGCGCCGTAGCGCCATGCGTTGGCAGCACACAAGGGCGGCCTAATCCGGGCGTGTCGCGAACTTGGATCTGAGACGCGGAACGACCTCTTCCGTCGCGCTTTCACGCTTTGTTCGCCTGCGGAAGTCCGAAGCACACTTTAAGCAGCTGGTTCTGCTCACGGACAGTCCAAGCGCCAGCGAAGCCGAAGCCCTTGCGCAGCCAGAGCACCGCCTCGAAGCCGCAGATCGTGCGCCGGGCCGTGTTGAACGAGCGGAAGCCGCCGATCCGAGGCATGTTCTTCTTGAGCCGGAAGTGGTCGCTCTCAATGCCCTGCTGCAGGTGTTTGGTGACGTAGTGGATCGGCGTGTGGGGGAGTAGGCCCGCCTTCCGGCTCTCAGCGATAGCGGGCGGGTAGGTGCTGGCGCCATCCGTACCGATGCGATCAGGTGCAAGTAACGGCGGGTCCGCCAGCATCTTACGGAAGAACCGCTTGGCCGCATCGAGGTCGCGGCGGGCGGTGAGCAGGAAGTCGACTGGATTACCGTGCTTGTCGATGGCTCGGTAGAGGTAGCGCCACTCGCCGCGGACCTTGATGTAGGTTTCGTCGATCCGGATTGATCCGCAGTGTGGCTTGCGGAACTGGCGCAGCCGCTTCTCGATCAGCGGCGCGTAGGCCAGGACCCAACGGTTCAGCGTGGAGTGGTCGACCTCCAGGCCGCGCTCCACGAACAACTCCTCGATGTCACGATAGCTCAACGGGTAACGCAGGTACCAGGAGACGGCCTGGACGATGAGCGCAGCCTCATAATGCCGACCCTTGAAGTCGGCCTTGGCACGCTGCTTGAGCTTGGCGGCGATGGCGGACAGGATCATGGGTGGCCTCCGAAACGGGAGGTGCCATGCGGGCTCTATGGTCAACGCGGGGTAAACGAAACCCGTTTGCGACAGCCCCACACTAACACCCTTCGATCACGGACACGCCCGGAGGCATGCCTGCAAAGCCCAGCCTTCTGGCAATAATTGTAAAATCCGGCAAGACGCAGTCATATGATGAAGAAGCTGTCGGGTTTCCGACATAAGATGCAACATCTTGGCTGCGTGATGAGACCCGATGCAGGACGCCCTGATCCGCAAGCTTGAGAGCTTCCAGGAATTGACCAACGAGGATCGGGGGGCACTGAACGCCCTAGTCCCGCGCTTCCGGAATGTGGGTCCGCACATCGACCTGATCCGGGAAGGTGAACCGCCCAACGATATCCACCTCATTCTCGACGGATACGCCTGCCGCTATAAGGTTCTGCCAAACGGTCAACGCCAGATCATGGCTTATATGGTGCCGGGCGATTTCTGCGACCTCAACGTGTTCATCCTCGATCAGATGGATCACAACATCGGGACGATTACCGCCTGCCAAGTCGTCGACATCCCACGTTACGCTATCGAAGCAGTGATGGTCGATCGCACCAGCATTACCCAGGCTGTGTGGCGCTGTGCACTCGTTGACGAAGCCATCCTGCGAGAATGGCTGGTCAACATCGGCGGTCGACCGGCTAACCAACGCATCGGCCATCTCATGTGCGAGTTGCTGCTACGGCTTGAAGCGGTAGGAGGCGTCCAGAACAACAGCTACAGCTTCCCGTTCACGCAAGCCGACATCGCCGACACGATGGGGCTGTCGAACGTGCATGTGAACCGCACGCTCCAAGAACTTCGGGCAATGGAGCTAATCGAGCTAAAGCGCCGGGTACTTACCATCTTGGATGTCGAGCGCCTGAAAGCCTACTGCGGCTTTAACCCGAACTACCTTCATCTCAAGAACTCGCGCTGGAGCACCGGCCGCAGCGTGCCATGGCTAAGCAGTAGCTCCGGAGGGTAGCCGTGAGCCGTCAGGGCAACGTTGAGACGCTCATTGTCCTGCAGCCAATTGCTGTCGATACAGGAAGCCTCGATCGCACCGGCATGCTGGTGATAGCCAATGGGATGCTGGTGGCAGTTCTCATCCGCCTCGACGCTCCTGAACACGAGAACCCTCAGGGCTGGTTCGTGGAGGCCGCCTTCGGACAGTTAAATGGGCTTCGGATTCCGGCTTTCGACACTCTGAAGGATGCAACACGCTGGCTGCGGCAACATCTTAAATCCTGACACCAGCGGTATCTCTCGTAAGGAACCTCGACCAAGAAGCAGGCGACCACGCTGCTGACCATGACGGGCGGCTGTTATCGTCCCTGGTGGTCGTAGTAGCGGCACGGATTGCGCCGGCTCCATCACATCGCCTCGGTTCGCTTTTAGTGATCTAAATCGGACGCTCGGTACCCTCTGCAAAGAGAAGAATGCGGACGTTCGTCGATGGCTCACCGAACGTCCGGATTATGGCGAAAGCGGATATGACCTGATCTGCCGCGCTCAAGTGAATGTAAGATACCCGACAGACGGAACGCTGATTAACAAGAGGTAATGACGAACGAATTACGTTCCATTACGCTATCATCCTCGGTAGAAAATAGAAATTTATGGAAAGCAGAGCTATTGAAGATATATTTTGACTTCGATGATAGTCATACCCCGCTTAGAGATGAGGAAGGCATCGACCTTCCCGACGTAGAGTCCGCCCGGACAGAGGTTCTTAGGGCGCTCGCAGATATCGCCAAAGACGTTCTGCCAAAAAGTGATCAACAGGCGTTCAGGGTTTCAGCTCGCAATGCCTCCGGAGACATCGTCTACAGCGCAGAAGTGAAAATTTCAGGCGGACGGCACGAACCTCGCCATCAATAACTTCGTTCCGGATGTTTACGTAGTTATTACGCTGTAGCGGAGCTTGAATTTATATTCCACGCTTCAACGCAATCTTTCTAGTCAATTGCCGCTTAGCTCGCCATACTAACCATAGGGCATGGCCCGGGAGGGCACATGCTCAATCCGTTCATCCAAAAGCTTGGACGTCGTTTCGTTCTCTCTGGGTCCGAAGAGAAGGCTCTCACAGATGCGAGTGCGCGCCTTCGCGATGTTCCATCCCGGACTGAGCTCATTGGGGAAGGAGACGTGCCCGATCACGTCCACCTGATCCAGAGAGGGTTCGCCTGCCGCTACAAGGTCCTCCCGGGGGGTGGGCGGTCGATTGTCAGCTTTCTCATCCCGGGAGACTTCTGCGACCTGAACGTGTCGATCCTGGGCGAGATGGACCACTGCATCGGAACGATCAGCTCCTGCGATGTGGTGCGTATCCCGCGTTTGGTGATGAATGACCTCTGCGGGAAGCACCCGGTCTTGAACCGTGCCTTGCAGTGGGCCGGCCTCGTCGATGAAGCAATCCTTCGGGAATGGCTGGTGTGTATGGGCCGTCGTTCGGCCGACGAGCAGGTCGCACACCTGTTCTGCGAGTTCCTGATCCGCCTCCAGGTGGTCGGGCTCGCGACAGAAAACAGCTACCCGTTTCCCCTCATCCAACTCGACCTCGGCGATGCAACCGGGCTATCGAACGTTCACATCAACCGGGTGCTCCAGGAGTTACGACGTCTGGGGCTGGTGGTGTTCAAGGAAAGGCGTGTCACCCTACCTGACGTCGCTGCCATCAAGGCTTATGCGGGGTTCAATCCCAACTACCTCCACCTGCATCCCAAGGCTCCCCCATACCCCGCTATGTGAGGTATCAGACATTTCCTACGGGGCGGGATCTCACTTCCATTTGTTAATATTTTTTGCAAATCTGACGCCTATGATGTAGCGCATCGCGGCCATACCCCCGGCCTTCCGCGCCTGTGAGACCCCGTGTGCTCCCGCCTGCTGCGCGTAGAGATCCGTGTGCCTCGCTATTTTTTCGACATCCATGACGGGCGGACGCTTCGCGACGACGAGGGCATTGACCTCGCTGGCCCTGAAGAAGCTGCTCGTCACGCAAAGACGGTCCTACCCGAGATCGCGGCGTACGAGGTACCCAAGGACGGCGAGCATCAGGCTTTTTCGGTTCTGGTAACGGACGAAGATGGCCATCCCATCTACTCAGCCGCCATGACCTACACGGGCACATGGCTGATCCGCTGACCGGGCTCCGGTCTGCCATTCATGACCATCAAAGCAGCCTCAATCTCACGATTAATAGTCTGCTTTGCGTCAACTCCGGCCATGCCAGCCTGTTGGCCCGAAAGTCTGAGTAGGGTCGGAACCCGCCAGTCGGCTCTACGAACGGATCAGGACGGCTCCGGTTATAACCTGATGTCGGGAATACCGTCGTTAATCCGACATCCTGGTCGTATGCGCATGGCGCGTTGGAAAGAGACTAAGGCCTTGGCGTTGTCGCAACGAAAAGGGGCCGCCCCGATGAGGAAGCGGCCCGAAGTCGAGGAATCGCCCTGGGAGGGGCTACAACGCCGCGACCCTATCGCCGTGCTGTGTTGAGCCAACCCCAAGGGACGGGCGAAGTTCATTCCGAGCTGGCACAATGGTTCTAAGCACTTTTGCCGCGTTGACGTTATCCTGCCAATGGCAGACACAAAGGCGACCGAAGGGACGAGACAGTCCTGCGGAGGAACGCCCACGACGAGGTCAGCGAGCGCATTGTGCCGTTGGCCTCGTTCGCGTTGGCAGATGGCATAGAAGATGTATTCTCGACCTGCTGGCGCGTTCCGAGCCCCCCAAGCGATGAGTGTCAGCCCGGCGGCAGAGAGGAGGCTTTTCCTTTTGTGCCGCCGGTTATCGCGGACCTTAGCGCCTCTGCCGTGGACCACTCTGGTGCTGCCTCTGAAGCCGGTCAGCGCCTCGGGTGTCCATTGGCGGCGGCGCGAAGCATCCTCTCGATCTCCTCCATACCCTGCGCCCTGGCTTTAGCTTCGGACGGATGATCGCGATCCGAGCGATTGAGTAGCTTGCCATGCTTTCGGACAACCCACTGCCAGATCCCTTCGCGCCTCGTTTTTGGCTCAACTTTAAGGGTGTACGGATAGGTGTTGGTTGTCTCGCTCATGGCTAGTGCCCTCGATGCGCGTCATCCAATGCAAGGTGTTCTAGAATGCCCTAGGACGGCCGTGAGGCCTTAGATGCACCCTCACCGCTAAAAACACGCTCAAGCCGACTGACGGGCCTCTGAGGCCATCCTAGAGCGTATCCATCCGGACTTCCTGGGGCTCTTGCCAGCCCACGCCGGCCATTCTCCAGACCAAGCCGGAGCCGCTGCCCATTTCCGGCCACTCACGGTGCACTCCTTGTCACCGACCCGGAGGAGAACCTTCTCGGCATCGTCTCTTCCGGTTTGGGAGCCAATGAAGCGAGCTGGCTGACCGTCGATTTCCTTCAACACTGCGCGGCAGGTCATCCGAGCCTCCTTGCTGCATCGCGGCGAAGCCTACTGCAAAGCAAAACAGCCGCCAATCCAGTGATGCTGCTACCCGGCGGCGCGCCGGCTCCTCAGATGCGACCGTCCTCGCGCGCACAGCTTGCACCCGGTGAAGATATGCCAATCCAAGTCAATCGACGTTAAATGGCGTTACTCAAGTAACGTAAATCAATACACTTGCAATTCATTGCAGAATAAGCGATGTTATTGCTTCGCGATTAGTTCGTTGCGTGTTCGTCGGGCTTGTGGGCCGATTTAAGCGCAGCGAGCAAGGGGGCCGATCCCACCCCCGCAAGAGCCGCAATCGCGCCTATCGCCATCGTGCAGGCATTGCGTTTCGTCACCTCGACCGCGATCACGGCCAGCGCGGCCGGGCCTGTCGCAAACGCGATCGCGCGGGCGTTTACCCAACGTTGACCATACGGCCTGCATGGCGCCTCCGTTTTCGGAGGCCGCTCATGATCCTGTCTGCTATCGCCGCCAAGCTCAAACAGCGCGCCAAGGCCGACTTCAAGGGACGGCACTATGAGGCTGCGCTCATCGTCCAAGCCGTCTCTTGGTACCTGCGCTATCCGCTCAGCTACCGCGACATTGAGGAGTTGTTCCTGGAGCGCGGCCTGGAGGTGGATCACTCCACCCTGAACCGTTGGGTGCTGGCCTACGCGCCGCTGATCGAGAAGCGGCTACGCCAGTTCCGCCGGCCGCACTGCGGCTCGGTCCGGATCGACGAGACATACATCAAGGTTCGTGGCGAGTGGCGCTACCTGTACAGAGCCGTCGACAAGCACGGCAATCCGGTCGACTTCCTGCTCGCTGCGAGCCGGGATCTCGACGCCGCCAAGCGCTTCTTCCGCAAAATGCTGGCCGATCAGCCGCTTCTTGCGCCTGACCGGATCGGCACGGATGGCGCCAGCACCTACCCGGCTGCGATCGTGGCTGCGAAGAGCGACGGCCTTCTCGCGCGTCCTGCGATCCACTACGTCACTAAGCACCTGCAGCAGGGCATCGAGAGCGACCACTTCCGGGTCAAGAAGAACATGCCCCGGGTCGGAGGCTTCCGCTCCTTCCATACGGCTCGACGCACCATCCAGGGCTTCGAGGCTATGCTCTGGCTGCGCAAGGGCTTCGGCTTTGCCGGCGTGTGGACGGTCCGTGAGCAAAACCAGCTACTCGGGGTCTGCTTTGGGCTTCCCCAAGCGAACAAAGCGTGAAAGCGGGACGGTAGAGGCCCTTCCACGCCTTATGTCCAAGCTTGCGACACGCCCTCTGGGAACGTCCGGACCACATTGGTTGAGATGCACGTCGGAGGAGGCGGCTCCTCAACGATCAGGTGACGAGCTTGATCAACCAGCCTCCTTTACCTGTCGCACCATCCAATCCAGCGCCGAGACCAGCTTGGTCGACCCACTCGGATCGGCAGCGACTAGGGCCAATGGTACTGACGCCCAACCATTCAGCGACGACTCTTTTATATCTGTGCCATCAATTTCTGCAAAGCGTCGCAGCAACTCACGTCGCTGATCTATGTTACCGAACACTGGTTTGCTTTCCAGAGATTTGAACTGAATCCAAATCTTACCTTCCGTCGACAGATAGGCGGGATTGATTGCTACGCCTCGTGGCTTCAGAAGCGGGTACGCCGATCCGTTTTCACGACCTGTGCCGAAGACGATTGGAAGTCCTGTGCCCTTCATCCAACTCATCACTGCCGTAGCAACTGAATATACCTCTAGAGGGAATTTATCCTCGAAGGCCGTCATAAGGCGCTCCTCCGTCCAGCGGCTTCCCCTAACTGCCTCTTTCCGTCCGATTGCTTCCCGAGTTTGCCCGAAGACAACAGGCACAATGGTTCGTAGCCCCTGACCCGCGAACTGTCGGAGTTCTAGAGCTAAGACCTCGGCCGGGCTCATCTGCTTGTTCAGAAACTCCACGATGCGGCGCAGCTCTGAGGGGATATGGTCAGCTACGAACATTAGCCGTAGCTTGCCCGCACGGATGTTCGAGTCTACGGCATTCCAGAACCACTCGGACGTTACGTCAGAGCCAAGAAACTCTGCTAGTACTGTGTCGCCCTCTGTACCAGCTAGGTGACAAGCTGCCTCAAAGGTTGATGCAATTTTTTCTGCGTCCCAGAAAGACTGAAAATTGGCGGCATAGTCGAGCATTTGACCGACTACCTCGCGGCGCAGACGGCTGTCCGTCTGCCGTTTAACCTCCACGAGGGTCGGTACGCCATCCTGATCTAAAAAGAGATGATCTAGAGACCAGCGAACGGTTTCCTGTTCGTGACCGATGGAAAGTTCCGGTCGGACAAGAATAAAGCGCCTCGGGTTTTCTGGATCGATTTGGTCGCCCACTAGCAAGGACGGAAACTTCGAGAGCAGCCTCTGGAAGTCGATCTCCTTCTCGAAGTGCGCCGGCAGCATGGGGACGAGGGCCTCATCACCCTGCAATACGAAAACCCCAGATTGCGACATGGTCGATCCTCACCGTCGGAAAGCTTGAACCTTCTAGGGCTCCTGTTCCTACTCGGGGCTTAAAGGCGAGACAGGCCGGGGCGCCTGTAGGCGTCCCCGGCCCTCTCCCGCCATGCCGCTACTCGCCAAAGCCCGGAGCGGCGGGGTGCGGAACGTGTGCGGGGCCAAGGGCCGGCATCTGCGTCGCGCCAGGAAGAACTACCTCGCGGGTCTGCGGCAGCCAAGGGCGTCGGTGGATAACTCCCTGGCGATTTCAGCCTACGCGCCGGCTCTGTTCCGCCTCCGTGCGCCAGGCGTCACGATCCTTCTCGGCCTTGGCTAGCCGAGCGCGCAAGGTCTCGATCTCCGCGTGAAGCTCCCCGGCGTCAACGGCCAGCTCAACGCACTGGTCTTGTACTTCGGCGAGCTGTTGGCGAAGCTCGGCGTTCTCGATGATGACAGCGAGGAAGTCGGCGGATCGTTGGCCGGTCATGGGGCTCCCGCTAACCCTGGGGCGACGGTAGTTCGTCCGGACAGCCGTCGCTACCTGGGGCGAGCCAAGAGCAGCGCAGACGTTCACCATACGCACTTTTACGCGTCGTGATGCAGCGAACCGCTACGCTCATGAGCCGTTGGGAACACGAGCTGCAAGGCTCGCTGATTTTGCTTCGCCGAGAGGACGGTTGTCGAGGCAGGAGGGGGAGCTTTGCTCGCCTGCCTCGACAGCCGGCTTTTGCGTATCCAGACCGACATCGAAAGGCACTTCACGTCCGGAAGCCGTGGTTGCAAGGGCACGCGAAAGCGTCTGAATCGCATCGATTTGGTCGAGCAGTTCGGCAGCAAACGTGTCGAAATCGGCCCGCATGTTCATCGTGCTTCCCACAACCCGAAGACACAGGTGCGCATGGTGGGAAGTACACTGCTATCCGTAGCTGCTGCGGAGCTTGCGCTTCAGGATTGGCGGCGTCGGGACCGGAGTGAGGGCGCGGCGCACTCGGCCAGAGTCATGTCCGTCAATGCGCGTCAGCGGGCCGTGAAGCAGATTCGTCTGAGATGCCGACCTTGGCCCAGACGTAGACGGCAAGCGCTGCCACCGGCAGCCCGATCAACGACGTCGCGACGAAGAACCAAGTGAAGCCCGTGTGCTCGATTGCGAAGCCGGAGAAGCCTGCCAGTACGCTGCCCGGGAAGGCGCAGAGCGACGTCAGGAGCCCAAACTGGCTTGCCGCATGATCCGTCGATGCCAGGGTCGACATGTAGGTGATCAGCACGACCGACGCGAAGGCGTAGGCGAAGCCCTCGACGCCAACGGCGGCCGCAAATGTCCAGAACGCCGTCCCGCCATCACCCCCGTGCGCAGCGAGGTACGCAAGGCTCAAATGCGAGGCCGAGCCGGCCACAGTGCCGATGAGGAGACTCGGCAACATGCCGATCCGCGGGATGAGGGCGCCGGCCAGGAAGGTGCCGCCCAGAGCGATCCAGAAGCCGAAGAGCTTGGTGACGGTGGCGATGTCGGTGTTCGAGAAACCCTGGTGCTTGAACAGCGGAATGGCCATCGCACTCGCGACGTAACCCGGCATACGGAAACCGGCGACGAGCAATAGGATGACCGGCGCCATCGCTCCCAGCCGAGCTAGCAACTCGCGGATTGGCGCCCAGATCGTGTCGAGGAAGCCTGATCTGGCTAGATGGGGAGTTTTGTCCGAGGGCGGCTCGGGCGCGAGTACGGCGGCCAGCATACCCGGGAGCATCAGCGCGGCCATGCACAGGTAGGCACCGCGCCAGCCAATCCTATCGGCCAGGAACAACGCGCCTGCCCCCGCCGCGAGGTTGCCGAGCCGCCAGCCGATTTCCGTCCAGGATGAGAGCACCGCCTGCTTTTCGGGAGGTCGCACGCTGGTGATGCGCCAGCCATCAATGACGAGGTCGAGCGTTGCACCAGCGAACCCGAGGGCCAGCGAGAAGGCAATCGTCCAGGCGAGCTGATGCGCAGGATCGCCGAAGGCGATGCCTGCGGATGCCGCCATGACGCCGAGCTGCGCCACAACGATCCAGCCGCGTCTTCGGCCCAGGAAGCGTCCGAGGAGGGGCGGATCGTACCGGTCGAGGAAGGGCGCCCACAGGAACTTGAACTTGTAGGCAAGCGTCAGTTCGCTCAGGAGCCCAATGGTCGCGATCGAGATCCCAATGTCGGAGAGCCAGGCCGACTGCGTCGAGTAGACGAGAAGGAACGGGATGCCAGACGTGAAGCCGAGGCCGAGGGCCGGTGCGATCCGTCGATCGGTGAACAGCGCCGACCAGAAGGGCGTCGCCTTAGGTTTTGCCACGACCGCTTGGCTCATGCTCGGCTTTCTCCGCCCCTTGCCCGTCCGAGACAGGCTCAGCTGATGTTATCCGTGTTGATTCTCAGCCTACCACCAACGAACGAAGCCCCGACCGCTAAGCGGTCCGGGGCTTCTTTCATTCGGTAGGCAGCAGCACTGCGCCAGCCTAAGTCGGCTGCACCTCAGTGTCCTTGATCTCCGGCTTGTCTTCCTCCGGGATCGCAGGCGGCTTCTTCTCAGGCTGCTCCGGTGCATCCTCAATGGGCTGAAGATCGGCGCCGGGCAGTGGCTTATCAGCGGTGGTCACAGCTTCACTCCCTGGACGTTGCGGGGAGCAAAGTACCTGTGATCGGAAGCGTTCCCAGCTGAGCGCTGGCAGGCGTCAGGCAATCGCCCAGGCGAGCACCAAGATGCCGCCGAGGAACATTCCATAGGTCGCCATTACGGCGGCGACCTCGCGATGCTGCTGCAAGACGGAGCGGGAAGCGATCAGCATGGGACGGGACCAGAAGCGAGGGCGCTCCCTCGATCTGATCCACTTTTCAGTCCGAAGCGAGGCCTTCCGCCTGTGGAACAAAGGTAAAACATCGGCTGTCGCTTGGCGGTCACATGCCTATCGACAGCCGACCTGACTCAGGAGGCTCTAGGTGGTCGTCGAGCCTTTTTCTGCTTCGGCTCGGCCGGCGCTTCTGAAACCGTCTCATCCGGCGCAACAGCCTTTGCTTGGCCCCGTCGCTGTTGTCCGAGACCAAGAGCGTGAGCAAGCTTAGAACGCTGCTCCGAGTAGCTTGCAGAGGTCATGGGATAGTCGACGGGGAGGCCGTACCTCGTCCGATAAGCCTCAGGGGTAAGGCCACGGATAGTCAAATGGCGCTTCAGCGTCTTGTAGGGCTTGCCATCCTCGAAGCTGATGAGAGCGTCGGGCGTGATCGACTTCTTGATCTCAGCCGGGGTTGGCTTCTCGATCTTGTCAGCAGCCGGCGTAGCAGGGCCGCTCAGACCCTTGAGGGTTTGATGCACGGAGGCAATCAGCTCGCCCAGATCCGCAGGCCGGACGGAGTTATTGGCGATGTAGGCGGAGACAATCTCAGCGGTCATATCGACGTAATCGACTGTGACTTCTTGAAGCGTGTTTTCTTCGGGGGCGTCGAGCATGTTAAATCCTTATGGCCTGATGATCTCGCAATGCCTTACTGCGATCTGCGCCGCGGGCAAACAGATTGATTAGGCTCTCTTCCCAATGTAGAGATGCTTGTCGCATTTAGATCGTAGGGTACGCTACCGCGGAGCGTACCTATGCTCTTTCAGAGCTGCGGTTGCCGGTCTCGGACCGGGATGAGACTAGAGAAGGTGAAGTTTTTTGAGCCCGTTCGGTGTCGCGCCGGACGGGCTCACTCGTTTTCTGCCATGCCCGCGAAACCTGCTGTTGCGCTCACAGACGACCGAGTGGCAAACCGTAGCCAATGACTTTGCCTGCCATCCATACCCTGGTCCAGACTATCGCCTCTCGGCGTGCGCAGCCGAGCCAATTGCTTGATGCCTTCAATCCGGTAGCGCTACTGCTGATCGACGAGATGGATTTGTCGCGTGTGATTGGCTGGATGCTGGACCCCGCGGGTACACACGGCCAGGGTGACCGGTACTTGCGGCACTTCCTCGACCTCTGTGGGATTAACGCACCTGACGAGTGCCGAACGGCGAAGGTTCGTCTTGAGGTGCCCCGGTACGCAGCAGGGCGGCTGATGGGGCGCATCGACATCGAGGTATCTCATCCTCGCTTCCTCGTACTCGTTGAGAACAAGCCAACGGCTCGGTTCGGCGACCGGCAACTGGAGCGCTATGCTCGTACCCTTCCGCGCGATCTTGGTGGGCAGGCGCGAGTTGTCACCTTGCTCGGCACTGGCTGGGACGGTCCAGCCGTCGCAGCTATCGAACGCGCTGGGACACGAGCGCTGAAGCTCGGCACCAACGTACGCGGCTGGGTTGCAGCGTGCCAATCAGCTACGACGATGGTGAAAGTTGCCGCCTTTCTCGGTGACTTCGAAGCGCACCTGGACAAGCGTTATGCTGGAAAGGATGCTCACAACGTGCAGCAGATCATCAACCTCCTTGCTGCCAGCCCGGAGACAGTAGCAGCGTCCATTGCCATCATGGACGCACGCGATGCGCTGACCGCAACGGTCAACGACCGATTTGCGGCTCTTGTGCAGCAACGTGCACACGCAGTCGGGTTGGGGGATCTACGCCCAATCGCGGGCGAGATGCCGCTTTTCTCGCCCAATCGCAACGGCATGTTGCGGCTCGACATCGGGGATCCGCGCTTCGATTTCGCTATCTCGGCGGAGTCGACTAATTTCCGAGGCGTTGCACTGGGTTTGTGTCTCTGCAAGTGGCGTCGTGGGACGGCAAGGATCTACGCTGGGGAGATCGCGAGGCTGCGCGAAGCTCTAGGACCAGGACAGATCGATCAAGATGAGTGGTGGCTGTGGTGGGACCACGTGGCGTCGCTTGACGCGAGCGGCAGGCGTAGCGTCAACCCGCCTGATCTCTGGGCGTGGGCCGCTGATGCCGGAGAGGAAGGCTTGGCCGCGGCCTTCGTGAACCGAGCAGTCGAGGCAAAGGAAGCCTTGTCTGCCATTGAAGATGTGCCCGAAGGCTAAAGATCGCTGGCGTTCTGCTGGGATGGGCCACCGCTATGCAGACCCTACGAGATCACTCCGGCTTGGTGTTCAACGCCCGATGCACCGACCCTTTGCCGATGCCGAGCCTCGCCGCGATAGAGGCCATAGATAAGCCTTCAGCCGCCAGGGCCTTGATCTCGGCGGCTTTGGCGCGTGCGGTGGGCTTCCGCCCCTTGTAGGCCCCTTCAGCCTTTGCCCTGGCGATCCCCTCACGTTGGCGCTCCAGCATCATCTCTCGCTCGAACTGCGCGACGCCACCGAGGACGTTGAGCATCAGCTTGCCAGTTGGGGTCGAGGTATCCACGCCCAGGTTCTCGATCCGGAGGGCAATGCCCTTGGTTTCGAGCTCTGAGAGGATGCTGCCGAGATGGGTGACGGAGCGCGCGAGGCGATCGAGTTTCGTCACCACCAGGGTGTCGCCGTCGCGGCAGAACGAAAGAGCCTCGTATAAGGCCGCACGCTGGCCGACAGACGAGACTTGCTCCCGGAATACCCTTTCACAGCCGAGGGCCGTCAGCGCCCGAATTTGAGCCTCCAGGCCGGCTTCCTGTTCCAGGGTCGACGTGCGGGCGTATCCGACGAGCATGCTTCCGTCCCACTAGGGTCTAGGAACTAGTGGCTGGGTACGTTCCAAAAATCAAACCCCACTTTCGTGGAACCAGTCGCTGGCTGGGCTGGAACGTTCCACAAGGGCAAGGTCTATTGGACCCAAAGGACTAACGTGCGGAGTGCATAGGTGTAGGTAAACGGCTGTTACGAGTGGGGAGCGGACCCTGACCCTTCGTCCCGAAGCGGACGTTTCGGTTCCAACCCCTCTTTCTCGTCGGCAGCGATGTAGGTTTATCCGAGTCCGACCATCCACGTGGTCAAGGACCGCATCCGATATCCGATACGATATCAGCTTGATTAAAGCGGTCGCCCTATCAGCCAGTCCGCGCGGCGCTTGACCTAAATCCAGGTCCGTCATCCTGAAGGGATCAAACGGATTTGGTATGCGACACGCCTCGTCCGAACCTCTTTTACGTCGGCGCACAGCGCAGCGCCCAGGGCCGCGCCATTTTGCGTTAGCGGCAGGCTCGGCAGCCGCACTGGCACGCATCTACGACCACACTGGAATCACGTGCTCCGAGAAAAATCGGAAGTCTGGCTTGCCGGATTCTCCCGGATAGATTAGGCAATAGCCAGCGAAAGCGCGGCTCGACTCGGCACGATTAATTGCTCCGAAGGCTATCGCGCGACGACGTCTTGAAGTCGCAAACTGTGATTCAAGCTGACCTAAGGAGATCCTTCGATGACCTATCGTCTGCCTGCCGCCCTGTTTGCCACCGTCCTCGCCCTCGGTGTCGCCGCCCCGGCGTTCGCCGCCCCCGCCACCGTCGCGGCGTTCGATCCCGACAAGGACGGCACCATCGACCTCAAGGAGGCCCAGGCCGCCGCGTCCATGAAGTTCGACATGCTCGACCCCGACAAGGACGGCACGCTTGACGCCAAGGAGCTTACCGGCCTGATGACGGCCGCGGAGATGAAGGCCGCCGACCCAGATACCGACGGCACCCTAGACAAGAAAGAATACCTCGCCGTGGTGGCCGCGCGCTTCAAGGCCGCCGACCCGGATGCCGAGGGCACCATCGACGCCAAGGAGCTCTCCTCGCCCGCTGGCGCTTCCCTCGCGATGTTGCTGAAGTAGGGTCGCCTCACGGGGCGGCCGCCCCTCAAGCAGTCCCGTATGCGGATCAACCTCGTTCTGCCGGCCGCCCTCGTGATGTTAACAAGCGCCGGGCCCGTCCTGGCCTCGTCCAGTGCCGACCTATTGCGGACCTCAACGGCTCGCACAGACAGAGGCCCATGGAGTTATTCTGCCTGCTGCTGGAGAGCATCGGGCTTGGAACCACGCCTGAGCCTCATTACCCTCGGTTTCGTCGATCTCGGTCGAGCAACGGCATTCTACGAAGAGTTGGGATGGCCCCGGCGTGTGCAATTTGCGCAGGGTGTCGCCTTCTTCCAACTCGGTGGCTTGGGCCTATCGCTGTATCCACGTGCCGACCTTGCCAAGGACGCTGGCGTGGCCCTTGAGAACCGCCCCTCTCAAGGCTTCACGCTCGCCTACAACACACACAGCCGCGACGAGGTGGGCAAGGTGCTAACGCAGGCGGAAGTTCTCGGTGAGCGGATTATCCGGCACGGGCAAGATGCAGTGTGGGCTGGCCATCACGGACACTTCTGCGATCTGGATGGCTTCCTGTGGGAGGTCGCGTGGAACCCGGATTTCATTATCGGCAACGACGGCTGCCTTATCCTGCTCGCGTAGTCTTTCGACGCTTAATGAAAATGTCCGGTTTCCATCGAGGCCGTGTCAAAACGGATTGGGCGCGGAACTTTATGAATGTCGGCTGCGGATGAATCGCCACGGCTCGTGCTTGTTCAGGCTCGGATGGCCTGGATGAGCCAAGCTGCGCCGAACAGGCGGATC
>NZ_JAGHKN010000051.1:0-28966 GCF_023093475.1 Methylobacterium sp. 37f
GCCACACCCTTGCCGGCGGACCGCGTCCCCCTCCCCTGTGTGGGAAGAGGGAGCGGCGCTGTCCTGCCGAAAACCCCGGCTGCCGGATGCCCGGTCAGCCCGCCACGGCGGCGGAGGCCGCCGCGGCGCCAGAGGCCGCCGTCAGGGCCGTCATGTTGACGATGCCCCGTACGGTGGCGGTGGGGGTGAGGATGTGGACCGGCTTTGCCGCGCCGAGCAGGATCGGGCCGACGGAGACGCTCTGGCCGGCCACCACCTTGAGGGCGTTGAAGGTGATGTTGGCCGCCTCCAGGTTCGGCATGACGAGGAGGTTGGCCTCGGCGGTGAGGGCCGAATCCGGCCGCAGGCGGCCCAGGATCGTCCGGCTGAGCGCCGTGTCGGCCGACATCTCGCCGTCGATCTCGAGATCCGGCGCCCGGGTGCGGATGAGCGCCAGGGCCTCCCGCATCTTGCGCGACACCGGATCGTCGATGCTGCCGAAATTCGACGCCGCGACCAGGGCGACGCGCGGCGTCTGGCCGAAGCGGCGCATCTCCGCAGCGGCCTGCACCGTCATGTCGGCGATCTCCGCGGCGCTCGGGTCGCGGTGGATGTAGGGATCGCAGATGAACAGCGTGTGCCGGGGCAGTTGCAGCAGGCCCATGGCGGCGAGCCCCTGCGCGCCCGGCTTCAGGCCGATCGCCCCGGCCACCTCCGCGAGGTGGGCCGGATAGGTGCCGGTGGTGCCGCAGAGCAGGCCGTCGACCGCGCCGGCGGCGAGGAGCCGGGCCGCCTGAACGGTGGCGCGGGCCTCAGACGCCGTCTCGGGCGCTGTCTCGGGCGCGATCTCGGCGACATGCACGTCGGTGCCGATGCGGATGCGCAGGCCGAGACCGGCGATCTTCCGGGCGATGGTCTCGGCCCGTCCGACCAGGACCGGGGTGGCGAGGCGCTCGTCGACCACCACCTGGGCGGCGCGGAGCACGCGGTCCTCCTCGCCCTCCGCATAGGCGATCCGCTTCAGGCCCGTCTCGGAGGCCGCGGCGAAGACCGGCTGCATCACCGTGCCGGAGGTGTAGACCAGGCGCTCCAGGGAGCGGCGGTAGGACTCGACGTCCTGGAACGGCCGGGTGGCGACGCCGCTGTCGATGGCGGCCTGGGCCACCGCCGGGGCGACGGTGGTGATCAGGCGCGGGTCGAACGGGCGCGGGATCAGGTAGTCGGGCCCGAAGCGCAACTCGTGGCCGCCATAGGCCGCCGCGACCACGTCCGACGGCTCGGCATGGACGAGGTCGGCGATGGCGCGCACGGCGGCGCGCTTCATCGCCTCGTTGATCTCGGTGGCGCCGACATCGAGGGCGCCCCGGAAGATGAAGGGGAAGCACAGGACGTTGTTGACCTGATTCGGGTAGTCCGAGCGTCCGGTGGCGATGAGGCAATCCGGCCGCACCTGCTTGGCCAGCGCCGGCAGGATCTCCGGGTCGGGGTTGGCGAGCGCCAGGATGATCGGCCTGTCGGCCATGCTGGCGACCATTTCGGGCTTGAGCACGCCGCCCTGGGAGACGCCGAGGAAGATGTCGGCATCCTTGACCGCATCGCCGAGGGTGCGCGCTTCGGTCTCGCGGGCATAGGCGCGCTTCTGCGCGTCGAGGGAGGCCATCCGGTCGGTGGAGACCACGCCGCGGGAATCGCAGACGACGATGTTCTCCTTGCGCAGGCCGAGGCCCACCAGGATGTTGAGGCAGGCGATGGCGGCGGCGCCCGCGCCCGAGCAGACGAGGCGGGCCGTCTCGATCGGCTTGCCCACCACCTGGAGGGCGTTGATCAGGGCGGCGGCGGCGACGATGGCGGTGCCGTGCTGGTCGTCGTGGAAGACCGGGATCTTCATGCGCTCGCGCAGCTTCGTCTCGATGACGAAGCATTCGGGGGCCTTGATGTCCTCGAGGTTGATGCCGCCGAAGGTCGGCTCCAGGCGGGCGACGGTCTCGATGAACTTCTCCGGGTCGGTCTCGTCGATCTCGATGTCGAACACGTCGATGCCGGCGAACTTCTTGAACAGGCAGCCCTTGCCCTCCATCACGGGCTTGCCGGCGAGCGCGCCGATATTGCCGAGGCCCAGCACCGCCGTGCCGTTGGTGATGACGGCGACGAGGTTGCCGCGCGAGGTCAGGCTGTAGGCCTCGTCGGGCGCGTGGTGGATGGCCATGCAGGCGGCCGCGACGCCGGGGGAATAGGCGAGCGCGAGATCGCGCTGGGTGCTCATGTCCTTGGTCGGCTGGACCGCGATCTTCCCCGGGGTCGGAAAGCGGTGGTAGTCGAGGGCGGCCCGGGTCAGGGCGGCCTCGGTGCCGGCATCGGCGTTGGCGGCGGCGCCCGCGGTGCGCAGGTCGGTGTCCTTGCTCATGGTGTTCGTTCCACAGATCGGTTGCTAAGGGGTCCGCGACGGGGCCGGCGCGTGCCTCGTCCGGGCATCGGCCGGCCGTTCCCGGTCCGCGTGGCCCGGGGTCGGGGCCGGGGTTGGGTCGTCGCCTGGGCGGCCCCCGGAGACGGGGCCGCGCGGTTCGCAGGCGGTCAGCGAGCCTATTTCGGCCCGTCCTTTTTCGGCATGTAGAGGTCGGTGATGGTGCCTTCGAAGGCCTCCGCCGCCAGCCCGATCGTCTCCGACAGGGTCGGGTGCGGGTGGATGGTCAGGCCGATATCCTCGGCATCCGCCCCCAGCTCGATGGCCAGCGCCGCCTCCGCGATGAGGTCGCCGGCCGAGGGGCCGACGATGCCGCAGCCGAGGATGCGGTCGGTCTCGGGATCGAACAGCACCTTGGTCAGGCCCTCCTCGCGCCCGAGCGCCAGCGAACGCCCGGAGGCCGCCCACGGGAAGACGCCCTTGCCGAGCGTGATCCCCTTCGCCCGGGCCTCGTTCTCGGTCAGGCCGACCCAGGCCACCTCGGGGTCGGTATAGGCCACCGAGGGGATGACCTTGGCATCGAAGGCGCTGGGCTTGCCGGCGGCGACTTCCGCCGCGACCTTGCCCTCGTGGGTCGCCTTGTGGGCCAGCATCGGCTGGCCGACCACGTCGCCGATGGCGAAGATGTGGGGCACGTTGGTCCGCATCTGCCGGTCCACCGCGATGAAGCCGCGCGCGTCGACGGCGACCCCCGCCGCCTCGGCGCCGATGCGATGGCCGTTGGGGCGCCGCCCGACCGAGACCAGCACCTTGTCGAAGGTGTCGGTCGCCGGCGCGCTGCCGCCCTCGAACGAGACCTTCAGGCCCTCGGACGTGGCCTCGACGGCGGTGACCTTGGCCTTGAGGTGGATCGCCTCGTATTGTTTCTGGATGCGCTTCATCAGCGGCATGACCAGGTCCCGGTCGGCGCCGGGGATGATCTGGTCCATCAGCTCGACGATGGTCACCTGGGAGCCGAGGGCGTGATAGACGGTCGCCATCTCCAGCCCGATGATGCCGCCGCCGATCACCAGCAGGCGGGCCGGGATTCCGTCGAGTTCGAGCGCCCCCGTCGAGTCGATGACCCGCGGGTCGTCATGCGGGATGAAGGGCATCTGCACCGGCTCGGAGCCGGCCGCGATGATGGCGTGGTCGAAACCGATCACGCGGGTCCGGCCCTCGTGCTCCACCGCGACCTGATGCGGTGAGACGAAGCGGGCCTCGCCCGTGACCACCGTGACCTTGCGCTGCTTGGCGAGGCCGGTGAGACCGCCGGTGAGGCGCTTGACCACCCCGTCCTTCCAGGCCCGCAGCTTGTCGATGTCGATCTGCGGCGCCGTGAAGCTGATGCCGTGCGCCGCCATGGCGTGACTCTCGTCGATGACCTTGGCGGCGTGCAGCAGGGCCTTCGACGGGATGCAGCCGACATTGAGGCAGACGCCGCCGAGATTCGGCCAGCGCTCGACCAGCACCACCGACTGGCCGAGATCGGCCGCCCGGAAGGCGGCGGTGTAGCCGCCGGGACCCGCGCCGATGACGAGCACCTGGGCCCGCATCTCCTCGCCGGACACGGGGGCCGCGCCCTTCGGAGCCGGGGCGGGCGCCGCTCCGCCGGTCGCGGTGGCCGAGGAGCCGTAGCCGGCCTGACCCTCGCCCGGGGCGTGGCCGCCCGGGGAGGCGGACGCGGCACCGGATGTCGTCGTGTCGGTCACCGTGGGCTTCGGCGCGCCGGTGCCGGCGGCCTCGGCCATCACCAGGATCAGGTCGCCCTGGCTGACGCTGTCGCCGGGCTTGATCCGCACCTCGGCCACCGTGCCGGCCACCGGGGACGGGATGTCCATGGTGGCCTTGTCGGATTCCAGCACGATGATCACGTCGTCGACCGCGATCACGTCGCCGGGGCCGACGCTGACCTCGATCACGGGCACGTTCTGGAAGTCGCCGATATCCGGCAGGTGGACGTCGTTGCTGCTCATCAGGTCACCTCACTCGTTGGGTCGCGCGGGCCGGGCTCCGTCGTCAGACGACGAGGCGGCGGACGTCCTCCAGGACGTGGGCGAGGTGGCGGGCGAAGCGCGCGGCGAGCGCGCCGTCGATGACGCGGTGATCGTAGGAGAGCGAGAGCGGCACGATCAGGCGCGGCTCGAACGCGGTGCCGTTCCAGACCGGGCTCATCTTGGCGCGGGCGACGCCCAGGATCGCGACCTCGGGGGCGTTGACCAGCGGCGTGAAGGACGTGCCGCCGATGCCGCCGAGGCTGGAGATCGAGAAGGTGGCGCCCTGCATGTCGGCCGCCCCGAGCTTGCCGTCGCGGGCTTTCGCCGAAATCGCCCCGAGGTCGCGGCTGATCTCGATGATCCCCTTGCGGTCGGCCTCCTTGATCACCGGCACCACGAGGCCGTCCGGCGTGTCGACCGCCACGCCGATGTTGTAGTAGCGCTTGAGGATCAGCGCGTCCTTCTCGGGGCTGAGCGAGGCGTTGAATTCGGGGTGCTTGCGCAGGGCCGAGACGGCGGCCTTGATCAGGAAGGCCAGCAGGGTGACGCGGTAGCCGTTGTCCTTCAGCGCCTTGCCCGCGTTGTCGAGCTCCTTGCGGTAGGCGTCGGTCTCGGTGATGTCCGACTCGTCCTGGTGGGTGACCAGCGGCACGTTGAGCCAGGACCGGTGCAGATGCGCGCCGGAGATCTTCTTGATCCGCGACAGCGGCTGGGTCTCGATCGGGCCGAACTTGGAGAAGTCCACCGCCGGGATCTCCGGGATGCCCATGCCGCCGCCGGCAAACGCGGCCGTGCCGGAGGCGCCGGCGGCCGGCGCGGCCGAGCGGGTGAGATGCCCCTTCACGTCCTCCTTGGTGATCCGGCCCTTCTCGCCGGTGCCCTTCACGGCGGTCAGGTCGAGGCCGAGTTCGCGGGCGAGGCGGCGCACGCCGGGGCTGGCATGGACCTGCGAGAAATCGGGAAGAGCGCCGACCGGCGCCGCAGGCGCAGTCGGGGCGCTCGGGCGGGAACTCGGGGCAGAACTCGGGCGGGAACTCGGGGCAGAACTCGGGCGGGAACTCGGGGCAGAACTCGGGGCAGAACTCGGGGCTTGCTCCTGCTTGGCCAGGAGCGCGGCGCTGTCGGCGCCGGCCGGGGCCTCGGCGGCCTTGGCTGGGCTGCTGGAGGCCTTGGCGGGGCTGCTGGAGGCCTCGCCCTTGAACACCAGGAGCGGCGAGCCTTCGCTGACCTTGTCGCCCAGCTTGACCAGGATTTTTTCGACGACGCCGGCGCTCGGCGAGGGCACGTCCATGGTCGCCTTGTCGGATTCCAGCGAGACCAGCGGGTCGTCGGGTCCGATCGTGTCGCCCTCCTTCACGTGGATCTCGATGATCGGGATCTCCTTGAAGTCGCCGATATCCGGAATCTGGATCTCGATGCCCATTGCGCTTCTCCCTGGCTTGAGTCGGAACCTCTCGCGGGCTCCCTCGTCCGGTGATGTGTTCGGTGAAAGATCGGGGATCCGGGGGCGCCGGATCAGACGGTCCAGGGTGCCGGCCGGTCCGTATCGATGCCGTACTTGGCGATGGCGTCGGCCACCGTCCGGGCGGGGATCACGCCGTCCTCGGCGAGGCTGTGCAGGGCCGCCACCACGACCCAGTGCCGGTTGACCTCGAAGAAGTCGCGCAGGCGGGCGCGGTAGTCGGAGCGGCCGAAGCCGTCCGTCCCGAGCACGCGGTAACGGCCCGGCACCCAGGTGCGGATCTGGTCGGCGAACAGGCGCATGTAATCGGTGGCGGCCACCACCGGGCCGGTGCGCCCGGTCAGGCAGGTCTCCACATGGGAGAGGCGCCGGCCCTCGAGCGGGTGCAGGAGGTTCCAGCGCTCCGCCGCCATGGCGTCGCGACGCAATTCGGTGAAGCTCGGGCAGCTCCAGATGTCGGCGCTGATCCCGAAATCCTGCGCCAGCAGGTCGGCGGCGGCGATGACCTCGCGCAGGATGGTGCCCGAGCCGAGGAGCTGCACGCGCAGACCCTCGGTCGTTTCCTTCGGGCCTTCCTTGAAGAGGTACATGCCCTTGATGATGCCGGCCTCGGCGCCCTCGGGCATGCCGGGGTGCTCGTAGTTCTCGTTCATCACGGTGATGTAGTAGAACACGTCCTCCTGCTCGGCATACATCCGGCGCAGGCCGTCCTGCACGATCACCGCCACTTCGTACGAGAAGGTCGGGTCGTAGGAGACGCAGTTCGGGATGGTCGACGCGATCAGGTGGCTGTGGCCGTCCTCGTGCTGCAGGCCCTCGCCGTTGAGGGTGGTGCGCCCGGCGGTGCCGCCGATGAGGAAGCCGCGCGCCCGCATGTCGCCCGCCGCCCAGGCGAGGTCGCCGACCCGCTGGAAGCCGAACATCGAGTAATAGACGTAGAACGGAATCGTCGGCGCGTCGGAATGCGAGTAGGAGGTCGCGGCCGCGATCCAGGACGACATCGCGCCCGGCTCGTTGATGCCCTCCTGGAGCATCTGACCGTTCTTGTCCTCCTTGTAATACATGAGCTGGTTGGCATCCTCCGGCCGGTAGAGCTGGCCGACCTGGGAGAAGATGCCGAACTGGCGGAACATGCCCTCCATGCCGAAGGTGCGGCTCTCGTCGGGCACGATCGGCACGATGCGGTGGCCGATGGTCTTGTCGCGCAGCAGCGTATTGAGGATGCGCACGAAGGCCATGGTGGTGGAGATCTCGCGACCCGCGGTCTCCTTGAGCTGGGCCGAGAAGGCCGAGAGCGGCGGGATTTCGAGAGCCTGCGACTTGCGCCGGCGCGCGGGCAGCGGTCCGCCCAGGGCTTCCCGCCGCGCCATCAGGTAGCGGTGCTCGGGGCTGCCCTCGGGGAACTTGATGAAGGGGATCTCCTTCAGCTGGTCGTCGGTCAGGTCGATCTGGAAGCGGTCGCGGAACTGGCGCAGCACCGCCTCGCCCATCTTCTTCTGCTGATGGGTGATGTTCTGGCCCTCGCCGGACTCGCCCATGCCGTAGCCCTTGACGGTCTTGGCCAGGATGAGGGTCGGCTGGCCCTTGTGCCGGGAGGCGGCGCTGTAGGCGGCGAAGACCTTGCGCGGGTCGTGTCCGCCGCGGGTGAGGCGCCAGATGTCGTCGTCGCTCATGTCGGCCACCAGGGCCGCGGTCTCGGGGTAGCGCCCGAAGAAGTGCTCGCGGATATAGGCGCCGTTCTTCGACTTGAAGTCCTGGTACTCGCCGTCGACGCATTCCTCCATCAGGCGCGCCAGCATGCCGGTGCTATCCTTCTGGATCAGGGCGTCCCAGCCCGACCCCCACAGCACCTTGATGACGTTCCAGCCGGCGCCCCGGAAATCGGCCTCCAGCTCCTGGACGATCTTGCCGTTGCCGCGCACCGGCCCGTCGAGGCGCTGGAGGTTGCAGTTGATGACGAAGACGAGGTTGTCGAGCTTTTCGCGCGCCGCGAGCGCGATGGCGCCGAGGCTTTCCGGCTCGTCCATCTCGCCGTCGCCCATGAAGGCCCAGACCTTGCGGCCATCCGTCTGCGCCAGGTTGCGGTGGTGCAGGTAGCGCAGGAAGCGGGCCTGATAGATCGCCATCAGGGGGCCGAGGCCCATGGAGACGGTGGGGAACTGCCAGAAATCCGGCATCAGCCAGGGATGCGGATAGGACGACAGGCCCTTGCCGCCGACCTCCTGGCGGAAGCCGAGGAGCTGGTCCTCGGTGAGGCGCCCCTCCAGGAAGGCGCGGGCATAGATGCCGGGCGAGGAATGGCCCTGCACGTAGATGAGGTCGCCGCCGTGGTGGGCGTCGGCCGCGCGCCAGAAATGCATGAAGCCGGTGTCGTAGAGGGTCGCGGCCGACTGGAAGCTGGCGATGTGCCCGCCGAGTTCCGACGAATCCTTGTTGGCCCGCAGGATGATCGCGATGGCGTTCCAGCGGATGGCCGAGCGGATGCGGTGCTCGATGACCCGGTCGCCGGGATGCGGGTCCTGCTTCTCGGGCAGGATCGTGTTCAGGTAGGCGGTGTTGGCCGAGTAGGGGACCGGAGCGCCCTTCTTGCGGGCTCCGTCGATGACCTGCTCGATCAGGTAATGCGCCCGCTCCGGCCCATCGACCTCGAGGACGCCGTCCAGCGAATCGAGCCATTCCTGCGTCTCGACGGGATCGAGGTCGCGGCTACGCTCCATGGCATCCTCCTAAAGGCTTTTTCTGCGGGCCTCGGGACCCGCTTATGTGGCTGATCCCCGCTGAGCAGCGTTCGTGCCACCTGCAACCAAGCCCGGTTCTCCTTTCGCCGCAATGGCTTCGGGGAATCACCCCGTATTTGGTCTGCGAATTTTGTTACGGGTTTCAGTTTTTTTGTCTGGGTTTCCGGACATGTCGCGTCGGCCGGGTCGATCTGGTCGACGATCAGGCCGCCCGGGCGTGCGGGTCAGCGCTGGGTTCGGACGATCCAGCCAATGGCGAGGCCCACCAGCACGATCAACAGCACCGTCGAGCCCGTCTCGGACGGCGTCAGTTGAGTCCAGTCGACACGGCTGGCCGCCAGCAGGGCGACGCCGCCTCCGAAGCCGAGGGCGAGGACCATGGGGCGAGGACGATGGGATGGCCGGGACGGCAGCCCCGCGGCGCGGCCTCGTTGCAGGGCGCGGAGTTCGGCCCAGCCTGCGCGCAGGGCCGCGCGGCGCGAGCCGTCCGGCTCCCGTCCCGTTTGGCCCGTCCCTGTTTGTCGCGCTTTTGGAAAGACGAGGACCAGCAGCGCCATCGCGATAGCGAGGTCCAGAACGCTCCGGGGTTTCTGCGACCGGTGCTCGGGCTCGTTCATGGTCGACCTCGCCATGAGGTCCCCTTAGGGACGACAGCGGAGACCGGGGCGGGAGATGGTCCCGCCACGATGGAACCGGCTCTCCGGCGAGGGACGCCGGAAAAGCACCAGGCTCAATACACCAGGATCAGTGTACCAAAATCTTGGACAGGAAGTTCTGCGCCCGCTCGGAGCGGGCGTTGCCGAAGAAGTCGTCCTTGGTGGCGTCCTCGACGATCTCGCCCTTGTCCATGAAGATGACCCGGTTGGCGACCTTGCGGGCGAAGCCCATCTCGTGGGTCACGCACATCATGGTCATGCCCTCGCGGGCGAGCTGGACCATGACGTCGAGCACCTCGCCGACCATCTCGGGGTCGAGGGCCGAGGTCGGTTCGTCGAACAGCATCACCACCGGGTTCATGGCGAGCGCGCGGGCGATGGCCACGCGCTGCTGCTGGCCGCCCGAGAGCTGGCCCGGATACTTCTTGGCATGGGCCGAGAGGCCGACCCGGTCGAGGAGCTTCAGGCCGGTATCCAGGGCGTCGCCCGGATCGCGCTTGAGCACCTTCATCTGGGCCAGGGTCAGATTCTCGGTGATCGACAGGTGCGGGAACAGCTCGAAGTGCTGGAACACCATGCCGACCCGGGCGCGCAGCTTCGGCAGGTTGGTCTTCTTGTCGTGCACGGCGGTGCCGTCGACCACGATCTCACCCTTCTGGAAGGGCTCCAGGGCGTTGACGCACTTGATCAGGGTCGACTTGCCGGAACCCGAGGGGCCGCACACCACCACGACCTCGCCCTTGTTCACGGCGGTAGTGCAGTCGGTGAGGACCTGGAAGTCGCCGTACCATTTGCTGACGGACTTCATGGTGATCATGGGGCCCACGGTGCCGGGGGCCTGCGACGTGTTCAGCGGAGTGCGCATGGGAGGAATCCTCAAGGCTCGGGATGCGGCGGGACGCTCGGGCGTCAGCGGATGATGGCGATCTTCTTCTGGAGATGGCGCACCGCCATCGAGGCGATGAAGCAGACCGCGAAGTAGACCACGGCCGCGAACAGATACATTTCCACGAGGCGGCCATCGCGCTGGGCGATCTTCGAGGCCGCGCCGAGGAAGTCGGTGATCGAGAGCACGTAGACCAGCGAGGTGTCCTGGAAGAGCACGATGGTCTGGGTCAGCAGGATCGGGGTCATGTTGCGGAAGACCTGGGGCAGGATCACCGTGCGCATGGCCGAGAAGTAGGTCAGGCCCAGCGCCGAGGCCGCCGCCGCCTGGCCCTTGGGGATCGACTGGATGCCCGCGCGCATGATCTCGGAGAAGTAGGCCGCCTCGAACAGCGTGAAGGTCACCAGCGAGGAGGTGAACGCGCCCACCGTCATCGGCCGGTCGGCCCCGGTCACCCACTGCCCGAGATAGGGCACCAGGAAGTAGAACCAGAAGATCACCAGCACGAGGGGCAGCGACCGCATCAGGTTGACGTAGCTCTTGGCCACCAGCGGCACCACCGGGATGCTGGAGAGCCGCATCATGGCGATGAGGGTGCCGAGGACGATGCCCCCGAGGGCGGCCAAAGCCGTCAGAGTCAGGGTGAAGCGCATGCCGTCGAAGAACAGGTACGGCAGCGCGGAGGTGATGACGGAGACGTCGAAATTCGCGAGCATCGCGGCGATCCTTGAAGAACGTGGCGGCGGGGGACGGGCCTTCAGCGATGGCCCGGGACGGCGACGCGACGCTCGATCCAGCCGGAGATGAAGATCACCACGACGTTGATGAGCACGTACAGGATGGTGGCGGCGGTGAAGGCCTCGAACACCTGGAACGAGAATTCCTGCATGGCGCGGGCCCGCGCGGTGAGTTCGAGCAGGCCGATGGTCAGCGCCACGGAGGTGTTCTTGAGGTTGTTCAGGAATTCCGAGGTCAGCGGCGGAAGGATCATCCGGTAGGCGCTCGGCAGGAGCACGTAGCGGTAGGTCTGGTACACCGTCAGGCCCATGGCGGTGCCGGCCATCTTCTGCCCGCGCGGCAGGGCCTGGATGCCGGCGCGCACCTGCTCGGCGACGCGGGAGGCGGTGAAGAAGCCCAGGCACACCACGGCGGTGTAGAACGGCGCGTTGGGGAGCTGCTTGACCCAGCTACCCCAGGATTCCGGCAGCACCTCCGGCAGGACGAAGTACCAGAGGAACATCTGCACCAGCAGCGGGATGTTGCGGAACAGCTCGACATAGACCGTGCCGACGGTGTTGGCGGTCTTCGACGGCAGGGTCCGCATCACGCCGACGACCGAGCCGAGGAAGAAGGCGATGACCCAGGCGCAGAGCGCCGTCACCACCGTCCACATCAGGCCCGAGAGCAACATGTCCGCGTAGGTCCCGGTGCCTTCCGGGGAGGCCTCGAAGAAGATGCCCCAATTCCAGTTGTAGTTCATCGCGTCGTCGTCCCCTGTGATCGGGCATCCGGGCGAGCGCCCGTGGCGAGAAGGCGGGCGCGCGCCCGTGAATGTGGCGGTGCTGTGTCGGACAGTGCCGAGACCTTGAGCGGAAGGTCCAGGGCCTTGACGGCCATGGCCGGGTCCCACGCTGACATTTCCAGAGATTTGCCGCTTTTCCGGGCAGGTGCAGCTTTACGGCACGCAGGTGCCCGCGCTCCGCGCCGAGGGGGCGGAGCGTGGGGCACGGGTCGATTCGGATCGGGTCGGGGGAAAACGGGATTCGGGCGCGGCATCGGTGGCCGGCCCCCAAGCATCATCCGGACCAGAGCGCGGGACTTGGCGCATCCTCGCGGGACTTGGCTCACCCTCGCGGGGCTTGGCTCACCCTCGCGGGACTTGGCGCATCCTCGCGGGACTTGGCGCATCCTCGCGGGGCTTGGCACATCCTCGCGGGGCTTGGCTCACCCTCGCGGGGCGTGCACGCCGCTCAGGCGTGGGCCGGATTGGCCGCCGGGGCAGCGTCCCGGGCCGGACGGCCGAGGGTGAGGATCAGCCCGGCGGCGACGAGGCAGAGAGCCCCGGCGGCGAAGAAGGCCGGCAGGTAGCTCGCGAGTTCGGTGCGCGAGAGGCCGGCCCCGTACGCGATGGTCGCCGCCCCGAGCTGGTGCCCGGCGAAGACCCAGCCGAAGACCAGGTTGGCGCGCTCGCGCCCGAACCGCGCCGCCGTCAGCCGCACGGTGGGCGGCACCGTGGCGATCCAGTCGAGGCCGTAGAACACCGCGAACAGCGACAGGCCGACGAAGGAGAAATCCGAGAACGGCAGGAACATCAGCGAGAGGCCGCGCAGGCCGTAGTACCAGAACAGGAGCCAGCGGTTGTCGTAGCGGTCGGAGAGCCAGCCCGAGGCCACGGTGCCGACGAAATCGAACACCCCCATGGCGGCGAGCACGCTGGCGCCCTGCACCGGCCCGATGCCGTAATCGGCGCAGAGCGGGATGAAGTGGGTCTGGATCAGCCCGTTGGTGCTGGCCCCGCAGATGAAGAAGGTGGCGAACAGCACCCAGAACACCCGGGTGGCGGCGGCGTCCCGCAGGGCCGCGATGGCCCCGCCGGCGCTCGGCCCGGGCGGGATCTTGTCCGCCACCGGCGGAATCTTGCCCGCCACCGGCGGGATCTTGTCCATCGCTGGCGGGGTCTCGCCGTAAGGGGCCAACCCCAGATCCTCCGGGCGGTCGCGCATCAGGGCGAGCACGCCGAGGCCGGCCGCCAGGAGGAGCCCGCAGATCACCAGCAGCGCGGCGCGCCAGCCCAGGGCCTCGGTCAGGGCGGCCAGCAGGGGCAGCACCACCAACTGTCCGGTGGCGGAACTCGCGGTGAGCAGCCCGACGACGAGGCCGCGCCGGTGCGAGAACCAGCGGGTCGCCACCGTGGCCCCCAGCACCAGGGCGGTCAGCCCCGTGCCGATGCCGACCACCACGCCCCAGAGCAGGACGAGCTGCCAGACCTGGGTCATCCCCAGGGAGGCCAGCAGCCCGCCGGCGATGAGCAGGAGGGCCAGGAGCACGATCCGGCGCGGGCCGTAGCGGTTCATCAGGGCGGCGGCGAACGGCCCCATCAGGCCGAACAGGACCAGGCGCACGGCCAAAGCCGAGCCGATCGTCGCCGTGTCCCAGCCGAATTCCCTCTGCAGCGGCAGGATCAGCACGCCGGGCGCCCCGACCGCGCCGGCCGTCACCAGCATGGTCAGGAAGGTCACGCCAGCCACCGCCCAGCCATAATGCAGGCCGCGACGGGCCAACCCGGCCGCGACGGCATCGGAGAGGCGGAGGGTGGGATCGGTGGCCATGGCGCGTCGCTCCGAGGCGCCGGCTGCCGGGGCGCTGCGCCTTGCATAGGCGCATATGCACGTATTAGACAAGCGATCCGTGCCCGCCGGAGTGCCCCGTGGACGAGTTCCAGCCTCGCGCCGTGATCTGCCACTGCAACGCGATCCGCCAGGGCGCCCGTCAGGTGACGCAGTTCTACGACCGGCACCTCGCCGCCATGGGCCTGCGCACCTCGCAATATTCCATGCTGATCGGCCTGCGGCGGCTCGGGCCGATCTCGATCAACGGGCTCGCCGACGCGATGGCGATGGACCGGACGACCCTGGGCCGCGCCCTCAAGCCCCTGGAGCGGGACGGCCTCGTGGGCGTCGGCCCGGGTCCGAACGGGCGGACGCGCGCCCTGCACCTCACCGAGGCCGGGCGGCAGCGCCTCGCCGAGGCCGAACCCCTCTGGCGCGTGGCCCAGGCGGATTTCGAGGCCCGCTACGGCGCGTCCGAGGCGGCGGACCTGTGCACCGCCCTGGCGCGGGTGGTCCGGATTCTGTGACGCGGGTTCCGCAGCATGAGGGTCGCTCAACCCCCCACCTCCAACGCCTCCCCGCAAACGCCTCCCCGCAGGAGGGAGGAGGGCTGCGTCACAGGTCCGAAAACCTGGATGCAGGAATCCAACGGCCTGTCGAAGGAAGCGTAGCGGGCTCGACGTCTCGGCACGATCAGCACGTGAGGCGGCGGGCCCGAGCGTCGCTCCCCCGTTGCGCGCGCCCTCGCCTCACCCCTTGCGCGGGCGAGCGCCGAAGATCGCGGTGCCGACGCGGACATGGGTGGCGCCCATCTGGATCGCGGCCGGGTAATCCGCGCTCATGCCCATCGAGAGGATCGGCAGGTTGTGACGCGCGGCGATGCGGGCCAGCAGCGCGAAATGGGCGGAGGGTGGGGCCTCGGCCGGAGGGATGCACATCAGGCCCTGGATCGCCAGGCCGTGGGTCTCGCGGCATTCGGAGAGCAGAGTGTCGACGGCGGCGGGCGAGACGCCGCCCTTCTGAGGCTCGTCGCCGGTATTGACCTGGATCAGCAGCTTCGGCGTCCGCCCGGTCCGTGCGATCTCCTTGGCGAGCGAAGCGGCCAGGGACAGCCGGTCGAGGCCGTGGATCACGTCGAACAGCTCCACCGCCTCGCGGGCCTTGTTCGATTGCAGCGGCCCGACGAGGTGGAGTTCGACATCCGGGTAGCGCTCGCGCAACGCCGGCCACTTGGCCTTCGATTCCTGCACGTAGTTCTCGCCGAACAGGCGCTGCCCGGCCTCCAGGGCGGGCAGGATGCCCTCCGCCGGGATCGTCTTCGACACCGCCACCAGGGCGACCGAGGCCGGATCGCGCTCGGCATCCTCCGCCGCCTGGGCGATCTGGTGGCGCACCGCCCCGAGCCCGGCCACCACGTCGGCGGCGCTCGGGGGAGAGGGGCTGTCGCCAGCGAGAGGGGCGTCGGGAGCGGCGTCGGCCATGGTGCCTCGGAAATGCGTCGGGGGAACGGGTCCGGCGGGGACTGTCTGCCAGGGGGACTATCATTCCGAACGCAGGCCGCAAGACGGAAGCTCCCATCCGGGAGGCTTCACGCAGGCCGCAACACGGAAGCTCCCATCCGGGAGGCTTCCGCGCAGGCTCGTGTTGACCCCTCCCCTCCCCGTGGTAGTCCGACCGTCAAACCTCCCGGCGGCCCCGCGACGACGCGCGGGCGGCCCCTCGCTTCCCGAACCCCGGCGCCCGGCCCATGACGACCACCCCCGCGACCACCCCGACGCCCGAGCGCTACAACGCCAAGGAGACCGAGCCGCATTGGCAGCAGGCCTGGACCGAGGCCGGCATCTACGCCACGAAGAACGACGACGACCGGCCGAAATACTACGTGCTGGAGATGTTCCCCTATCCGTCGGGGCGCATCCACATGGGCCACGTGCGCAACTACGCCATGGGCGACGTGGTGGCGCGCTACAAGCGGGCGCGCGGCTTCAACGTGCTGCACCCGATGGGCTGGGACGCGTTCGGCCTGCCGGCCGAGAACGCCGCCATGGAGCGCAAGGTCAACCCGCGCGACTGGACCTACGCCAACATCGCGACGATGCGGGGCCAGCTCCAGAGCATGGGCCTGTCGCTCGACTGGAGCCGGGAGATCGCCACCTGCGATCCCGATTACTACAAGCACCAGCAGCGCATGTTCCTCGACTTCCTCGACAAGGGGCTGGTGACGCGCCGCACGGCGAAAGTGAACTGGGACCCGGTGGACCACACCGTGCTGGCCAACGAGCAGGTCATCGACGGGCGCGGCTGGCGCTCCGGCGCCCTGGTCGAGCAGCGCGAGCTGACCCAGTGGTTCTTCAAGATCACCGACTTCGCCCAGGACCTGTACGACGCCCTCGACGGCCTGGAGCGCTGGCCCGAGAAGGTGCGGGTGATGCAGAAGAACTGGATCGGCCGCTCGGAAGGGTTGGAGGTCCGCTTCGCCCTTGCGGCGCCACCCGCGCATGGGGCGCCGGAGATCACGGTCTACACCACGCGGCCCGACACCCTGTTCGGCGCGAAGTTCCTGGCCATCGCCGCCGATCACCCGATCGCCGCGGCCCTGGCCCCGGCCCATCCGGCGCTCCAGAGCTTCATCGAGGAATGCCGCCGCACCGGCACGGCCCAGGCGGCGATCGATACGGCGGAGAAGCTCGGCTACGACACCGGGCTCACGGTGCGCCACCCCCTCGATCCGTCCTGGCTGCTGCCGGTCTACGTCGCGAACTTCGTGCTGATGGAGTACGGCACCGGCGCCGTGTTCGGCTGCCCGGCCCATGACCAGCGCGATCTCGACTTCGCCAACAAGTATGGTCTCGGCAACACCCCCGTGGTCTGCCCGGAGGACCAGGCGGCGGCCACGTTCGTGGTGACCGACACCGCCTATGACGGCGACGGGCGGATGATCAACTCGCGCTTCCTCGACGACATGACCACCGACGAGGCCTTCCACGCCGTGGCCAACCGGCTGGAGGCCGAGATCCTGGACGGCGCCCCGGTGGCGCAGCGCAAGGTGCAGTTCCGCCTGCGCGACTGGGGCGTCTCGCGCCAGCGCTACTGGGGCTGCCCGATCCCGATCATCCATTGCGACACCTGCGGCCCCGTCCTGGTGCCGGTGGCCGACCTACCGGTGAAGCTTCCCGACGAGGTCTCCTTCGACGTGCCCGGCAATCCGCTGGAGCGCGACCACGCCTGGCGCAACGTCCCCTGCCCCACCTGCGGCAAGCCGGCCCGGCGCGAGACCGACACCATGGACACCTTCGTGGATTCGTCCTGGTACTATGCCCGCTTCACAGCGCCCTGGCTCCAGGACGCGCCGACCGACCGCAAGGCGGTCGACCAGTGGCTCGCCGTCGACCAGTATATCGGCGGCATCGAGCACGCGATCCTGCACCTGCTCTACGCCCGCTTCTTCATGCGGGCGATGAAGGCCACCGGCTGGTCCGGCGTCTCCGAGCCGTTCGACGGCTTGTTCACGCAAGGCATGGTGGTCCACGAGACCTACAAGGATGCGGCCGGGGCCTGGGTGCCGCCCGCCGACATCCGGATCTCGGGCGAGACCGGCGCCCGCGAGGCGTTTCACGTGAAAACGGCGGAGCCGATCACCATCGGCGCCATCGAGAAGATGTCGAAATCGAAGAAGAACGTGGTCGACCCGGACGACATCATCGCCAGCTACGGCGCCGACACCGCGCGCTGGTTCATGCTCTCCGATTCGCCCCCCGAGCGCGACGTGATCTGGACCGAGGATGGGGTCCAGGGCGCCGCCCGCTTCGTCCAGCGCGTCTGGCGTCTGGTCTCTCTCGCGGCCGCCGGGGACGCCGCATCGGGCTCCCACGACGCCGCCCTGCGCAAGGCCGCCCACAAGGCCCTCGCCGCCGTCGAGGAGGACGTCGAGCGCCTGCGCTTCAATCGCTGCGTCGCCCACATCTACACCCTGGCCAATGCCCTCGACGAGGCGCTGCGGGGCGGTGTCTCGGGCCCCGTCGCGGGCGAAGCCGCCGGCATCCTGACGCAGCTCATCGCCCCGATGATGCCGCACCTCGCCGAGGCCTGCTGGCAGGCGCTCGGGCGTGACGGGATGGTGGCGCAGGCGGCGTGGCCGGAGGTCGAGCGCGGCCTGCTGGTCGAGGACACGGTCACCCTGCCGGTGCAGATCAACGGCAAGAAGCGGGCCGACGTCACCGTTCCGCGCGCCGCCGACGTGGCGGCCGTCGAGGCCCTCGTCCTGGCCGACGAGGCCGTGCAGAAGGCCCTCGAGGGGCGTGCCCCGAAGAAGGTCATCGTGGTGCCGGGCCGGATCGTGAACCTCGTGGTCTGACACGGTCGCCGACCATGATCCTGCCGGATAGGAAACGTAAAGCTTGCAGCGAATAGGCTGTCGTCGGACCCCGGTTCGCCGTACAGACGGACGGGACGAGACAGCGGGACGACGGCAGGCATGATGCGCTTGGCAAACGGCACTGGGGCGGTTCGGACGCGGGCGACCGGCACGATCGGGCGTGCCGCGCGGGTCGTGGCCGTCGCCGCCCTGGCGCTCAACATGTCGGCCTGCTTTCGCCCGCTCTACGGCCCCACGGCCTCGGGCGAACCGATGCCGGCCCTGCTCGCCGCGGTTCAGGTCGACGACGTCGCCATGGCCCAGGGCCAGGAGCGCCTGGGCCATTACCTGCGCAGCGAGCTGATCTTCGATCTCGACGGGTCGGGCCAGACCGCGCCGAAGCGCTACCGCCTGAAGATGCAGGGCAGCGAATCGGTGCAGACCCCGATCGTCTCGTCGCTGACCGGACGCGCCGAGGCCGGCACCATCGTGGGCACCGTGAAATACGCCCTGGAAGATCTCAGCGGCACCAAGATCATCAGCGAGGGCGTGGCGACGTCGACGGCGACCTATGACCGCTCGATTCAGCGCTTCGCCAGCCTGCGCGCCGCCCGCGACGCCGAGATCCGACTGGCCAAGGTGCTGGCCGAGCAGATCAAGACCCGCATCGCCTCCGTGCTGGTGACGAAGCCCTGAGCGGGACGCGCGCGTGACCGCCGTCAAGGCCGGCGACGTCGATGGCCTGATCCGGCGCGGGCCCGATCCGCGTATCGCAGTGCTGCTCGTCTACGGCCCCGATACCGGTCTCGTCTTCACCCGCGCCAAGGCCCTCGCGGAAGCCTTCGTGAAAGATCCGGGCGACCCCTTCGCCATGGTCAAGATCGACGGCGACGTGCTGGCGCAGGACCCCGGCCGCCTCCTCGACGAGGCCGGCACGGTCGGGCTGTTCGGCGGCACCCGCACGATCTGGGTCCGGGCCGGCAGCCGCAACTACGCCCCCGCCGTGGACGCCGCCCTGAAGGCGGAGATCCACAACGCCCGGATCGTGGTCGAGGGCGGCGATCTCGGCAAGTCCGCTCCCCTCCGGACGCTCTGCGAAAAGTCGCCGAAGGCCCTCGCCCTGCCTTGCTATCCGGATGACGAGCGGGCGCTCGGCGACCTGATCGACCGGACGCTGCAGGACCAGGGCCTGCGCATCGCGCGCGACGCCCGGGACATCCTCGCCACCAGCCTCGGAGGCGACCGGGGCGCCAGCCTGTCGGAAATCGAGAAGCTGGCGCTCTACGCCTGCGGGCAGAGCCAGGTGAGCCTGGACGATGTCGAGGCGGTGGTCAGCGACGTCGCCGGCAGTGTGCTCAACACCCTGATCGATGCGGCTTTCGCCGGCCGTACCGGAGAGGTCGAGCGCGACTATCGCCGCTTCCGCCACGAGGGCATGGACCCGTCGGTGATGCTGGGCTCGGCCCTCCGCCATGCCCTGACCCTGCTGGCGACGCGCCTCGCCGGAGAGGGTTCGAGCGCCAGCCAGATGGTGGCGAACTGGCGCGGCCTGCATTTTCGGCGGAAAGCCCTGGTGGAGACGCAGCTCGCGCGCTGGTCACCCCCTGCCCTGCGGCACGCGATCCAGCTGTTGCAGGACTCGGTCCTGGCCTGCCGCCGGGCTGACCCGGAGCTGGCCCACGCCCACGCGTCGAGCACGCTCCTGCGCATCGCCGGCGAGGCGGCCCGGCGCCGCTGACCGGGCGGCCCCGGGGGGAACCTCCGGGAGGGATCTCAGGCCTCGGGCAGCGTCACCCGGAAGCGCCGGCACAGACCGTCGAGTTCGTCGGCGGTCTCGTAGCGGATGCGGATCTCGCCGGCACCGGCGACCTTCGACTTCACCGCCACGCTGACGCCGAGCGCCCGCGCCATCGCCTGTTCGAGGGTGCGGATCTCCGCATCCTTGCCGGCGGCGCGACGGGGCCGGCCGGGGCGGGGGCCGTCGCCCTCGGGCACCTCGGCGGAGGCCAGGGCCTCGACCTCGCGGACCGACAGGCCCTCCTCCACGATCCGCCGCGCCACGCCCTCGGGGTCGCGCACCGCCAGCAGGGCACGGGCATGGCCGGCGGTGATCTCGCCGGCGACGACCCGGTCCTGGATCGATGGCGACAATTGCAGCAGCCGCAGGGTGTTGGCGAGATGGCTGCGGCTCTTGCCGAGGATCTCGGCCAATTCGCTCTGGCTGTACTGGAACTCACTCATCAGCCGCTCGTAGCCGGCCGCCTCCTCGATGGCATTGAGGTCGGTGCGCTGGACGTTCTCCAGGATGGCGAATTCGAGCGAGGTCCGGTCGTCAATCTCGACGGTGACCACCGGCACGTCGTGGAGGCCGGCCCGCTGCGCGGCGCGCCAGCGGCGCTCGCCCGCCACGATCTCGTAGGTGTCCGGCACGCCCGCCAGCGCCCGGACCACGATCGGCTGGATGATGCCCCGCACCTTGATCGAGGCGGCCAGCTCTTCGAGATCCGACTCGTGGAAGCGGCGGCGCGGGTTGCGTGGGTTCGGGCGCAGGAACTCCACCGCGACCTTGCGTTGCGCCTGGGATTTGCTCGCCTCGGCGTTGTCGTCGCCGAAATCCCCGATCAAGGCCGCGAGGCCGCGCCCGAGCCGGGGCCGCACCACATCATCCGCCATCGCCACCTGCTTCAACTCCGAACGCACTGGGTCATGTCATGGGGTGAGGGCAGGGCGCCCTCACCCGTCTCAGGCCGCGACGGGCAGGCGCCCCTCGCGCTGGATGATCTCGGAGGCGAGCCGCAGATAGGCCTGCGAGCCCGCGCATTTGAGATCGTAGAGCAGCACCGGCTTGCCGTGCGAGGGCGCCTCGGACACGCGCACGTTGCGGGGGATCATGGTCTCGTAGACCTTCTCGCCCATGAAGCTGCGCACATCGGCCACCACCTGCGCCGACAGGTTGTTGCGGGGATCGAACATGGTCAGGACGATGCCCTGGATGGTGAGGCGCGGATTGAGCGCGCCCCGCACCTGCTCCACCGTGCGCAGCAGCTGGCTCAGGCCTTCGAGGGCGAAGAACTCGCACTGGAGCGGCACCAGCACGGCGTCCGAGGCCGCCAAGGCGTTGATGGTGAGGAGGTTCAGCGAGGGCGGGCAATCGATCAGCACGTAGGTGATGCCGGCCGTGCTGCCGCTCTCGCCGATGCCCTTGAGGACATTGCGGAGCCGGTGGGCGCGGTCGGGCGCGCTGGCCATCTCCAGCTCCAGGCCGAGCAGATCCATGGTCGAGGGCGCCACCATCAGCCGCGGTACCGCCGTGGGGATGCAGGCCTGGGCCAGGGACGCCTCGCCCGCGAGCACGTGGTAGGTCGAGACCTTGCGTTGGCGCCGGTCGATGCCGAGCCCCGTCGAGGCGTTGCCCTGGGGATCGAGATCGATCACCAGCACACTCTCGCCGATGGCCGCCAGAGCGGTGCCGAGATTGATCGCCGTCGTGGTCTTGCCGACGCCGCCCTTCTGGTTGGCCAGGGCCAGGATGCGCAGCGGCCGATCCGGATGAGCTCCGGCCGTCGGTACGGGAGTCGGATCGCTTGTCATGAATCCACGCGAGATAGGGTCGTGACGCGGACGATCCGCGCTTCCGACTCGGTTCGGCTCGGCACGAGATCGTAAACGAATCTCCACCGTTGCGCGGCCTCGGTCAATTCCGACTGGACGTCACGTCCTTTCGGAAACAGGCCGACCGTGCCGGTTGTCAACAGGGGCTCGGCCCAGGCGAGAAGCTGGGTAAGGGGGGCGACCGCCCGGGCACACACCACGGCGACGCCCTGATGGGCCGCGATGGCCTGCTCGATGCGGGCGTTGTGAACCCGGGCCGGCGCCCCGGTGAGGCGGGCCGTCTCGGTGAGGAAGGCGCATTTCCGCGCATTGCTCTCGATCAGGTCGACCCGGAAATCCGGGCGGTCGTGTCCGGCGATGGCCAGGACCAGACCGGGCAGGCCGGCCCCTGCCCCGAGATCGAGCCAGGTCGCGGCGTCCGGTGCAAGGTCCCGGAGTTGCAGCCCATCGGCGATGTGGCGACTCCAAATCTCGGACAGGGTACCGGGTCCGACGAGATTCTTGATGGTCTGCCAGCGCCGCAACTGCTCGACATAGATGTCGAGGCGCTGCGCTGTTTCACGTGAAACATGCGCTCCGGCCAGGACCCGGTCGCGGTCGCGCTCAACCATGGGCCGCGACACCCCGACCGGCCCGGCGCGCATGAGCGGCCAGCAGGGTCAGCGCCGCCGGCGTCACCCCCTCGATTCGGGCCGCCTGCCCCAGCGTCCCCGGCCGCACCGCTTCGAGCTTCAACCGCATCTCGTTCGAGAGCCCGGCGATGCCGGCATAATCCAGGCGCACCGGCAAGGCGACGGCCTCGTCCCTGCGGAACGCGGTAATGTCGGCCTGCTGCCGGTCGAGATAGACCGCATAGGTCGCATCGGTGCAGAGGCGGTCGGCCACCCGTGCCGGCACGGCCTGCAATTCGGGCCAGACGGCGCCGAGGCGGTCCCAGTCGATCCCCGGATAGGACAGGAGCTGGAAAGCGCTCCGGCGAATCCCGTCCTGGTTCAGGGCGATGCCGACGGCTTGAGCCTGGTTCGGGGTCAGGCTCAGGGCATCGAGCTGCGCCCGCGCGGCGTCGAGCGCCGTCTGCGAGGCCGCGAAATGTTCGGCCCTGTGGCGACCGACGCAGCCCAGGGCGGCCCCCCTCGGGGTCAGCCGCTCGTCGGCATTGTCGATGCGCAGCGAGAGGCGATACTCGGAGCGCGAGGTGAACATCCGATACGGCTCGCTCACCCCGTGGGTGACGAGATCGTCGATCATCACGCCGAGATAGGATTCGGCCCGGTCGAAGATCGCCGGGGCCGAGCCGCCGACGAGGCGTGCGGCATTGATGCCGGCGACGAGCCCCTGCCCCGCCGCCTCCTCGTAGCCGGTGGTGCCGTTGATCTGTCCGGCGAGGAACAGGCCGGGCAGGCGCTTGGCCTGCAGGGTGGCATCGAGTTCGCGCGGATCGACGTAGTCGTACTCGATGGCGTAGCCCGGTCGCAGGATCGTGGCGCGCTCAAGACCCGGGATCAGCGCGATGACATCGCGCTGGACGCTCTCGGGCAGGGCCGTGGAGATGCCGTTGGGATAGACGGTCGGATCGTCCAGGCCCTCCGGTTCGAGGAAGATCTGGTGTCCCTCGCGGTCGCCGAAGCGCACGACCTTGTCCTCGATCGAGGGGCAGTAGCGCGGCCCCCGGCTGGCGATGCCGCCGGAATACATCGGCGAGCGATGCAGGTTGGCCCGGATGAGATCATGCACCGCCTGCGTGGTGCGGGTGATGCCGCATTCGATCTGCGGCGTGGTGATCCGGTCGGTGAGGGTCGAGAACGGAACCGGATCGTCGTCCGCCGCCTGCATCTCCAGGCGCAACCAGGCGATGGTGCGGCCGTCGAGGCGGGCCGGCGTCCCGGTCTTGAGGCGTCCCAAGGCGAAGCCGGCGCGATCGAGCGTCAGGGCCAGACCCACCGAGGGCGCCTCGCCGACACGACCGGCCGGGATCTGGGTTTCGCCGATATGGATCAAGCCGCGCAGGAAGGTGCCGGTGGTGAGCACCACGGCGCCGCAGGGGAGGGCGCGGCCGTCGTTCAACAGGACCGCCGCGACACGTCCCTGCGTGATGGTGAGGTCGGCGACCTCCGCCTCGATCACCGTCAGGTTGGCGGTCTCGGCGATGGCGGCCTGCATGGCGCGGGCGTAGAGCTTGCGGTCGGCCTGGGTGCGGGGGCCGCGCACGGCCGGTCCCTTACGCCGGTTGAGCAGGCGAAACTGGATGCCGGCCGCATCGGCGACGCGGCCCATCAGGCCGTCGAGGGCGTCGACTTCGCGGACCAGATGGCCCTTGCCGAGGCCGCCAATGGCCGGATTGCAGGACATGGCGCCGATGGTGGCGGCCTGATGGGTCACGAGGGCCGTACGCGCGCCGATCCGGGCCGCGGCGGCCGCAGCCTCGACGCCGGCATGGCCCCCGCCGACGACGATCACGTCGTAGGAATCAGGTGTGTGGTGCATGGGATCGATTAAGCGTCTGGCGCGTGGATGGTCAACGCGCGCCGAGCGAAGATTGCGGTTTCCACGTGAAACAAGAGGCTTGTGCGCCCGCAGGACAACAGGGTGCTGCGCCTTACGCCGGTCCTCGTCACTTGCCGATGCAGAAGCCCGCAAACAGCCGGTCCAGCATCTCCTCGACGCCGACATGCCCGGCCACTTCCCCCAGTGCACGGACCGCGAGGCGCAGATCCTCGGCCGCCAACTCGGGCAGCGGGGCGCCGGCGAGCAGGCGGTCGAGATGGTCCCGGCATCGGCTGAGCCCGAGGCGGTGGCGTTCACGGGTGATCAGCGCATCGCCGCTTCCGATCGCCTGCGCGGCCCGGGCTTCGATGGCGGCGAGCAGGCGATCGAGTCCGGCCCCCGTCAGAGCCGAGATCGCGATGCAATCGGTGTCGTTCGAGGAATCGCCGAGACCGAGATCGCACTTGGTCCGGACGTGGAGCACCGGACCGCCGGGATCGGGCGTGGGTTTCGAGTCCCGCTCGGCGTCCGGCCCTTCCAGCATCACGATCAGGTCCGCCTGGGCCATGCGGGCCCGGGTTCGCCGGATGCCCTCCGCCTCGATGGCGTCCGTCGCCGCGCGCAGACCGGCCGTGTCGACCAGGATCACCGGCAGCCCGCCGAGGTCGCAGCGGACCTCGATGACATCGCGGGTCGTGCCCGGAAGATCCGAGACGATCGCCGCCTCGCGCCGACTCAAGGCGTTCAGCAGCGTCGACTTGCCGGCATTGGGCGGACCGGCCAGCACCACGGTGAAACCGTCGCGCAGGCGCTCGCCCCGGTGACCATCCGCCAGGACGGCGGCGATCTGGTCGCGAATTGCCCGCGCCCGCTGGCTCAGCGCCGCATCGAGCGCAGCGTCGTCGACATCGCCCTCATCGGAGAAATCCAGCGCCGCCTCGACGCCGGCCAGGAGATCGATGAGCCGGGTGCGCCAATCGGCGACCTGACGGCCGAGGGCGCCATCGAGCTGGCGCAGGGCCTGGCGCCGCTGCGCCTCGGTCTCGGCATCGATGAGGTCGGCGATGCCCTCGGCCTCGGTCAGGTCGAGGCGCCCGTTGAGGAAGGCCCGGCGGGTGAAGGCACCGGGCTCGGCCGGTTGGCATCCGGGGATCTCCGCCAGCGCCCGCAGAACGGCCGTACGGACCGCAAGCCCCCCATGCAGATGGAGTTCCGCCATATCCTCGCCGGTGAAGCTGGCGGGACCCGGCATCCAGGCGACCAGCGCCTCATCCAGCGGGTCGCCGTCCGGCATCCGCAAGGTGCGCAGCGACAGGCGCCTGGGAACCGGCAGGGGAGGGGCGAGGGCGCGGATCACCGCGGCCGCGTTCGGCCCGCTGATCCGGATCACGCTGACGGCGGCCCGGGCTGGCCCGGTCGCAGGCGCGAAGAGGGTGGTGGTTTCGATCATCCGTGCGGTGCCCCGCAACCCGACAATTCCGGTCTCGGAATATAGACCGGTCTCGGAATATCGTTATGCCGGCAAACCAAATTGGTTTCTTGCGGAAAATTCTTGGGAAATAGGCAGGACGATGCTTGTCCCCGGGGCAGCGCAAGCCCCGGGGTCACCCCGTCTCAGGTGTTCATCGAGTCGAAGAAATCGTTGTTGCTCTTGGTCTGGCGCAGCTTGTCCATCAGGAACTCGATCGCGTCGGTGACGCCCATCGGGTTGAGGATGCGGCGCAGGACGTAGGTCTTCTTGAGCGCGTCCGGCGGCACCAGGAGCTCTTCCTTGCGGGTGCCCGAGCGCGTGATGTCGATGGCCGGGAAGATGCGCTTGTCCGAGACCTTGCGGTCGAGAATGATCTCGGAGTTGCCGGTGCCCTTGAACTCCTCGAAGATCACCTCGTCCATGCGCGAACCGGTGTCGATGAGCGCCGTGGCGATGATCGAGAGCGAACCGCCCTCCTCGATGTTGCGGGCGGCACCGAAGAAGCGCTTCGGGCGCTGCAGAGCGTTGGCGTCGACGCCGCCGGTCAGCACCTTGCCGGAGGACGGCACGACGGTGTTGTAGGCCCGGCCCAGGCGGGTGATCGAGTCCAGCAGGATCACCACGTCGCGGCCGTGCTCGACCAGGCGCTTGGCCTTCTCGATCACCATCTCGGCGACCTGCACGTGGCGGGTGGCCGGCTCGTCGAAGGTCGAGGCGATGACCTCGCCCTTCACCGAGCGGATCATGTCGGTCACTTCCTCGGGGCGCTCGTCGATGAGCAGCACGATGAGGTAGCATTCCGGGTGGTTGATGGTGATCGACTGCGCGATGTTCTGCATCAGCACGGTCTTGCCGGTGCGCGGCGGCGCCACGATCAGGGCGCGCTGGCCCTTGCCGATCGGGGCCACGATGTCGATGATCCGCGGCGAGAAATCCTTCTTCGGCGGATTGTCCAGTTCGAGCTTGAAGCGCTGCGTCGGGAACAGCGGGGTCAGGTTGTCGAAATGGACCTTGTGCTTGATCTTCTCCGGGTTCTCGAAGTTGATCGTGTTGACCTTCAGCAGCGCGAAATAGCGCTCGCCGTCCTTGGGACCGCGGATCGGCCCCTCGACGGTGTCGCCGGTGCGCAGGCCGAAGCGACGGATCTGCGTCGGCGAGATGTAGATGTCGTCGGGACCCGGCAGGTAGTTCGATTCCGACGAGCGCAGGAAGCCGAACCCGTCCTGCAGCACCTCGCAGGTGCCGGCGCCGATGATCTCGACCTCCTTGGCCGCGAGTTGCTTCAGGATCGCGAACATCAGTTCGGCTTTGCGCATGGTCGAGGCGTTCTCGACCTCGACCTCTTCGGCGAACGCGATCAGGTCGGTCGGCGTCTTGGACTTGAGGTCCTGAAGCTTGACCTCGCGCATGCCGTCGAGATCGGCGGCGACGATTCCGCCCTCGACCGGGCTTTCCTCGGGGAGGGCATCGTACTGTGACGTCATGGGGATTCAGAACCGGCGGGAAGGGCGAGGCGGGGCAGGGAAACAGGAACTGGCAGGTGGGGAGTTTGGTCGCCGGGCGCCGTTTCGGCACCGATCAGGCGGTCCGCTTCCAGGGGAAACGGCCCCGCGCATCGTCTTAGCGGAGCCTTGGGCTCACGGATGCAACACGGCGTAACGAGGAGAGGCCCTATCGGTAGCGCGTTTCCCGGGTTTTTGCAAGATCGCCGCGACGGGGCCTCTCAGCGGCGGCGCAGGCGCACGTAGAGGGCTCCGGCGCCGCCATGGTGGCGCGCCGCCTCCTCGAAGCCGAGCACCACGTGGCGCAGGTCCGGCGCGCGCAGCCAGTGCGGCACGCTGCGGCGGAGCACCCCGCGCTCGGAGAAGGCATCGTCGTAGGTGGGGCCGCCTTTGCCGGTGACCACGAGCACATGGGTGTGCCCGGAGGCGCGTGCCCGCATCAGGAAGCCGATCAGCGCGCCGTGCGCCTGGGCCTGATACATCCCGTGCAGGTCGATCCGGGCATCGACCTGCAGCGCGCCCCGGCGCAGGGCGAGGCGCACGCGGCGCTCCAGGCCGGGCGCCGGGGCCGGGCTCGGCGCGATCACGGGGGCCGGCGCCGCCGGCGGCGGGCTCGGTTTCAGGGCGGCGCGCTTGGCCAGCGTCCGGGGCATCGGCTTCGGAGGCATCGGCTTGGGCGGCGCGGGTTTCGGAGGCTCGGATGTGGCGCCGGCAGCCTTCGCCGCAGCCTTCATCGCAGGAGGCTTCGCAGCGACAGGGGTGCCCACTTCGGTGGCCTCGGCGGCGTTTGCAGCCTTGGGCCGCCCCGGCCCGCGTCCGCGCAAGGGAGTGATCAGCCGGGCGATCTCACCCCACAGATAGGCGTCCTCGCCGGACAGGCCGCGCGGGCGTCGGGGCGTCTTCATGGCGCGCGGCGGGTCTCGGGGCTGGGCTTCGGGTTGGTTTCGGGTTTGGGCAGCAGCACCACGAACCCGACGGGATCGCGCAGGTTCCCGGCGGCGATGCCGGCCTCGGCGCCGGTGCCGAGATAGAGGTCGCCGCGGGCCGGGCCGACGATGGCCGAGCCGGTATCGGCGGCGACGACGAGACGCCCCGGATCGGGGGAGCCGGCGATCCGGCCCTCGAGCCAGAACGGCAGGCCGTAGCGCCACAGGGTGGCGTCGACGGCGAGGTTGCGCCCGGGGCTCAGGGGCACGCCGGCCCCGCCCGGCGGCCCCAGCGCCGGGTCGTCGATCTCCGCCAGACGGAAGAAGATGTAGGAGGCGTTGGCTCGCATCAGGCGCTTGGCCTGCGCGGGGTTCGCCCGCAGCCACCCGGTCCAGCGCGCCAGGGTGAGCCCGTCGAGGGGCAGGTGCCCCTCCGCCACGATGAGCTTGCCGATGGAGGTGTAGGGGCGGCCGTTGCGGCCGTCATAGAGCACCCGGACCGAGCGCCCGTCGGTCAGGCGGACCCGACCCGAGCCCTGGACCTGGAGCACGAACAGGTCGACGGCGTCGCGCAGGTAGAGGAGGGCCCGCGCGCGGTCGCCCAGTACCCCGTCCTCGATCGCGGCCCGGTCGGGATAGGCCTCGAACCCGTCGCCGACCCGGCGCGCGGCGCGCAGGGCGGGATCCAGGCCGGGCCGCGTCTCGCCGGGCTCGAGCCCGACGAGGTCGTCGGGGCGGGCCAGCACCGCGGCGGTGAAATCCGGGCTCGGGGTGGCGGAGCCGACGAGTTCCGGCTCGAAGTAGCCGGTGAGAAAGCCCGTTCGCCGCTCCGGGTTGCCGCCGGCGGCCGGGCGGACGATGCGGTAGGCCGCGAAGGCTTCGGAAAAGAACCGCGCCGCCTCGGCCTCGGCCACCGTCTTGGTCTCGGGCATGGTCTCGGCCCTGGCACAGGCCGCCGCCAGGGCCTCGGCCGAGCCCGTGACGGTGGCGGGCTGGGGCGTCGCCGGGCGGGTCCGGCAGGTCCGCCGGAAGGCCGCGAGGGTCGCGGCCGGATCGGCACCGGGAAAGCCCGGCAGGGCGGCGGTGTCGACCGGCTCCAGAAGGGCATCGCCCACCCGAAACGACTCCCC
>NZ_JAGHKN010000052.1:0-26490 GCF_023093475.1 Methylobacterium sp. 37f
GGACAGGGTGGGCGCCACGGATGCACTTTCGGCCGGTGGGACGGCGTCTCGGAATGCCCCGGCGGCGCCGCGCGCGGCGCGGCCGGGTTTCCGGGCAAGCTTGGCCCCCGCACCAAGAGGTAGCCGGTGCGGTGCCTCGGCTCAAGGCCGCGTTGCGGCGGCGCCCCCCTTGCACCGATCCCCCTTGCGCCTATGGAGGACCGCATGACCGAGAAGCTGACGATCCGCGCCCTGTGCGACCTGGGCCTCATCCCCGAGACCGAGGTCAAGGCGGCCATCGAGGCCTTCATGGCCGACCCGATGGCGCCGCCCTTCGTGTTCGCGGCCGGCTACCGGCTGAACCTGGCCAAGGCCATCCGCCGCCATCCCGGCGCCAACGACTTCATCCACCGCAGCGGCGCCGGGCCGCAGCTCCGGCGTCCCTTCGTCGAGGCCGCGATCTGGGAGGCGCGGCCCGACCGGGGCTGAAGCCGACGCACCGGGTCCGGTTGCCCGCCCGGCCGAGGTCACCGCCCGGCCGGCGGGGCGAGCCGCCCAGAACGGCGGATTCATCCACCCAGAACGGTGGATTCATCCACCCGGAATGGTGGATTCATCCACCCAAGATGGTGGCGAGCACCTGCCGGGCGCGCTCCAGGTCGGCGCGGGCCTCGGCCTCCGCGGCCTCCGCCTGGGCCAGGCGATGGACGGCGTGCATCAGGGGCGAGCCCCGGGTCAGACCCTTGAGCGCCTCCACCGCCGCGGGATCGACCGAGGCGAGGTGGGCGACATCGCCCAGGAGCAGGGCGAGGCGGTGCTCGCAATGCTGGTCCGCGACCCCCTCCGGGCAGGTGCAGGTGAAGCGCACGCCGCGTGGCGTCTTCGTCGCCTCCATCCGGTAGACGCCCTCGCCATCGGAGCGTGACACGGAGAAGATCAGCGCGGTCATCGAGGCTCCTATGGTCATGCTTGCTTGGGATGATGCCGGTTCGACGGGGTCTCTGCTGCGGCGCGAGGGCAACGTCTCCGGCGGGCAACTCTAGCCGACCATCGAATGCGACGCACCCACTCGCAAAGACCCACTCGCAAAGACCCACTTGCAGACGCGACCCGCCGGAACCACATCGGAACGGTCGGAACAAATCATGAACGCGATGGGGGCTCCGCATCGCGACGGGCGGACCGGATGAGAACGGCGGACAAGCAGATCGCGGACATTCTGGTCCGCTACGGGGAACCCTTCGGCGGCAATGTCTGGCGCGTGCAGGGCACGGCGGTGATCTATCACCGGACCCTGGAGCGGATCGCGGCCCAGGCCGGCATCACCTTCGACCCGCCGACCCTGGTGCGGGCCGAGCGCGACGAGGCCGTCATCCTGGTGACGGGCAGGATGGCGGGGACCAAAACCGGGACGAAGGCCGGGACCGAGCGGGTCGAGTGGTCGATCGGCGAGGCCCTGGTCAACGTGAACTACCGGGTGTCCGGCCGCCAGGCCGGCTACGTCTACGCCATGGCGGAGAAGCGGGCCAAGGACCGGGTGATCCTCAAGCTCCTGGAACTGCACGGGCTGGTCTATTCCGAGGAGGAGGCCGACGAGTTCCGGCAGGGCCACCCGGCCGCGATCGAGGCCGTCGACGACGCCTTCGCGGATCCCGATCCGTTCGACGCGGTGACGGAGGCCGAGGCCGACCTGAAGCGCCGCATCGACGCGCAGGACAGCATCGACGCGGTGACCGACCTGATGCTCGATGCCGAAACCCAGCAGGTGCTCGCCGGAATGCCGCCGGGCACCCGCGACGAAGTCCGCGACTACGCCCGCGCCCGCCTCGTCGCCTTGGGCTGGCCGCCGAAGAAACCCAGCCGCCGCGCGGCCTGATTCAACAGAAACAGCCGCCGCGCGGCCTGATTCAACAGAAACAGCCGCCGCGCGGCCTGAGCCTGACGCAGGACTCGTTGCGTGAACAGGATGATCCGCCCGGGCGAGATCGAACCGCATCCGGGCCACGACACCCTCGCGGGCACGATCGAGCGCGTCACCTTCCACAACGCCGAGACCGGCTTCTGCGTGCTCAAGGTGCACGTGGCGGGCCGGCGCGACCTCGTGCCCCTGGTCGGCCACGCCCCGGCGATCGCGGCGGGCGAGTGGATCGCCGCCGCGGGCCAATGGACCAGCGACCGCCAGCACGGGCTGCAGTTCCGGGCCGAGACCCTGCGGGTGACGCCGCCGACGGGCCGCGACGGCATCGCCCGCTATCTCGCCTCGGGCCAGATGCGCGGCATCGGACCGGCCATGGCCGAGCGCATCGTGGCGCTGTTCGGCGCGGACACCTTCGCGGTCATCGAGGCGGAGCCCGGCCGCCTGACCGAGGTGGCGGGGATCGGCCCCAAGCGCGCCGCCCGCATCCTGCGCGGCTGGGCCGAGCAGAAGCAGGTGCGGGAGATCATGGTGTTCCTGCACGCGCACGGGGTCGGCACCGCCCGGGCGGTGCGTATCTTCCGCACTTACGGGCGCGACGCGATTCCCGTCATGACGCAGGACCCCTATCGCCTCGCCCGCGACATCCGCGGCATCGGCTTCCGCACCGCCGATGCCATCGCGATGCGGCTCGGGATGGCGCCGGAGGCGCCGCAGCGCCTGCGTGCCGGGATCACCTTCGCGCTCCAGACCGCCACCGATGCGGGCCACTGCGCCCTGCCGACCGAGCGCCTCGTGGCGCTCGCCCAGCGCCTGCTCGCGGTCGAGCCCGATCTGATCCGCCTCGCCATCGCGCTGGAACTGCGCGGCGCCGACGTGGTAGCGGACACCATCGAGACCGGGCCTTCCGGGGCCGAAACCTGCCTGTTCCTCAAGGGCCTGCACGGGGCCGAGCGGGCCATCGCCGAGCGCCTGATCGCGCGCCGCGACGGCCCCCCGCCCTGGCCCGCCATCGACGCTGCCCGGGCGATCCCCTGGGTCGAGGCGCGCACGGGCCGGACCCTGTCGCCGTCGCAGGGGGCCGCCATCGGGACGATGCTCGCCGCCCGGCTCTGCGTCCTCACCGGCGGGCCCGGCGTCGGCAAGACCAGCACGCTCGACGCGCTCCTGCGCATCCTCGGCGCCAAGGGCGTGCGGGTGCTGCTGGCCGCCCCCACCGGCCGGGCGGCCAAGCGCATGACCGAGCAGACCGGGCTGGCGGCCAGGACCCTGCACCGCCTCCTGGAGATCGACCCGGCGGGCGGCGGCTTCACCCGCGACGCCGACCGCCCGCTCGACTGCGACCTCCTCGTCGTCGACGAGGCCTCGATGATCGACGTGCCGCTGATGAACGCGCTCCTCAAGGCGATGCCGGAGCGGGCGGCCCTGCTCCTCGTCGGCGACGTCGACCAATTGCCCTCGGTCGGGCCGGGCCAGGTGCTGGCCGACCTCATCGCCTCGGCGCGCGTTCCCGTGGCCCGCCTCACCGAGGTGTTCCGCCAGGCCGCGGCGAGCCGGATCGTCGTCAACGCCCACCGCATCAACCGCGGGCTGATGCCGGAGGCGTTACCCCCGGTCCCGGAGGCCGGGCCTCCGGGGTCGGAGACCACAGCTCCGGCATCTCCGGATGCGGCGGATTTCTACTGGATCGCGGTCGACGATCCCGAGATCGGGCTTGCCCGGCTGGTCGACGTGGTCACGACGCGCATCCCCGCCCGCTTCGGCCTCGACCCGATCCGCGACGTGCAGGTGCTGACGCCGATGCTGCGCGGGGTGCTCGGCAGCCGCAACCTCAACCACGAACTCCAGCGGGTGCTGAACCCGCCGGGGGCCGAGGCGGTGGAGCGCTTCGGCTGGCGCTTCGCCCCCGGCGACCGGGTGATGGAGACGCGGAACGACTACGACCGCGACGTATTCAACGGCGATCTCGGCTGCGTCACCCGCATCGATACCGAGGATCAGGCGGTGATCGTGTCGTTCGACGGGCGCGCGGTCGCCTATCCGTACGGCGAACTCGACACCCTGGTGCCGGCCTTCGCCACCACCATCCACAAGAGCCAGGGCTCCGAATATCCGGCGGTGGTGATCCCGATCGTGACCCAGCACGCCGCCATGCTGGCGCGCAACCTCCTGTACACGGCGGTGACGCGGGGGCGGCAACTGGTGGTGCTGATCGGCCAGCCCCGGGCGATCCGGATGGCTCTGTCCGGCGTGCGGCAGGCGCGGCGCTGGACCAAGCTCGGCCAATGGCTGCGCGAGCGCGGCTAGGAGGGGGCTTTCTCAGGGCGGCGGCCAGCAACGGGTTCGCACCCGTGGCCACCGGCCAAGGTTGAGCACCGGGCCGCGTCAGAACGCGCAGGGCCGGAATCTTGATGAGAACAAAAGAAGAACTTATATCGACGGAACGCCGCTGCAGACCCGTCTTGTCGACAGGATCCGTCCTTCGCGAGGCCCCGCCTCCGAAGATTGTCGGTCCTCTTGGGAGACGCGTCGCGACTCAAACCGAGGAGAGGCCCGGACATGGCTGTCCCGCGTCAGTCCCAATCCCCGTACCGCTTTCACTGCACCGACGGCCACATGGCCATCATCGACCCGACGGGGCTCGCCATCGCCGACCGGACCCAGGTCCGTTTCCACGCCGTGGAGGTGGCGCTGCACGCCATGGAGCGGGTCGGGGCGGCGCTCGACTGGTCGGACTGGATCGTCGACGTCCACGACGGGCAGGGACGCCGCGTCCTCGTTCTCCCGTTTCGCGAGATTCTCCCTGTCCGCGAGATTCTTCCCGTCCGCGAGATTCTCCCGGCCGGTGAGGTTCGCCCCGTCGGCAAAGCCGCGCGGGTGTCGCGGGCGGCCTGACCCCGGCGCGGGGCACGGGCCGGCGCTGCGATGTCAGGCGTGATGCCAGGCAAAATCCATGAAATGCAAAAGGGCATGAAAGGCAAAAGGGTATGAAAACCACGCCGAAGCGGGCCGCCTACACGATCGAGACCCTGTCCTACAGCAGCACCCGCCTGGTCCGGCTCGGCGGCCGGAAGGTGGCGATCCTGTTCCCGCCTCTGGCGGCGGGCGGCCCCTACCAGCTCTATCCCCATCCGGACACCTTCCGGAGCCTGACCTTCGCGGGCCTGCCCCAGCCCCTGCGCCCGGAATTCATGGCCTTCGACTCCCTCGAGGCGGTGGAGGCGTTCCTGGGCATCCGCTCCGCCGCACCGGCCCGGGACGCCCTCCCGCTGGCAGCCTGAGGCCGGTCGGATCAGGCGCCGGGGCCGGCGCCTTCGATCAGCCGGGCATACTCGGCCTCGGCGGTGCCGTAGCTTCCGCCCGCCAGATCCAGCAGGGCCGGGCGGTCCAGGATGGTGATCCGTCCGCGCCGCGCCCGGATGATATGCTGGCTTTCCAGGACCTGCACGGCGAGCGTCGCCCCGGTGCGCTGCACCCCGAGCATCAGGGCCAGGAACTCGTGCGTGATGGCGATCTCGTCGCCATCGACCCGGTCGTGGCACATCAGCAGCCAGCCCGCGAGGCGCACCTCCATGGTGTAGGTGGCGTTGGCATGCGCGGCCTTGCCCAGGTGGATGATCTGGACCTGGACGTAGCGCAGCAGCAGGGTCCGGAGAGAGGCGCTTTGCGCCACGGCCCGGTTGAGCAAGGCGGCGTCGATGGCGAGCAGCTGCCCGGCCTTCTGCACGAAGGCGTGGTTCGGCGTCCGGTCGCTGTCGAGCAGGATGGGGGTCGCCCCGACCAGCCCCTCGCGCCCGATGATCCCGATCTCGACCCGGCCCGCCGCCGATCCGGTCACCACCGAGACGAACCCGTCCTCGGGAAAGTACAGCTGCCGGACGGGCTGGTGCGGCAGGATCAGGGACTGGCGCAGGGGGGCGGCCATCGGCTCCAGGTGCGGCTGCAGACGCGCGAAGTCGTCCGGCGCCATGGCGCGGAGCAGGCGGTTGCGCAGATCGCCCTGCCGGGGCACCGGGCCGGCCTGCTCGGTCCTGGTGAGGGGAGCCTTGGCCGGAGGAGCATTGGAAGGAGGGGGTTTGGGCTGGACAGTGTCGGGCATGGCGCTCCCTCACGACGGCAAGAGCGCGCTCTGTCTCCCAATCGCTTGCGGCCGAACCGGAGCAAGCAACCACTTGATAGTGGTCATCCCGACGTAAAAATCAAGTATTTCCAGAAATCACGATGCGCATCTGCTGAAAAAACAGACTTTTCGCGTATCGAAATACGAGTGCGTGTCGAAGACGAGGGCGGTTGTGGAATGGCCTCCTGGGCATGGTGCCGGTCGCGAAACCCGTTCGACGCTGCGGGCTGTGCGGTTTCGGCGACACCGCGACGCTTTCACGAGGCGTCGGGATGAGAGGCGGCGATGGCCCGTGGCGTCGTCCGTAGTTCCAACCTGGAATAAGTAAAAAACATAGTCCTTGCATCGTAATTATGAATCCTGCCAAGACGATTTTGGGTCACGGACAGTAAGTCAATTCACGTCTGCGACACCGCTCTCGTGCTCACCCGGAATGGTCTTTGGCTGTGAACCGCTTTGTGCTGAATGATAACGCCCGTCCGATCGCCAAGGTAGCCCAACGTTGCCTTCTGGCGACGCTGATGTCCGGCGTTGCCGCGATCGGGTTCGGTATTCGCGAGTCTCATGCGCAGAACGCCACCGATGCGGTCACCCTCGACACGCTCTCGGTGGAGGGCGTCGGCCTCGGGCGGAACGCGTCGGGCAGCCAGCCGGGCGGGGCGGTCGGGCCGGTGCGGGGCTACGTCGCCACCCAGAGCCGCGTCGGCACCAAGACCGACACGCCGATCCTGGAGACCGCGCAGTCGATCTCGGTGGTCGGTCGCCAGCAGATCGAGGATCAGAACGCCATCACGATCAACCAGGCGCTGCGCTACTCGCCGAGCGTCACCACCGAGCAGCGCGGCGGCTCCGGGGCCAGCCGCCTGGAACAGTTCTTCATCCGGGGCTTTACGGCGCCGCTGTTCCTCGACGGCCTCGCCCTGCCGGGCAGCCGCGACGCCTCGGCCAGCATCGACCCCTACCGGCTCGAGCGCATCGACATCATCAAGGGGCCGGCCTCGGTGCTCTACGGGCAATCGGGACCGGGCGGCATCGTCAACCTCGTGTCGAAGGTTCCGCAATTCGTCCGCCACGGCGAGATCTTCGTCCAGGGCGGCGGTTTCAACGAGGTCCGGGGCGGTTTCGACATCGGCGGCCCCCTCCCCGCCGAGGCCGGCCCGCTCGCCGACCAGTTCGCCTACCGGGTCATCGGCCTCGGCTGGACGGGCGACGGCCCGGCGGTGACCACCCGGGTCGAGCGCGTGCTCATCAACCCGAGCGTCACCTGGCGGCCCTCCACCGACACCTCGCTGACCATCATCGGCAATTACGAGCGCGATCCGTTCTCGGGCTTCTACGGCGGCTTCCCGGCCGTGGGCACGGTGTTCCCGCGCAACTTCGGCAACGGCTTCACCGGCCGCCTGCCGGTGGACTTCTACGACGGCGACCGCAACTTCGAGCGTTCGGACCGGACCCAGGCCTCGATCAGCTACATCTTCGACCACAATGTCAACGAGGCCCTGCACTTCCACTCGGCGGGGCGCTACCTGCGCACCGAGGGCGATTACCGCAGCGTCTACGGCGCCTTCAACGACACCACGGGACCCTTCGCCAGCGGCCCGCTCATCGACCGCTCGCGCATCGCCACCCGGGTCGGCATCGACGCCTACACCCTCGACAACAACCTCGTGGGCAAGTTCGATACCGGCATCTTCGCCCATACCGCCCTGGTCGGCGTCGATTACCGGAGCTTCGAGACCCGGACGCTGTCGTCGGCCTTCCCGGCCGCCCCCAGCCTGAACGTCCTGTTTCCGAACTACGCCATGAACATCCCGACGCCGCCCTTCACCACGGATTCGCGGATCACCTCGGAGCAGACCGGCGTCTATTTCCAGGACCAGGTGAAATTCGACCGCCTCGTCCTCACCCTCGGCGGCCGCTACGACTGGGCCCGCAATTCCGGCCCGACCCGGAGCCTCGCCACCAACGTCGTGACCAACCAGGACGTGCCGTCCGAGGCCTTCACCGGCCGGGCGAGCCTGCTCTACCTCTTCGACAACGGCTTCGCGCCTTACGTCTCCTACAGCGAGGCCTTCGAGCCGATCACGGCCGGACGGATCTTCGACGCGAATTTCGGCTCGATCGGCCGCATCCCGGACCCGATCACCAGCGACCAGTTCGAGGCCGGCATCAAGTACCAGCCGCCCGGCACCGACATCCTGCTCACCGCCGCCGCCTTCGACATCCGCCGCTCGAACGCGACCAACCCCGATCCGGTCAACCGGAACTTCGTGGTGCAGACCGGCGCGGTCGGCGTGCAGGGCATGGAGTTCGAGGCGCGGGTCAATCTCGCCGAGGGCCTGAACGTCATCGGCGGCTTCTCGTTCATCGACGCCCGCGTCGTGACCGACCTCACCACCACGCTGAACCAGGTCACCAACCAGCAGGTGGCGCTCCAGGGCCGCGTCCCGGTCCAGATCCCGGACACCACCGTGTCGCTGTTCGCCGATTACCGCTTCACCAGCGGCCCCCTGCTGGGCCTCGGCATCGGCGGCGGCGTGCGCTATCTCGGGTCGTCCTGGGGTGACCCCGCCAACACCTTCAAGGTCCCGGAGAGCGTCCTGGTCGATGCCGTGCTGTCCTACGACCTGAAGAACCTCGACACGACGCTCAACGGCTTCACCCTGCAGGTCAACGCGCAGAATCTCCTCGACGAGCGCTACGTCACGGGCTGCTTCAGTTATTCGAACTGCTATTACGGCCTGCCCCGCACGGTCTACGCCACCCTGCGCTACCGCTGGTAACGCGCAGGCTCAGGGCGGCGCGACAATCCGCAACCGGAGGACCGCATGGGGACGACCTTCCGTCAGGCGATGGCCTGGCTCCACACCTGGTCCGGCCTGATCGTCGGCTGGGTCCTGCTGGCGGTCTTCGTCACCGGCACGGCGAGCTACTACCGGGCCGACATCTCGCGCTGGATGCGCCCCGAATTGGTGCAGGCCGCGCCGCTCTCGCCCGACGCCATGGCGCGGGCGGCCGAACTCGGCGTCGCCCACCTGACGGCCCATGCGGGCGGGGCCCGGACCTGGTTCGTCGGCCTGCCGCAGCCCGACAGCCCGGTCATCGACCTGTTCTGGCGGACGAAGCCCGGCACCCCGCCGGGGCAGGCCCGGCTCGACCCCGCGACGGGCGCGCCGGCCGCGATCCGCGACACGAAGGGCGGCGATTTCCTCTACCGCTTCCACTTCGAGCTGCACATGCCGCCCCTCTGGGGCCGCTGGATCGTCGGCATCTGCGCCATGGTCATGCTCGTCGCGCTGATCTCCGGCATCGTCACCCACCGGCGCATCTTCGCCGATTTCTTCACCCTGCGGCGGGACAAGTCGCCCCAGCGCGGCTGGCTCGACGCCCACAACGTCACCGGTGTGCTGGCGCTGCCGTTCCACCTGATGATCACCTACACGGGCATCGTCACCCTCGCGGTGATGTACATGCCCTGGGGCATCACCACGGCCTACAAGGGCGAGGCCCAGACCTTCTTCGCCGAGAGCGGCCAGATCCCGGCGCCGCGCGCCCCCGCCGGGCAGCCCGGCACGCTCGCGCCCATCGGCCCGATGGTGCGGGACGCGATGGCGCAGGTGTCGGAACCCCTGGAGCGGCTGTCGATCGCCAACCCGCGGGACGCGAATTCCGTGGTGACGGCGGTGTTCGAGGAGCCGCACGGGCTTTCGCACGCGCATCCGCAGATCGCCTTCGACGGGGTGACCGGCGCGGTGCGCGAGGTCCGGCAGGGCGGCCTCAAGCCGGCGACCCGGACCTTCACCACCATGGTCGGCCTGCACGAGGCGCATTTCGCCGGGCCGGCCCTGCGCATCCTGTTCTTCGTCTGCGGCCTGATGGGCTCCGCCATGGTGGCGACCGGCCTCGTGCTGTGGTCGGTGGCGCGCCTGCCCAAGGCCGGCGAGCGGGGCTTCCTCGGCCTGCGCCTGGTCCAGGCCCTCAACATCGGCGCCGTCGCCGGGCTGCCGGCGGGAATCGCGGCCTACTTCCTGGCCAACCGTCTGCTGCCCCTCGGCCTGTCGGGGCGGGGCGACTGGGAGATCGGGGCCTTCTTCACCACCTGGGGCCTCGTCACGCTCGCGGCCCTCGCGGGGCCGGGGCGCAGGGCCTGGGGCGTGGCGCTGGCCGCGACCGCCGGTCTCTATCTCGCGGTGGTGGCCGCCGACCTCGCCCTGGTCGATCACCGCTGGGCCGGGCTCTTTGCCGGGCAGGCGCGGTTCGTGTGGTTCGACGCGACGCTCCTCGCCTTGGCGGGCCTGTTCGCCTTCGCGGCCCGCAAGCTCGCCCGCTATGCCGGGCCGCGGCGGGCGGCCCGGGCCGCCGCGGCCGCGCCAACCCGTGCGGGCCTCGGCGACTTCGCCCCCATCGGCCCGTCCGCCCGCTGAGGCGGGCGCGCAAACGGCTCGGTGCGGGGCAACCAAACCGGCCCGTGCCCGTTTCCAGGGTCCTTCAACGAACCCGAAACGGGACGACCCGCCATGATGTACCGCCTTGCCGCCGCCGCCGGCCTTTTCGCGATGAGCGCCGGCCTCGCGCTGGCCCAGACCCCCGCCACCACCCCTGCCACCGGGACCGCCGCCGGCGGCACCGTCGCCAAGACCGACAAGGACCTGAAGGAATATCAGCTCGCCGCCGTCAGCAAGGTCACCCTCGCCCAGGCGCTGACCACCGCCGAGAAGCAGGGCGAGAAGGGCCGCGCCATCGACGCCGACTTCGAGAAGGCCGATGGCAAGAACCCGAACCACTACAGCATCAAGGTCGTGTACCCCGACGGCAAGCTGGTGGAGTACGGCATCAACGCCGATGACGGCGCTCTCTACAAGACCGAGAACCAGCCGATCGAGCGCTACTTCACCCGCCTGAAGCCGGCCGATTTCCAGAAGGCCACCGTCTCGCTCAAGGACGCCCTGGTCATCGCCGAGAAGAAGGCCGGCGGCGGCAAGGCCTACGAGGCCGAGGTCGAGCGCGAGGGCGCCTCGGTCGAGTACGAGATCAAGGTGGCGCATGCCGACCGCGAGCAGACCGTCAAGGTCGGCCCGGACGGCAAGGTCGTCGACTGATCCCACCCCGGACGGCCGGCCCCCGGGCCGGCCGGCCTCCGTGCCGGCGAGACGGCCCTGGTTCCGCCAGGGCTCAGCGGTAGTCGGTCGGCGTGAGCCCGTGCCGGGCGATCTTGTCGTAGAGGGTCTTGCGCGGCGTGCCGAGGGATTCGGCCGCCATCCGGACATCCCCGCCGGCCATGATCAGCTCCTCGCGGATCAGGCTGCGCTCGAAGCGGTCGACCTGATCCGCCAGGGTGCCGTCGGTGACGGCCTCCGGGGCCGAGCGCTCCAGGTCGGCGAGGCCCAGGGCGAAGCGTTCGGCGAAATGCCCGAGTTCGCGCACGTTGCCGGGCCAGTCGTGCCGACGCAGGTGGTCGAGCACCGGGCCGGTGATCGCCGGCACCTCGCGGCCGAACCGGGTGGCCGCCCGCCGCAGGAATTCCTGGAACAGCAGGATCACGTCCTCGCGCCGGTTCCGCAGGGGCGGGATCGCGATCGTGATCACGTTGAGCCGGTGGTAGAGGTCGTCGCGGAACGTCCCCTGCGCCGCCGCCTGTCCGAGATCGACCTTGGTGGCGGCGACCACGCGCATGTCGACGGCCAGGGTGTCATTGCCGCCCAGCGGTTCGACCTTGCGTTCCTGCAGCACGCGCAGCATCTTCACCTGCAGGTTGAGCGGCATGCTCTCGATCTCGTCGAGGAAGAGCGTGCCGCCCTGGGCGTGCTCGATCCGGCCGACCCGGCGCTTCAGGGCGCCCGTGAAGGCCCCGGCTTCGTGGCCGAACAATTCGCTCTCGGCGACGCTGTCGGGCAGGGCGCCGCAATTCATCGCCACGAAGTTGCGCTTGGCCCGCCGGCCCCAGCGGTGCAGGGCGCTGGCCACCACCTCCTTGCCGGCCCCGGTCTCGCCGAACACCAGCACGTCGACATCGGCATGGGCCACCTCGCGCACCAGCTGACGCAGGCGCACCATCTCGGGCGAGACTCCGAGGAAGGCCGGGTCCTCCTCCAGGGCGGCATCGAGGCGCGCCCGCAACTGGCGGTTCTCCAGCACGAGGCGGCGGCGCTCCAGGGCGCGCCGGGCCGAGGCCAGCAGCGCCTCGGCCGGGTAGGGCTTGGCCAGGAAATCGTAGGCGCCGTCGCGCATGGCCGCGACCGCCATGCGGATGTCGCCGTGCCCGGTAATCAGGATCACGGGCAGTTCCGGGTCGATCGTCCGCAGGCGCGCGAACAGGGCATTGCCGTCGAGGTCGGGTAGGCGCACGTCGGTGATGACGAGGCCGGGCGGATCGGCCAGGATCGCCGTCAGGGCCGGCCCGGCCGCCCCGAAGGTCTCGACCCGGAAGCCGTCGAGCTCCAGGCTCTGCCGGTTGGCGCGGCAGACCTCCGCCTCGTCGTCGATGAAGACGACCCGCTCGGCCGAACCCGGCCCATCCGCTGTCTCGCTCACGTGGTCGCCTCCGCCGGTCCCGCCGCCCGGCCGGCCTTTTGTCCCAGGCTCTCTTGCTGTCCCAGGCTCTCTTGCTGTCCCAGGCTCTCTTGCTGTCCCAGGCTCTCTTGCTGTTCCAGAATCGTCTGCTGATCCAGGCCCTCTTCGGGGTCCCGGACCTTGGCCAGGACCTTGGCCAGCACCATGCGGAAGATCGTTCCGCCGTACAACCGTCCGTGACTGTCCGCCGTCGTCTGAAAGATCATTGAAAACATTTGGATTTCCAGCGGTGGACGGTTGCCATCGTCCGCCCTTGTGCGCCACAATCCGCGTTAAGAATGTGGGTAGAAGTGGGGGCAGAATGGCGGCACCGGGTAAGCTTAGTGCCTTGTCCGCTAGCCGAGCAAGGGTGGCTGGCATGTACGGCGACGGCGGCGGATTATGGCTTCAGGTTTCAGGAGCTGGAGCCAAGAGCTGGATCTTCCGCTTCACCCTGAATGGCCGGTCTCGGGAGATGGGGCTGGGGTCGTTCTCCACCTTCACACTGGCCGAGGCGCGCGAGAAGGCGCTTGCCTGCCGGAAGCTTTGTGCTGAGGGGATCGATCCGATTCAGGCACGACAGGTCCGGCGCGGGGAGGCTCAGCTAGAAGCAGCGAAGGCCATGACCTTCCGCGAGTGTGCCCTCGCCTATATCGAGTCGCACAAAGCCGGGTGGCGGAATGCCAGACATGCCAGTCAGTGGCCGACAACCCTTGAAGGCTACGTCTACCCAGTCTTCGGCGATTTGCCTGTGCAGGCTGTCGATACTGGCCTCGTGATGAAGGCGATCGAGCCGATCTGGGCAACGAAGTCGGAGACGGCCAGCCGTCTGCGCGGGCGGATCGAGTCGGTCCTGGATTGGGCAACCACGCGCGGCTACAGGCGCGGCGAGAACCCGGCTCGGTGGAAAGGGCATCTTCAGAACCTGCTGCCAAAGCGGTCGAAGGTTCAGCGGGTTACGCACCACGCCGCCCTGCCCTACTCCGAGATGGCCAGCTTTATGGCCGAGCTACAAACGCGCGAGGCCGTCGCCGCCCGTGCTCTGGAGTTCACCATCCTGACGGCAGCCCGCACCGGAGAGATTATGGGTGCTCGGTGGGTCGAGATCAATCTGTCGGCGGCCATGTGGACGATCCCGGCAGAGCGGATGAAGGGCGGCCGCGAGCACCGCGTGCCCCTCTCGGCTGCCGCCGTGGATCTCCTCAAGGTCCTGCCGGGTTCCTCTGCGGGCGAGTTCGTCTTCCCTGGAGGGCGCAGCAAGCCGCTGCCAAAAACTTCCATGCTGGAGTTGCTGAAGCAGGTGCAGCGCCTGGACGTCACGGTCCATGGCTTCCGCTCCACGTTCCGCGACTGGGCTGCGGAGACGACCAGCTTCCCGTCTGATGTAGTGGAGATGGCGCTGGCGCACGCTGTGTCCGACAAGGTGGAGGCGGCTTACCGGCGCGGCGATCTGTTCGCAAAGCGGCGCGAATTGATGGACGCTTGGGCTCAAATGGTCGGAGGTATCGATGAGCAACCCGCCTGATCCTGCGGCATCCGATCTAAAAGCAAAAATTCTTTCGGGCGCACGCCACGCCAGCATCCTGTCAGCTTCAGAGCGGCGGGTGTGCATCAAATCTCTCTTTGAGAGTTGTGCACTTGCTCAGATTGAAGCAACGACGGAGATCTTCGAGCTTGCCTACGGTGATGCGAACGGAAGTGCATATTGGGCAGGTTGGCTGACGGACGATTTCTCAAACCTCTACCAATTCGTTCGCCTCCTAGAGGTTCATAGCGGCAAGGCGCAGGACCTACATTACATCAGCCGCAGTCCGATCCTCGAAGCCTTGTCGATTGCCTCGCGAGCTAAGCCACCTTGGCTTCGTTTTGTCGGCGGCGAAGACCGAGATCTCGGCGAATCCAATCACCCCCAGCACTTAGCCCACTGGGAAGTCTGTCGTGGACCTGCTGTTAGATGGCTTTCACAACATCCTGAGTTTAGGGAGCTGTTGCCGCCACTAATGGCAAAGGCTCTCGCCGTAGAGTTGCAACAGGAAGAACCAGCATCTCCTTCGGAGCGGATGACACCGCAGAAACTGATGTGCCGTGACGCATTCGCGGCTCTCTACCCGAATGGAATACCGGACAAAGGGCACAAATCAGACCAAAAACTTTACGGAGATGTAGAAGAGCATATCCGTAAAAGCGGTAGAATACCGCCGAGTAAAGATACTGTTCTGCGAGAAGCTGGTAGAACGAGGCGCCGCTCCAAATAAGCAATAGGCTTATTGCTTTAATTGCTTTTGTTGCCCCCTTACCAGTACCCCGCAGTAGACCTTAAGTTCGTCCTCAGCCGCTCGAACACCGGCGGACACGTAAGGATCATCGCCATGAACTCTCATAAGGTTCAGGCGCCGCAGGGAGACCTGCGCGCGTCAACGGAGAAGCTTGCCTACACGCTGCCTGAGGCGCTGTACGCGACCGGTCTCGGCCGCTCTACGATCTACCTGCTGATTTCTGAGAGGAAGCTGCGGACGATCAAGGTCGGCACCCGCACTCTCATTCCGGCGGACAGCCTGCGCGGGTTCCTGGCCTCTCTTGAGATGGAGGCCGCATAGGATGTTGAAAACAATTGAGGGACGCAGCGCCGGCAAGCGCTCACGTCCCTCGGATGTTGTCTCTCGGCAGATCGACAGCTCCGAAGCTACCGTATCCCTCCCCTCCCTTCAAGCAGCTTACCTCGCGCAACGTTATAATCTGTCACCTGCTATCGCTGCGGCTTTAACCAGCCATTGCTTCGGCTTCTCCGATGATTGGAGGGCTCGGCGATGAGCACCTCTATCTCTCGTCAGAAGCGTCGGATCATGGCGCGCTACGCCGAAGCGGCAGACCACGCCGTCGAGGCCGACCGCCGGTTTTTTCAGCGTCATCCTGAGCGGAACTACCTCATCCGCGTCCTGTCGCGGGCTGAACGAGCGCAGATCGAGGCTCTTAAAGGCAGCACGCTCAACCTTACGTCCGATGCGCCAGTTGCCTTCTCGGCCATCAAGCAGCTCGCGCCCGGCGTGCGGCTCCGGTTCGTCGCCTTCGGTCCGGTTGAGGCTGTCGGCGAGAACCTCAGCGAGGTGGAAGCCCGCGCGGTCTGGGAAGGCCTTGCCGACGTGCATCCGACGGTGCGCGAACGTGAAGTCATGTTGAAACAGGCCATGTGCCAGCCAGGCGGGCCGCTCCACCAGGGAGGCGCAGCATGACCGAGCAAGCCTATCACGGCACGCCAAGCGCTCTGCGAGACTTCGTGGCTGAGTGCCTGAACATGACCGCCTTCTACTCCGGAATGGCCGTCGACTATGCGGCGGCCGGCGACGACGTCCTTCTGGACGTCTCAGTTCGTCGCGCGATTGCCGCGCTCCGTCAGGGCGCCTCGACGCTTCAGATGCTCAAGGAGGAGAACGCAAAGCTCCTGCATGCCCGTCAGGTCGCACGCGCCGAACGTGAGGGCGCCGATGCGGCGCTCGGATTGTAGGGGAGCGACATGGAAGATCGTGATCCCTTCGACGAGATGTACGAGGCACTAGGTCCGGAGCTTGCCCGTCCCTGGCCCCCCATCAGCGATGACGAGGAGGTTCCTGCGAAGCCAAAGAAGGCCAAGCGGAGCAAAGGCGACCGCCCGAAAGGCGGCGCGCCGTGTCATTTGCCGGTCGTTCGCGCTGCGGCGGGTGAGGTTCCGCGCGCCATTCGCGAGACTGAGACGCTACTGCTTGATGCCGGCACGCAGATCTACACACGTGCCGGTTCGTTGGTCCGGCCGGTGACTGACACCGTGCCGGCATCCAAGGGCCGTACAACGACGATTGCTCGGTTTCGGTCGTTCTGCCAGCCGAGCCTTGCTGACCACCTTGCTCGGGTGATCCGATACCGCCGGTTCGATAAGCGATGCGAGGATTGGGTGGACACCAATCCGCCGTCCGACATGATCGGCGCCATGTTGGCGCGCGAGGGCGAGTGGCGGCTGCCACCTGTCGCCGGGATCATCACAACGCCGACACTGAGGCCGAACGGTACGTTGCTCGCCACGGCTGGATACGATGCCGAAACCCGGTTGTACCTTGCTCTTGACCGAGATTTCGCCCTGCCCCCGATGTCGGATCATCCGACACGGCTCCAAGCAGAACAGGCCCTCCAGGTCCTTGAGGATCTGCTCGCCGGCTTTCCGTTCGTGGAGCCAGTCGACAAGGCTGTCGCCTTGTCAGGCATCCTGACTGCCGTCGTTCGCGGCACGATCTCGGTTGCACCACTCCATGCGATCCGAGCTCACAGCCCCGGCACCGGCAAGAGCCTGCTGGTCGACATTGCTTCAGTGATCGCGACCGGCCGGCAATGCCCTGTCATCGCAGCGGGCAAGACCGAGGAGGAAACCGAAAAGCGTCTCGGTGCTCTGCTGTGTGACGCAGTCGCTGTCGTCTCGATCGACAACGTGAACGGCGAACTTGGCGGCGACATGCTCTGCCAGATGACGGAGCGCCCGCTCGTGCGCGTGCGCATCCTTGGGAAGAGCGAAGCACCTGAGCTTGAGGTGCGGTCGACCGTCTTCGCAACCGGCAACAACCTCACACTTGTGGGAGACATGACCCGTCGCACCGTGCTGTGCACCCTTGATGCGAAGGTGGAGCGGCCCGAGTTGCGGGAGTTCGACTTTGATCCCGTAGAGCGCGTCATGGCCAACCGGGGCGCCTATGTCGCCGCCGTCATGACGATCATCCGCGCCTATCAAGCCGCTGGCGCGCCGAAGGTCTGCGGTCCCATCGGCAGCTATGGGGAATGGTCCGCCATGGTGCGTGCACCGCTGATCTGGCTGGGCCATGCTGATCCGGTTGCCAGCATGGAAACAGCTCGCGAGGAAGATCCCGAGTTGTCGGCGATCCGTGAGCTGTTCGGGCACTGGCGCAAGCACCTGTCGATAGCCTCAGGCTACACGACGAACACTGTTATCAAGACGGCTTGCGCGAAGGCCGCCGGCAGCAGCTTCGACTACGGCAACGTCGACTTCATTGCCCCCGAATTTCGAGATCTGCTGCTGCGACAAGCCGGTGACGGCGGTGCCGTGAACAGCCGGCGCCTGGGCAAGTGGCTCGGTCGAATCGGCGGCCGTGTCGTCGATGGTAGCTGGATCCACGTTCGCGTCGATGGCAGTCACGGGAACAAATTCTCCCTCTGCGAAACAGACGCGCATGCATGGGAGCCACCGTTCTGATGGTGAGCGGCGCGCGCCCCAATGGGGGTTTCGGGGGTTTCGGGGGTTTGTTTCAAGTGACGTGTGGAAACTGTCAAATCCCTATTCTGACACTCCTGCCAGCGCGGCTGAAAGTAACCCCCAATCCCCCCCAAACCCCCATTGAGCTCTGTGCGGGCACCTCTGATCGCCCGCGCTCCGTGGCGCGCTCGCTCGCATTCTGCGCCGCTCCCGTCACGGCTTGGATCAGCGGGGCTTTGATGATGGGCTTGGGCGCGTCCGTAGAGGGGCGGTCGTCTGAAGTGGGCCGGAACCCCTACCGCACGCACATTCTAGGATATCAAATTTAAATGCGGCCTGATCGGCAGGGACACCCCGCCGCACCTTGGATGTCCTATGCGCGGGCCAAATGAGCGTTAGGTTTGTTCCTGCTGGCGTTCGTCACGCCAGTACCCCGTGAGGGGTTTACCTCCCAATGACTTCAGCCGTCCCTTCGGGGGCGGTTTTTTCGTGAGAGGTGAGCCCCCAACTGGCACGGGCGGATATGGCATCCGCCTCGCAGATCGATTTAGCAGTAAGTAATCAATAGCTTGAGCTAAGTAGCCATGAGCCTACCCACGGTGGCACCCACGATGTAGGCTGAGATCCTGAGAGAATGGCCATACACTCCGCCCGAAACCTGCGTGCAGCTGGGGCAATCACAGCTCTCGCCGAAAGAATGAACTTTGAATTTTCTCTGGAACGGTTGGTGCACGCTGCCGTTCCTAAGCCGCCCAAGGCACAGGTGAGATATCCATGGCTGATAGCCCGACCGTTCTAAGCGCTACCCAATTTGCGAGCGCTCCTAAGCGGAAAAGCTATGGCACGGCCCTTGTTCTTGGGTTGGCAGGCATTGTGACGCTTGGCTGGATAAGCCTGCTCGGGTGGGCAGCGTTGTTGCTCGTCAGCCTTTAATCTGCGGCCTCGGGCCAGACAGGCGCCATGGCGACGAATTCTAGGACGAGCGCGAGGCAACCTAGATAGACGTTTGCATAAGCAAGCATGGCTCCCTCCCCGATGTCAGCGTTCCTACCCCACACCTCTGCGGCGGCGTGATCTACGTATGTGCCGGTTCTGGCCGAGGGCGGCAAGCATGATAGTGCAGCACCATGCAGGATGCTGCCATCATGGTTTGCCGTGTGGTAATGGAGCCACATTTCCTCATGCGTAGGCGTGCCCGAGTTTCAACGCGATGCCGACCGGTGATGGGCGCGCTCTAGAAGGACCGTAGGCCAGCCGAGGGATCATACGTCCTCTCGATGGCCGCCTGGATCAGATCTCGTAGCAGGTCTGGAGCCAACTCCGGATCGTCTTGCGGGATCTCCGCTTCTTTCGAAGCCGCGCTGAGGCGCTGCATAACCGAGCCGACTCGCTCCTCTGTGCGTCCGTTGAAGAACGGATCGCTGTGGACATGCTCGCTGATCCAATCACGCACAAAATTCGATGGGTTCTCGGCCATGGTTTTCCCTGTGTCGACGTTAAACGCCTTCCTGCCGAAGTAAGTTCGAGGGTGCGACGAAGGCCGCACGATACGAGTCAAACAATCCGTCCGCCTGCATCCATCAGTGTTCGCTGGTGTTCGATAGTGTTACTTGCGCAATACACTTGCAAATATTTGAAAAATATACGACATTAGCGCTTCGTAATTAGTTCGTTGCGTGTTCGTCGGGCTTGTGGGCCGATTTAAGCGCAGCGAGCAAGGGGGCCGATCCCAGAGGGCGACGTGACCAGCCCGACAACGGAAACTCTAGCTGCGCGGCCCTCGGTCTTCAGAGGCGTTCAAGCCGGAGAAGGTCACACTCCATTCAAGCCGCCATTACCAGGCGAGGGAAGGACAGAGAATGCCCGATACCGTTCAGACGTTCGGCGACTTTGGCGGCTACACGCTGACTTTGCAGCGTCGCGCCCGCAAGCCTGAGGATGCCATTCAGGGCCTATCCTACGGCCTCACCGTTCAGGCTCTCACCTTGACCAAGGGCGCCACCGTCATCGAGTTGGGTCTTGCAGAGGACAACGCGCCTTATGCGGACACAGCGCTCGTCAGGAGCGGCAAGGTGCTGATCGACGGCTTCGCTGCTATCGGTGCGCAGGTCGTGCTTGGCGACCGCGCGGCACCGCTTCAGGCCTCCGGCACTATGGGAGTCTCCGGCCCCTACATCAGGGCTGTCACGCTGACGCCTGGGACGCCTCTCCCGCCTGGTCGCGGTGTCCTAGTCAAAGGTAGCGGCAGTTTTGCGCTGAAGCTTGCCGGCGGCGGCACGATGACGGTGGGCGACGCGACCGGGTCTGGCGGCACCAAGTTCGACAATGTGGCTGTGGTCGACGCGACCTTGAGCAAGGCTGCCGATACCGTTCAGATCCTCTACTGAGGCCGCCATCGATGGTTGCCCCTCATCCCCGTCATCGATCTCGGCTCACGAACGGCACGACGCTGTTTTTAGGCGACGTGGACGGCCGCTCGGCCATTGCGCGTCGGTTCGGCGACCTCGTGTCGGAACTCGAAGCCGAGCGCGGCGGACGCGCTGCCATGAGGTCGGTCCAGCGCCAGGCCGTCCGCGCCTACGCCACGCTCTGCGTGGAGCGAGAGCGGATCGAAACGAAGATGGCGGCCGGCGAGACCATCAATGCCGACATTTACGGGCAACTGTGTGATCGCATGGACCGTCAGAGCCGCCGCATGGGGCCGCCGAAGGCACCCGAGCGCAAGAGCCTCCGCGATCACCTCGCATCAGGTAGCGCCCGCCCATGAGCCGCATCATCACCATGCGGGCGGCTCTGACCGATCCCTACATCTTCGGCGCCATCCTGCCCGGTGAGACCTGGGCCGCTTGGCGCGCCATCCTCATCGCCTCTCAGGGCGAGCCCCTGAAGGCCGACGAGCGCGCAATCTTCACCGCGCTGACCGGCCGCGAGCGCGAGCCTGATGAGCCCTGCGACGAGGTCTGGGGCGTGGTCGGGCGTCGAGGCGGCAAGACCCGCGCCTTCGCTGTGGCCGCCGCCTACATGGCGGCCTGCGTTGACTACGAGGGCCGCTTCGCTCCCGGCCAGCGCGGGCGCCTGCCAGTGATGGCGTCGGCCAAGGACCAGGCGACGGAAGCCTTCCGCTACCTGCTCGGCATCTTCACAGAGGTGCCGATGTTTGCCGACATGGTCGAGGGCGAGCCGACCCAGGACACGATCCGACTCACGAACCGCGTCGACATCGTCGTGCAACCGGCCAACTTCAAAACCGTGCGCGGCCCGACGCTGGTGGCGGCTGTCTGCGATGAAATCGCCTTCTGGCACTTGGAGGGGGCAGCCAACCCAGACCGCGAGATCCTGCGCGCGATCCGACCGGGTCTGATGACCTTGGGCGGGCCGCTGTTCGTGCTGTCGAGCCCCTATGCCAAGAAGGGCGAGCTGTACGCGACCTATCGGCGGGACTTCGGGGCAAAGGGCGATTCGCGCGTATTGGTGATCCAGGCGCCGACGCTGGCCATGCACGACAGCCCGAAGATCCAGCGCGAGGTTGCGCGGGCCTATGAGCGGGATGCGGAGTCGGCCAAGGCCGAGTTTGGCGCCGAGTTCCGCGACGGCATCTCGGATTTCGTGAGTACGGAGGTGGTCGACAGCTGCACCGATCCGGGCGTGGTCTCACGCGATCCGGTGCCAGGCATCACCTACTCGGCTTTCATCGACCCGGCCGGCGGCTCGGGTCAAGACAGCTTCACGCTCGCCATCGGGCACCGCGCCGAGGATGGGTGCGGCGTCCTCGACCATGTCGCCGGCATCGCCCCACCCTTCTCCCCTGAGGCCGCCTGCATCGAGTTCGCCGCCACGCTGAAGCTCTACGGGATCAGCAAGGTCACGGGCGATAACTACGCGGCCGAGTGGCCGAAAGAGATGATGCGCACGCACGGCATCGCCTACGAACCCTCAGCCAAGCCCAAAGGTACGATCTACGCCGAGTTCCTGCCGCTTCTGAACAGCCGGCGGGTGCGCCTCCTCGATCATGATCCGATGCGCAAGCAGCTGCTCAATCTGGAGCGTCGCACCGCCTGGGGCGGCAAGGACTCGATCGATCATCCGGCCAACAGCCACGACGACCTGATCAACGCCGCTGCCGGGGTGCTCGTCGGCACCGGCACGCGCAAGCTCTCCGTCATGGATCTGCTCTGATGCGTTCCGCCCCTCAGGTGCTCATTCCCTGGAACCCGGCCGAGGCGATCACCGTCTCGCAGGGTGCTGCTATCGCACGCAAATCGCCCCGTACCGTCCGGGAGTGGGCGGCCCGGTACGATATCGGCCGTCGCGTTGTCGGCGGCGACTGGATGCTATCCCGCGTCGCCTTGCTGATGCTCCTTGAAAGCAACAGCGCGGCGCTGGCAGCCTATCTCGCTGGCGATCGGGAGAGCCAAGCCGTTACAGACTATTTTCGAAGAGCTGAGGTCGGTTTGAGGGATGGACCTGCCTAGCGGCCGGTGAGCTTGCATCGCTCAGACCTGATGCGACCCATGCCACGCGCCTGCAACAGTGACCTTCGCGCTGTAGACCGTTTTCCCCGAGGAATTGCGTATCGAGGCAGTGAATGCCTGCTGATCGCTCTTTGGCAGTGCGTCCTTGGCGATCTCGGCGAGTGTCTGCAGAACCTCAGCTCGGCCTGCCTCTACGTCAGGAAGGTCGATTCCTTCTTCATCCACAAAACGCGAGCGGCCGTCATTAAAGTCAAAATAAAGCCTGGGCATAAGCGAACACCTTATCCATATTTTTCTTCGTCAATAATCGTATTTATTTTATTTCTCTATAGTTTACTTTATCTCAAGTTAAGATCGGTCACAGTGTCGGGTGGCCGACAATTTGATGGATCATGCCGGCAACCGCGACGAGCATCCGCATCCCGCCGTAAGCAATCCTTTGCACACCTCAGCGGATTTATTTCAGTTGCGGTGAAGTGATTTCGGCATTGCTGACAATATCGGCGGAAGCGGCGAACTCGACCTTCCAGATCATGCCAAAGGCGGGCAAGGTCACGTCATGTCTTTACCCGAACTTCCTGCCCCCAGCTTCACCGACGGACGCGGTCTCTACCCTGAGCGTCTAAGCGCCAGCGTACCGCGTGGGCTGACCGACCTTGTGAAGGCTGCTGCCAGCGCCGAAGGCGTCGCAACGAGCGAGTTCATCCGGCGCGCCATCGCAGCTCGGGTCAGCATGTTCCAGTACGCTGCCACCCTCAACGAGAGCGAATAGTATGGCATCCGAGAAGAAGATCGGTGGCGTTGTCTACCGCTGCGACAAGCTTCCTGCCGAACAGGCGCTCAAGCTCTACATGCGCCTCAACCAGGTCTTCAAGGGCGACCAAGTGGTGCTCGGCACCATAGCGGCCAACGTCGACCGGGAAGGCGCTCTACAGGCGTTCCTTCACGCCTCGATGAACCAGGTCCTCGACAGCGACGACGTGGTGGCCCTGATCACCGAGGCGGTCGGCTTATGCCGCGTTGGCAACGACCCCGCCATCCTCGGCGTGAAGCCGAACACGATGGACGATGCGGTCGAGGTGGCGTGGTTCGCCTTCGGAGTGCAGTTCCGGGATTTTATCATCGCCGGCCTCGGCAAGATGGCGGAAGCCTAGGTCGGGAAAAGGCGTCCGCCACCATGCTCACGCAAGGCGAAATCGGCCGGATTGCACCGAACCTGGGTCGGGACATGCTGCCCTACCTGCTGCGGCCAACGCCCTGCATGAGCGAGCCGCCGCTGTGCACGCTCCACGAGCTGCGCACGATCTACACCCTCGATGACCTCGCCGACTTCCACGAGGTGTTGGATCTGCGCGAGGCCGCCGGGGAGAAAGCCACCCGCGTGACGGAACGCGAGGCGCAGGCCCGCAGCCGAGGGCGCCGCTGATGGCTGTCATCGAAGAACTTATTGCCAAACTCGGTCTGAGGTTCACCGGCGGCAACGACACCGCCAAGTTCCTGCGCGAACTCGATAAAATCAAGCGGGCGAGCAAGGAGGCCAGCAGAGGCTTCGACTTCAAGTTCGGGGGCAAGTCCGGCCTGAGCCGGGCGGCTGCCGACGCTGAGCGTGCGGCCAAAGCTTTCCGCAAGATGCGTGAGGAAGCTGCCCGTGCGAGCCGTGTTCGTTTTCCCAGCGTCATGCCGGTTGGTCCTGGTGCCCGTCCCGGTACGCACCCTGGCGGTGGCACGGGCAAAGCTGCAATAGCTGGTGCCGTTGCAGGCGGCGCGGGGGCTGGTGGCGTCGGTGCCCTTGCTTCAGTCGGCGCCATCGTGGCGGCTCTCAACCGCTTCGGCACGCTGGAAACCGCTCAGGTTGAGTTGGCCAAGACGACCGAGAAGACCAAGGAGGAGGTGCAGCCGGCCGTCGATCGGTTCAAGCTTTCGGGGCCGAAGTACGGAACGACGGCCACGTCCCTGGTCGGTGCAGCGAGCGCCTATGCGGCGGCTGGCGTCGATTATGACACCTCGATTGAGTCCGCAGAGCTAACGGCGAAGGCAGCCAAGGCCGGGTCGGTGGAGATCGATAAGGCCGCTGCGGCGGCCATCGTCTTCATGCAGAACCTGGAAGTGAAGGTCTCCGACCTCGAAGAGGCCTTCGACTACTCGATCAAGGGCGGCAAGCTCGGCAAGGCCGAGTTCAAGGAGTCGGCCGCCGTCATGCCGGAGCTGGCCGCCTCTGGCTCCAAGATCGGCCTCAAGGGTCTGAGCGGCGTTCGCGACCTGATCGCTGCGCTCACGGTGGTGCGGGAAAGCGCGGCCACCACGAGCCAGGCCGCCGACTTCCTGCGCGACTTCATGGAGAAGATGTCGGCGCCAACCACCGTCAAGGCGTTCAAGAAGGCTGGCATCGACGTCCAGAAGGAGATGAAAGACGCCGACAAAAAGGGCGTCTCTCGCCTGGATCGGATGCTCGATCTCGCCGGCAAGTACACACAGGGCGATGCCTTCAAGGAGGCCGAGCTGTTCGGCGACCTTCAAGCCCGGAACGCCATGAGCGGGCTGCTGAAGAAGCGCGACAAGTACGAGGAATTCAAAGGCACCATCGAGCGCGAAGCGCCTGGCACGATGCAGGCGGATCTCGCCAAGTCGATGGACACCTTCAACAGCAGCGTCGAGCGGTTCGGCGCAACCGTCGACCGTCTCATGGTTGGCGTTGGCGAGGTGATTGCACCTGCTGCCCGTGCCGGCCTCGACGCAGCCTCAGCGGCGGATCAGGCCCGCAGGGATGGCAAAGGCCAGACCCCAGGCGAAGCCAACGCCATGGTCGAGAAGCTGAACAAGCTGCTCGGCGCCCCACCGACCTATCACAACCGGCTCGGCGGCTATGGCGGCATCACCGCCAGCAACTTCGAGGATCGGTTCAACACGGCCGCTCCCGACAAGCGCCCGGCCTTCATGCGCGGCATGGGCAAAGGCATGACCGCGCCGAGCTTCGGGTCTCTCGGCGATCGAGCCAACTGGATGAGCGCGGGCGCTGCGAAGGCAGCCGGCGTCACCAACAACTACGAGAATACCGGCAACGATCAGCGCACGCAGACCGTGACGGTCCAACAGACCGTCAACGGGGTGGCAGGTGTCGCGGCCTCGGCTGCCGCAGGCGCCAAGGAAGGGCTCGCCTCGATGGGGCCGAGCCTTGTGAAGGCCAATTCACTGCCGACCGGCGGCGGCACGGCTGCCAGCCCAGCACCCTGAGGAGGAGGCCATGAGAACACATTACATCCGGCACAGCGACGGCATGGCCGTAACTGACGAAGAGGCCCTTGATCGGGGCACCCTGCGCCCCGGCTACCGCATGAGCGTCGGCCTGACGATGAGCGATGCTGCCAGAGCGGCCGGCGTGTCGCTCGCCGACGCGGGCTTCGTCCAGCACCTGCCCGCACACCTGCTGCCGCACCTCACTCGTCTGGCCGATGACGCCAAGTCGAACGAGGTGTTTCGAGCCCAGGCTGCCGCCAACACCGCTCGCCGCATGGCCGACGAGATCACCCGTACCCAATCCGCCGGACCCGCGAGCGCTCAGGCTGCCCGCTACGTCGCCAGCATCGCCGATCGAGCCCAGGCCCGTGCGATCGCGCTCGGAGGCAATCCTGCTCTGACCATCCATTCCGCAAAGGACTCGGCCATGAACATCAATGACAGCATCCAACGCCTACCCCACGGCCTGCACTCGAAGGTCCATTACGTGCTCGCCGACATGCGAGGCGACAGCCGGACAGTCGTGGAGAACGGCATCCGTAACGCGCAGAGCGTGCTGTGGACCCTCCAGCAGGCTCAGACCGGCGCACCCAGCCCGATGATGGGCGACGCCGCGATGATCGCGGATGCCGCGCCGGCCATCTCCGATGTGGTTCAGCATCTCAACGATGCGATCACCAAGGCGCAGGACCGCGCCTCGAACCTGAACCGCTGAGGATCGCCACATGATCGCGACCGCTCTGAACCTCCCCGACACCTCGTCGGCGCCCGTCATCACCCTGCGCCGGCGCATCGTGGATGCGCTCACGAAGCCGACCAGCTCGGCCGAGGTGCGATCCTGCATCGCTCACACGCAGGCCGACCTAGAGCGGTTTCCACCTACTCCGGATCGTAACCGGCGGCAGCGAAGTAGTTTGCGCACTCGGTTGGGGTGAAGGCGTCGAGCAGATTGCCGACGACAGTCCAGAGCCGATCGACCGTGCGCTCGGCC
>NZ_JAGHKN010000053.1:0-23297 GCF_023093475.1 Methylobacterium sp. 37f
GGCCGAGCGCACGGTCGATCGGCTCTGGACTGTCGTCGGCAATCTGCTCGACGCCTTCACCCCAACCGAGTGCGCAAACTACTTCGCTGCCGCCGGTTACGATCCGGAGTAGGTGGAAACCGCTCTAGACAGGCCCGACGCTCGCTGATCCCGTAGGCCACCTGCAAGTGACCAGCGACCTCACGGCGAGCGGCAGGCCTTACCACTTTCGCTTGAGGACGTCCTGCAGCATGGAGCGGTCCAGCGTCAGGTCGGCGACCAGCCGCTTGAGCTTGCTGTTCTCGTCCTCCAGCTGCTTGAGCCGTCGGATCTCCGGCACCCCCATGCCGACGAACTGTTTCTTCCAGCGATAAAACGTCGGCTCGGAGACGCCCATCTTTCGGCAGACCTCGTCCACCGTCGCGCCGTTCTCCGCCTGCCGCAGGGCGAAGGCGATCTGTTCGTTCGTGAAGCGTTTGCGAGGCATGGCACCCACCCTCCTTCAGGGTTCAGGATGCCCGAAAAACGTGCGCTCAGCGCGGACCAGTTTGGTGGGTCAGGGTCAAGCCTCCTCAAGCGCGCCGAGCGTATCGAGAGATAGCAGCAGGTTAGGGCGCCGACGGGCCTGGTCGCCTTTCGCAGCCTGGCGAACGAGGAAGTACCAGATGCCAAGCTCAATTGGCGCCAATTGGTCGCTGATGGGCGAGCCAAACTGCGTTGGAACTGCATTGTCATTCCATCACCGGCCACGACCACGGAGAAGTGGGAGGCGCAGACGGCGCACCCGTGCGGTAAGCCCATCCACTAAATCGTGCCAGACCGCACATCCACGCCGCGTAACTGGGTGCATCACAAGAACGGTCGTCGTCTTGCCCCCCTTCGACGACTCCAACTAACGGCGCAGAGGCTTTCAAGCCCTGCGCCGTTTGCATGTCATAGGCAGGGTCGCATCGTGCTGCCGTTAGCTGGCGAGACGCTGCGCCTGACGCTTGGCTGCATCGAAGGCCTGGAGATCCAGGGCGAGGTTGATGATCTGGGCGCTCTTCAGACGCGCCGGCTCGATCGCGCTGCCGATGCCGTGCTGTAGGTAGACCTCCTCCACCTCCGGGGTTCGCATTGCGCCGCCCATGGTCCAGTTGGGGAACGAGCGGCCCTGAACGTTGCGCGCATCCATGATGGTTGCAGTTGTATGCCTTGGGTCACGGGCAATACGAGTATAGGTGGTGCTCACCTGAGATTGGTCACCCTCAAGGATCTGAATGAACCAAGTCTTGTCGAAAATCAGGAACCCGGTGATCCCGTCTCGGCTGTTGTTACGCTGTGAAGCTGAGACGATCTCCCGCAAATTTGTGAGCATCGCGCGATCATTCCCGAGGACGACGTTGCGGCTGTAGTAAACAAGCTGGTGGATCATCGTAGTTTTTCACTTCTACCAACAGGCGGTTCGCGAGCAGATTTTCGTCTCTCGCAGCTAGACGAGCCGATAACGCAGCGTAGATCAGATTGTTTTTGATCAGAAATCGTTGTTTGATCGATGAGTTAATTGAATCGTAAGCCGCGAAAATGAATTACCGGCTGGCTACTTACTAAGATGGATCTTCCCAAGATCCTGTCGCTACGATCCGCATCTTGGCATCCAGCAAAGGCCGCTGAAGTTCCATCGGGATCTCACGGGTGCGGAAAGCCAAGTGCTCCACTCCTCTGGGGCCGTCAGCAGCACCGGCACGGCGTCGAGTCGATCGGGCCGACCACGCCATTGGCTTCGCAGGTCGGGAACGAGAAAAGCTGGGCGTGTCGCAAACATTCAACAGCCGAAATAATCTCCTCTGATCAGGGCATTGCGGTGCCTGTTCACCGCCTAATGACCTGCCTCGTCGAGGTCGGTGAAGCCGTCTGATGGGTTCGGAGCCACCCGTGCAACCGTGCTGAGAGCAGAATTTTCCACGGCAGAAATCTTTGCGACACGCCCGGCATTTCCGGTCTGCCGCTCACGAGAACGAAGGGAATGTTGCAATGAGTGATACAAATGGATTGACGGGATTGTTGCGCTCGGTGATACATGTGTCATCGAACGCAACACAGGCGGGCCGATGATCCGCAGTTTCCATGATCGAATAACGGAGGCGGTGTTCCGGGGTCGTTGCCCTAAGGGGTTCCCGGCCGACCTCTTCAAAACCGTTCGGCGGAAGCTCACCGTGCTCAACTCGGCGACAACGCTGGATGACCTCAAGGTGCCGGCATCGAACAGGCTCCATCCGCTGGGGCGCGACCGGGCTGGACAACACGCCATCGCGGTCAACGACCAATTCCGGCTCTGTTTCGCTTGGACGGATGCCGGGCCGGAACGGGTCGAGTTCACGGACTACCACTAGGATCTTGCGACGGACGCAAAGGAGGGCAACCGCCAATGTCTGACACGATCGGAAACATCGAGGCCCTGCGCCAGACCTTTGACACCGCCGATGGTGCCGGGGACATGGAGATCATGCCCCCAGTTCACCCTGGCGAGATCCTGCGCGAGGAATTCATGGCCCCGCTCGGCCTCACTGCCGGCGCGGTCGCGAAGGCCCTGGACCTTCCGCGCTCCCGCATCGAGCGGATTGTGAGGGAGGAGATCGGCATCAGTACGGACACCGCCCTGCGGCTGGCCCGGTACTTCCGCACGTCGCACCAGTTCTGGACGAACCTGCAGGCGCATTTCGAGAGCGAGAGCCTGCTTGCGGAGATTGGGCCGGATCTGGAGCGGATTGAGCCCGTGCCCGAACAGGCTCAGGCCGCCTGATGACCGCATTCGGAAAGCGCCTCATCCAATCCGCCCAGGAGGCCGGCGCCATCGCTCGCGGCGAGGCCGACCCAGTACGTACCACACGCACACCCCGACCGACGTCGACGTGCGGGCGATCCGCGACGGCCAGAAGCTCACACAGGCCGCGTTCGTCGCGCGCTACGGGTTCCCCATCGGGACCCTGCGGGACCTTGAACAGGGTCGGGCGCGGGCCGGACGCCTCAACGCGGGCTTACCTGCTGGCGATCAGCCGGGAGCCGGCGGCGGTGCGGCGGGTTCTTGAGGCTACTGGCATCGAGCCCCTGCGCCACGGCCGCCCGGAAATTCAGCTCGCGGAGCCTCAGGTATTAGGCGGGAACTACTCGCGTTCGGCCGCGGCGTGAACGCCTCGCTAGTTACGGCCTCCGGCCCTGCCCAGGAGCCTGATGAGGTGGACGGCTCCTGTCGATGAGATCAACGACCTCATCTGGGCACAGCGATGCCGTAGCGGGGGCCGTCCACCCCATCAGGCCCTTGGTTCTACCACTTATGAGGTTTCACAGCGTTGCGAATTTGCAATGGTACGGTGTCATGACGTTGCACCCTCAAAAAATTGCGATATTGCAGCTTCATGACGCCTTAATGCCTCGACGTTATGAAGCTGCGCATGAGAACGATCACGCTTGTCACTCAGAAGGGCGGGGCTGGGAAGACCACCATCGCCACGTCGCTCGCCATCGCCGCCCAACAGCGCGGTGAGATGGTCGCTGCCTTCGATCTCGATCCTCAGGGGTCGATGGTCGAATGGGGTAAGATGCGGAAAAAGGCCGACCCCGCAGCCATCCCGGATCAGCACCTTCCAGTGATCGAGCGCTTCCCGCTTGAGCGCATCGGCCAGATCGGCTCGATGCTCGATAGCCTTGGTGGGAAGGGTGTCACGCTGACGATCTTGGACACGGCAGGCGCCGATACGCCCACGACCCATGCAGCCATGGAGGCGTCGACGTTCTGCCTAGTACCCATCCGGCCGACGCGGCTCGACCTGCTTGCGGTACGCGCGACGGTGCAGGCGATCATGCGCAGCGGGAAGCCGTTCGCGTTCGTCCTGAACCAGTGCTCGCCCATCCCTCGCAACGGTCGGGCGAATGACACGGCGACAGGCTTGGCGTCGATCGGCTTCGTGGCCGAGCCTCTAATTCTCCTCAGGAACGACTATCAGGACGCCTTTGCCTCAGGCCAAGGCGTCACCGAGTACGCCCCTGACAGCAAAGCCGCCGACGAGATCCGGCAGCTCTGGAAGTGGCTCGACACCCAATCCAAGGAGATGAAGGCATGAGCCGCCGCGCACCCTCGATCTTCGACGCCGACACCATGCTACCCAGCGCTGATGAGTCGCCTGAGACCTTGGAAGCCGCTCCAGTTCGGAAGGTCGGCCGACCGGCAAGGTCGACCGCTAAGCCCAAGCCGACGCCCTTCTACATCCACCCGGCGGTCAAGGAAGTCCTGCGGGACATCAGCTACCATAAGCGGGTCAAGGAGCACGATCTGTTCGTGCAAGGCCTTGAGTACGTTCTGAAAAAGAACAGCTACCCGACGATCGCCGAGATCATTGCCAACGCCGAAAAATTATAATTTCGCAACGCTGTGAAATTGCAGCGTTGAAAATTTACTTCGGACCTTGCTACCTTCGGGGGGCCTGTCGCAAATGCAATCGCGTGGGCGTTTACCCGACGTTGACCATACCGCCTGCATGGCGCCTCCGTTTTCGGAGGCCGCCCATGAGGGCGTGTCGCAAACATTCAACAGCCGAAATAATCTTCTCTGATCAGGACATTGCGGTGCCTGTTCACCGCCTAATGACCTGCCTCGTCGAGGTCGGTGAAGCCGTCTGATGGGTTCGGAACCACCCCAGCGGATTGAGGTGCAGCCGTGCTGAGAGCAGAATTTTCCGCGGCAGAAATCTTTGCGACACGCCTTGATGCCGCCGCCGACCAGATCATCCAGCGGATCGCCGCTGGTACCTACCAGGAGGGCTGGCCCCTCCTCGTCATTACATCCCCCGGATTTCAGGAGCCCTGCCCATGACGACGATCGCCAGCCTGCTCAAGCGCGTGGAGCGTATCGAAGCGAAGCAGATCACGACCCGGCCCAGCGTCATCACATCCGCAATCGTACTCACCGACGAGATCTTACGGGATGCTGTTACTAACTGGCAGCAGTGGGTCAAAGACGGCTGCGCCAGCGTTTACGGCAGCCATATGCATCTGCGGGCGCCGATGCTCACCGTCGAGGAGTGGGAGGCGCAAACTGCGTACTTGCGCGGCGAGCCCGTCCACTGAACCGCGCCGGACCGCACAAGTACGTTTGAAGGAACATCAGCGTGTCGATACAACTTCGTACAGATATCGTTCGCGCATTGGCAGCAGCGTGCGAACAGGTCAAAGGAGCTGGAGGCAGTGACCCTGAGTTTGTGGACGTGATGATGCGCTTTGTCGATGGAGCCCTACGCTTCCTCGAACAGGACCGAGACATCTGGGAGGCTCGACGAGCCGTACTTGAACGGCTGGAGAGTGCCGCGCTGCTGATTGGTCGCGATAGGACCGGACCCTATGACGGGCGCTCGAAACGAGCCATTGAAACGGCGTGGGCATATGCTGTTCAAGCAATCAAGGAATTGCAGGCCCAGATCATGCGGAATGGCCGTGTGAACGCCGCAGGTGACCGTGTGGGGCTCGGGAAAGCTGGCGCAGCGATCCAGTAGCGGCTGTGCCAGAGCACGTCTTGAAAGGCCTAGGAGACGCGCAGCAGCTCAGTCCCCGAAGTAGTTACCCCGCCTTGGCTTCGCGGAAGGTGTCAGCCTCAAGAGCCATCAGCGCCTTGCCCTTCTTGAACGCGACGTGCGTCTTCTTCTCGCTGAGAAGCTGTTGGATCTCCAGGATTTGGGGTGCCGCGCTCGGCATGGTCTGTAAGATCTGGACGGCCAATCGAGAAAGCTCGTTCAACTCCTCGAAGGGGTTCTCTTTCAGCACGATCTGCTGAAGAGCAAAAACCATCTTCGAACAGGGCGACGTTGCCTCGCTTTCGCGGATCATCTCGCTTTCGCGTAGGATGCGGCAGTGGTTCTTGATGACGAGGCTGACGCCAGAGCCGGCGTTACAGATCTCCGCGCCATTGATGTAGACCGTCTCACCAGGTTTAATCGTCAGCTTTAATGCCACTGCTTAAACTCCTTTTGAGCCAGCCAAGCACGCGCCCAAAAGCGAGCGTCTGTGTTTTGAAGTACTTTCAATTAGTTAAGGATTGATTAACCATGCACCTAAAACACACTGGTCAGGTAGAACTTGGCACATTGATTTAAGCAGCGATTAGGAAGTCGAGCGCCCAAGTGACGTGCCTTCGAAATTAGAGGGTTTTTCGATCCAAAGGATCAGCAGTATGTCTTCCAGCATCACCCTTTCGGCCGCCACTCGCCAAAACCTGCTTTCGCTGCAGGACACCGCTGCACTCGCGTCCACGACACAAAATCGCCTTTCAACCGGCAAAAAAGTGAGCTCGGCTCTCGACAGCCCGGTGAATTTTTTCACTGCGCAGGCATTGAATAATCGTTCTGGCGACCTTAACAGCTTGCTTGACGGTATCTCGAACGGGATCCAGACTATTCAGGCTGCAAACCAAGGTATCACTTCTATTCAGAAGTTAATTGACAGCGCTAAGTCGATCACCACTCAGGCGCTTGCCAGCAAGAATGCTACGGGCACTACCACAGCGGCAGCGGCAGGCGCGGCATATACCGCCGCAGCAAAAACGATCGATTTTACCGTAAATGGTGCTACGAAAAGCGCCACCGTTCTGGTGGGCGACACCTCAGCACAGGCTGTAGCGAAGCTCAACGCTGCCGCTGGGACGACTGCATTCTCGGAGGCGGCTGGCACCATTTCATTGGTTGCTTCTTCTGACACGAGCATCGGCCTTGATGCTGCTAACGCCACCAAGGTCGGATTTGCTGCCGCTGTTGTAGATAATTCTACTGATACGACGCGTTCTTCACTTGCAACTCAGTACAACGCTATCCTAACCCAGATTTCACAGTTGGCAAACGACGCTAGCTTCAACGGCGTGAATCTTATCAACTCGACCGGCACTAACGGTTCGAACAAACTACACATTTCTTTCAATGAGACCGACAAGTCGTCTCTTGACGTCGCGGGCAAAGATCTAACTTCTTCCGGCCTAGGTTTGACCAATGTCGACACAACGACTGCGACTGCAAAGTTTCAGAGTGATGCCGATGTAAAAACGTTCGTTTCTGCCCTGAATACTGCGACCAATACGCTCAGAGCTGCAGCTTCTACCTTCGGATCCAACTTGTCGGTCGTGCAGAACCGTCAGGATTTCACGAAGCAGCTCGTCAACGTTCTTGGGAACGGCGCGTCAAATCTCACCGACGCAGATCTCAACGAGGAGGCAGCGAACTCACAGGCCCTGACCACTCGTCAGTCCCTTGGTATCTCGGCTCTCTCGCTTGCTAACCAAGCGCAGCAGGGCATCCTGCAGCTCCTCCGCTAAGCGGACTAGCTATAACTACTACAGGGCGGCCGGGGGAAACCCCGGCCGTTTTCGTTTAGGCCACCGCCTACAGAAAGCCGGAGCCCGAATGGTCTTTGAAGGCGTTCGCTCGGCGTATGTACCCGACGACCGTGCGCGGGTCGCGGTGCCCCGACTGATCCATGATGCGGGCGAGATCCGCGCCCAGCTCGGCCGCTGTCGTGATGTACCCGGCCCGTAGGCTATGCGCCCCGAAGGTCGAGGCTTCGAGCCCGGCAGCGGCGGCGTAACGCTTGAGCACGTCCGCGACGGCCTGGGTTGTGAGGCGCGGAGGCCGCGCAGACTTCCCCGCGACACGCACCCTCCCCGACCGAGACACCGGCCGGAACACAGGCCCATCGGAGATCCCGGCCGCCTCGAGCCATTCACGGACCAGGGCGACCGGCCGGATGAAGCGGCCATGTGGGATGGCCTTCTCGAAGCCCTTGCCCTCCTGATCCATCTTTGAACGCCGTACAATCACACGCAGGCCGTCGCTGTCCTCGCGCAGGTCGGCCACGTCTAGGGCGACAAGCTCGGAGCGCCGTAAGGCCCCCGCGAAGCCCAGCGCCAGCAAGGCCCGGTCGCGCTTGCCTGTTAGGGTGTCAGGGGTCCGCATCAGCATCGCGGCCAGGACCTCGGCGGTTGCGGCCGCCTTTTGGTTCGGCGCCGTGCCGATCGTCCGCCGGACGCCCTTCAGGGTCGCTCGCACGTCCTCGTTGTCGGTCGGGTCCGGCAGGCCCGCGAGCTGGTGCGCGTAGCGGATCGCGGCGCAGCGCCGGCCGATGGTCGAGGCTGCCCGGCCCGCGTCGGCTTCATACGTCAGGAAGCCTGCGACCGCCTGGGACGAGGCCGGCAAGGAGCGGAACCCGTACCCGGCGCACCATGCCTCGAACAGCACCGCGTCGCCCCGGTATGCCTTCACGGTCGCGTCGGCTTTGCTCGCTCGCTGGTAGGCTTGAACGACGGAGGCGAGATCCGCCGGCAGAGCGTCGCGTGATGCAGGCGTCAGGCCGGCACTTGCGTCTTCGCCCCTCCCTATCGTGAAGAGCGATACCATAGGCCCCACCTAACGCTAAAACTTTCGAGAAGAACGCTTATCGGAAGTTACAAGGAGAGGATACCCGGCGCAACTGAATTCGCGAAATCCTGAAACCCTGAAATAAGCAAATCGAGCCTTCCGTGTTTCCCGCTTGCCCGAACCCCGGTCGTCATGGTTTCCGAGCTTCAGGCCGTCAGCAAATCCTTAAGCCGTGAACGCCAGAATGCCTGGACCCCTGAACCCCCGACGCGGGACGCGACCCCTATGCATGTGATCCTCGTCGCGACCCAGAAAGGGGGCGCCGGCAAATCCACGATCTGCGCGCACTTCGGGGCCTTGGCCGAACGGCAGGGCAAAACGCTCCTCATCGACGCCGATCCGCAGGGCTCGCTTACCGATTGGTACACGAGCCGCCAAGCCGAGACACCGCTACTCGTTCAGGCCGACGCGACCAACATCGGGCCGATACTGGACACCGCGGCCGGGGAGGGTATCGCCTGGGTCATCATCGACAGCGCCCCGCACAATGCGCCTTTGATGGCGTCGCTGATGAGCCGGGCCAGCGTGACCGTCGTCCCGGTGCGTCCCGGGCCCTTCGACCTCAAGGCCGCCGGCAAGACGCTGGACATGGCCCGCGCCCTTAAGGCACCCATTGCCTGCATCATCAATGCAGCCCCGCCCATCACGCGCGAGAACGAACCAAGCGTGGTTGCGGAGGCCCGTATCGTCCTGACGAGCATGGGCGCGCCTGTCCTGCCTGGTCAGGTCTCGCAACGGGCCAGCTTCTCGCACGCGCTCATCACCGGCCAGAGTGTGACCGAGTATGACCCTGACGGCCGAGCAGCTTCCGAGATCGCGGCCATGTGGTCGGCAGTTACGAAGCTTGCCGAGAGCTTCCCCCGGAAATCCTGACCCCCTGAAACTCTGAGATCCTGAGAGCCCGAACGATGGCGGCACCTAAGCGGCCCACCCTCACGCACCTTGCAGTCCCCAAGGCAGCGCAGCCCGCGCCCCAGGTCGAGGCGGCACCGCCGCCGCCGGTAGACACCCCGGCAGCGTCGCAAGCATCTATGCCCAGCGGCAAGCGGGTGCCGACGCCGCGGCGAGCCCCGCAGGACATGAAAACGGTTCAGGTTCGCATCAACAAGCGCGGATGGATGGCCCTGCGCAATCTCGCGTCCGACAAGGATCTGAGCCTAGAGGCGCTGATGGTCGAGGCGTTGAACGATGCCCTGTTGAAGCATCAGCAGCCGCCCATCGTGGAGCGCCGCACGGGCGAGCGCGGGACCGAGGGCATTGAGGCCGAGTGAACGCAGAAAGGGCGCAGCCATCGCCGCGCCCTCATTCTGCCCGTGAACACCTGAAACGCGGAACCCCGCTATTCAGGGGTTCCGGGGCCGGCGTAGCGGGCGCCTAGGGCGTGCCCGAACTTGCGCCCTGTCGAGATCCGCGACGGCGCGTTCTGCCCGTGCCCGCCAGCGATCGGCCGCCGCGTCGTCTCCGCGCGCCCTGGCCCGTGCCATCCCAGCGGTAAGCCGGCGCACCCGCCAGAGCTCAAAGCCCATCCAGGCGAGGCCCACCAGGGACGGCACCGGCACAGCCTGGGGAATGGAAGGAACGACACCCATCAGCCGGCCACCATGTAGAGGGCGACGAGGACCGTTGCCGTGATGACGTTCCCACGTCCGACTTCGTGCCCCGCATCGCGGAGGAGGGCGCAGCGGATGCGCTTGAGGCGGCCGAGGCCACGGGCGACGGCGGGAAGGCCCAGCGCCAAGGCAGCGCGCATAGTGATCCGGGTTTTCATCGAGCGGCGTCCTGTTCGGCGTCGGAGGAGGAGCCGCGCAGCCAGACGACTTGGCTCGCGTGATGGTTCTCGGGCGCGCCGAGGGAGGGTTCAGCGTCGGCACCGTCCTCCCGATCGGTGTCCCCCTCGATCTGGTCGAGGAGGGCAATCAGCAGGTCAGCGGTGTCGAGAGCCGCTTGCGCCGCGTCCTCGATCTGGCGCCGGATTTCAGCCGCGGAGGGCACCGGCGGAGCCACAGGGGCAGACACCGGGCGACGAGGGGCGAAAGTGTGAACGTTGCTCACCGGATCAGCCCTGGCTTGGGACGGAGGCCCGCAGCGCCTTCAGCAGCGCCGGGTAAACTTCGCCGAAAGCGGTCCGTTCGCTATCCTGCGGCGCTCCGTTCGTATTGGCGTAATCGGCAACCCATGCCTCGACGAAGGATGCGAGCGCCCAGCGCCCGGCTTCCGTGGCCGGGGTGGTCCCCAGGACTTCGGTCGCAAGATCGCTCCATGACAGCGAGAGGCGCTGTTCTTCCGCGCTTGCGAGGTCGAACCCGCCCAGAGCGTCCCAGCCCTCATCTCTGATCCGATTGGAGTAGACGCCCCAGGCATCCCGAGCAGCCTGATAGCGACCGATCACGGAGAGCAGTGGGCCGGCAGGCCGGACGGAAGGAGCCGCCTCAAGCATCGGACTACAGGCGATCAGGTCGAGGATGCGGACGTGCTGTTCGTTGGCCTCGTCCTCATCGAGGGCGTACCCCTCATCTTCCAAGAACTTGCCAGCATAGCGAGCCAGGGCCACGCAGCCCGCCGCCGTGGTCGGGACTGTCTTGAGCAGCACGCCATTGACGTGGGCGAAGAACGCATCGGTCGCCGCATTCTGTTCAGGGCTCGGCTCCGTCTCCCCAGCCGGCAGCTCCACATTGTAAGCGCAGGTGCGGGCCATCGTCAGGCGCCGTGTCTCGGCGATGGCCGCTAGGATGGGGTCAGCAGCCAGCGCAGCAGCCGGCGCGGCCGCGGCGGTATCAGCCGGCTTGCGGCGGATCACACGGGAGGCCGAAGCCTTGAGGGACGCGGCGCGCTCGCGCAGCGAGGGGCGGGCGGTGTCGCGAGTAGCAAGGCGGGCGAAGGAGTTGCGCATGGTGAGATTTTTCCGGCTTTCAGGGTTTCAGTGACTAAGGGTCTCGGGAAAAACTAGGCGAGCGTGGCGAGGCCGATGACGACGAGGCCGCCGCAGATCAGGGACAGCGCGGCGATTGCCTCGCCGAGGCTGCTCAGGAGCCGCAGGGCCGGCGCGAGGGGCGCGCGGGCGGGTTCGGTCGCTGGGAAGTCGAGGCGCAGGTACAATGCCAGATCCGCGGCCCGAGCGAGCACCGCCGCATCGGTGATGCCGTCGTGCTGAATGTGCCAGCGCAGATGACGGAGGAGGGCGAGGGCGCCGAACTGCGTCGCGCAGGGCGTCGCCAGGAGGCGAGCCAAGGCGCCTTCCATCTCGACGTGTCGGCGCGCCACCAGGGCGTCGGTTGCCGACTGCCAGACGGCCCAAGCCTCGTCGTGGTGGTCGATGGCCACGAGGATGGGGTCAGCGTGGAAGGGAACGTGCTCGATGACGAGGGCGTGCGAGGTCGATGCCATAACCGGGGCTCCGGGGCTTGGGGTAGTCAGGAGAGGGAAGGGGCGGTGCCGGGAGGCGCGGAGCGCTCAGTCGGCCGGGATGGGCAGCGAGGCCCAGGCGGTGCAGTCCAGCGGGTAGGCGCCAGGACGGGCGAAGACCTCGCGCAGGCGGCGCAGAGCGGCGTGCTTGGCCCCGTGGGCGCCTGTTGGATGGGCGTGGCTCACCCGGTCGCCGTAGTACCGGACGAGAGCCAGGGCGCCGGCTCGCGTCGTTGGGGTCAGGGCGTGAAGCTCAGACCGAGCGGCGAACCGAGCCCGCGCCGTCTCGATGCGGCGGACGCGCCACTCAGGGGAGAGGACGCCACCGGCCAGCCGAGAGGCCGAGACCAGCCCGGCGGCGCGATGCGCGGTGTCTGCGGCCTCCGTGATGCGGATGGCAGCTAGCCGCGGGTAGGAGGGCATGGCGAAGCCGACGCGCATCAGGGGACCGAGGAGGAGGGCGCCGCCGAACAGCGAGCGCCGGGTCAGGGTGTGGATGGTCATCGGCCGGGCCTCAGTGAGCAGCGGCGCGCTGGGCGGCCTTGGCAACCTGCCAAGCAGCCTTGAGCGAGACGGACATCCGGCGGCCCAGGTGGAGCCGGTGCGGATCTGGTGGGCCTTCGCGGCGGCTGCGGCGTGAGCCATGATCGCGGCGCGATCGAACTTGCCAGCGACGACGAGGGGACGGTGGGTCTTGACGAAGCACTCGACCAGGGCGCAGGCCGAGAGGAAGCCGGCGGGGAGCTGCACGCGGTCGTTCCGCATGTCGCGGGTGGCGGCGGTCCAAGAGATGGCGCGGCGGAAGGACATCGGGGTTAGTCCGTTGACTGAATGGCTTGTTGTGATACTTATGGATCACTAAGAGCCGATGGTCAACACTTAAAGATCGAAATGAACCAAAAGGATCAATCGCCCATCTCAGGAAGGCAGATCGCAGCCGCGCGTGTGCTCCTCGCAATGGGACAGGCAGAGCTTGCTGCTGCTGCTTCCATCTCGGTTCCGACGCTCAAGCGAATGGAAGCAAGTGAAGGGCCTGCGACTGGGATGGCGAACAACGTAAGGGCCGTCGTCGGGGCCCTGGAAGCCGCTGGCCTTGAGTTCATCCCCGAGAACGGGGGAGGGGCCGGCATCCGGTTTCGCGAGAGGAAGGCGCAATAAGGATACCCGCGCTACGTCGGCCTCATTGCAACGCCGATGGAACATGAAAATTTGAGGCATGTTAAGGTGTGTCCCTAAGAGGTGCCTCATGCCGTCCGATGGAAAACGCGAAAGGGCTGCAAGTCCCGAAATCCAGTCTGCAATGGATGCATCCGGCTTCATCGGCACATGGGAGAACGACCTTCGCGCCGATCGAGTGTATCTCTCTGGTTCGCTGATCAATCTAGTTGGAATTGCACCTGAACGGGCAGCGAGTGGGATGCCATTGGCCACGTTCCTTTCTGGCATCCATCCTGATGATCGGGATCGCGTCGCCGAGCTTGTCCACGAGGCACATGGGACTGCTGGAAGGTTCGCAGCACAGTTTCGAACTCTTCGTGCCGATGGAGCTGTCCATTGGGTATCGGCGCGTGGGCAAGTCGAGGCGGACGCACAGGGGCGAGGTGTCCGCTGCCTTGGTATGGCGGTAGACATCACCGACGCTCGCGCCGATGAAGCTGGTGATAGCGAGCGGATTGAAGTCATTGAGCGTCTTGTCGATAGCCTGATCGCACTTCGTAAGCTGGTTGCTCATGAGGGCAATGAAGTCCTGAGAACTCTCATTGATATGCTCCTTCTTGAACTTGGAAACGAGCTATCCCAATCCGTCCATGAGGCTGGATACAGGCAGATACACTAAGGTCTACCGTCGGCGCCAAGAGGGAGAGTTTTCTACTCCACGAGGTGCCTTGTTGGAGCGAAATATGCTTCGGTTGGGCAACGGTTATGCGCCTTGGAGCATTGGGCCAACGTTGACCCTTCACTGAAGCTTGCGGAACCTCGTGACCGAGGCTGTGTCTGGCTTTGTCCTAGCTACAACGCGGCTTGCCAAATGGCGTCGTCGCCGCCACAAATCTGAGCCTTTCATGAAGCAGCCTTCCGCCCGATCTGGTCGTATCCTGCGCCGGATCGCGGAGACGTTGAAGGTTCCTCTTGAGACGTTTGCACCAGGAGCAGAGCAGTCCGAGACAGCGCCTGCTCAATCGGCAGCGCTGCTACGAGCCTTCCTGAAAATCGAGGATCCGGAAGCACGAAAGAGGTGTCTTGCCTTCGTAGAGCAAGCCGCTGCTACATCCATGTCCCGAGCACCCTGAGCAGCCCCAAAGGATATGGGACAGCGTCAGACACGATGCCGGAGCCGCCCGACCGTCACTTTCATCTCGGCCACCGCTGGCGGCTCTGTGGCTTAGGCGAACCAAGACGTGCGTCTCGGCTTGGTCGAGCAAGGCAGACGCTGAGCGGTGACGCCATTCCCATTTTGAAGCTGCGCTATCATAGCGCGCTTGAGATCCGGCTAACCGCCTTCCGTCATTCTACCCCTGAGCCAAGTTGCGTATCGGCTCAGCGTGAGATGAACGATCCTACCCCGCCGGTCCCGTGACCAGATCGGGCGGCGGGGGCAGGCTTGCCTATGTCGGACCGCCGCAGCGAACCTGCGACGATGGCTTGAGGCAGTGTAAATAGACGGAGGTTGCTGGGCTGCGGCGCTAGATACCCCCTAGGATCGCCCAGGATGCCCCAGGACAGCCGAGAGCCGAAAATCGTACCGGACCGCCCTTACAATCCTTATGCTTCCTGGGAGCCACGGGCGACCCGTTTACCGTCTCCACGCACGCGCGTAGCGGGCGTGCGCACGCGGTATTAAAGGTTTTGCGCCTCAACCCGCGCCAAATGGGCCAGTTTGACCAAGGGGCCGGACGGGAAACGGGCGATTGGATAGGCCGTCTGACCCGACAACAATCCCGATTTGAGCCCGTGCTGCCTTGGGGCGTGTGAGATCCGGCTAACCAGTCTGAGCCATCCTGCCAGCCAGCCAAGTTGCGTATCCGCTCCTTCGTAACGAGCAGACAGAGCCCTGCTGCCATTCCTCCCTGTCAGGCAGCAGGGTCTCTCACGTTTGGTTAACCATATCCTGCCCACCCTGCTGCACTCAGCAGGCAGGAGTGACCGTGAACCAGGCTCATCTCATCACCGTCCGCGACTTTGAGGATGGCTGTCCGGTTCCTGCTGAAATGCTCGGTCGGCTCTACCGCGCCGACGCTGAGACGCTGTCGAACCTCATAGCAGGCATTTCTCAGCGCACGCGTGCCCAGCTGGCCGTCTTCCTCTATGGCCGGATACACACCCGTGAACTCGGAGTTCGTATCGCAGCCATGTGTGAGGCGGCGCTGCTGATGCAGACGGCAGGCACCCTGGGCGAAGTCATCTACGCTCAGTCGCGCACTGGCTACGAGCGACCCACCTACGGGGAGGTTCATCGCCCTCTGAGGAGCGCAATCAGTCTCGCAGGATCACGGAAAACGGGTGATCTGCACGCCTGAGCACCCTGTAGCCGACGCCCATCCTGAGCCCGTACTCCTTCGACCCGACTGGCATTGACCCAGCCGCTCCCCTATCCCGTCCGGCCTGCAACAGCCGCCGGACCCCATGTCAGCCTCAGCGAAACCGAAGCTCGTCCCTGCCGACCCTGCGCCCTGGCGTAAAGGCTTCCTGGATCTGCGTCCCAGCGTCGTCCCATGCCCTGGCTTCACCCTTCAATCCTGGGGAGGCGCGCATGAGGCGTGCGTCGACTTCCTAGACCGTTGGGCGGATGAGGCGGTCGCTCTCGGCTGGACCACGCTCGAGATCTTCGGCGTTCACCCTGAGGTCGGTACTGTTCGCCCCGACTTCTGCGGCGCCCTGGTGCTCGGTGCGGAGCGCGTGTCCGAGATCGCCGAAACCCGCATGCGGTTCGTGAACACGACCTACTATCGAGACACGCCGGGGCGGCCGACCGGCGCCGTGCCGATCTGGAGGTTCGGACGTTAGTTTTCGGCCATTGATACCCATCCGAACTGTATGCAATCTAAGAATGCATTGATCGGATGGCTTGCTGATGCCTGACGCGTTTACCGAACCAAACACAGGCGTCGCCCCGATCGTAAGGATCGGAGCGCACGCCACGGAAATCGGCGTGATCGCCGAGGACCTCGGCCAGGAGATGCTGAAGACCGTTGTTCAAGCCCTCCTCATCGAGGTTGGCCGAGAGACCGCCCGCCATATCGCGCAAGGGTATCTGGACGCACTGGGGAGCTGAGCATGCCCGAGGAGCCCCATCGGTATCGCTCATTACCGGCGGAGATCGCGCATCAGCAGCGCCGACACGGGCACTTCCTGATGTGCATGGTGATCGTTCTGATCTGCATTCTGGCCTCCAGCGCCGGCATTGCCGGCTTGCTCACCTGGATCGGAGGGTAACGCCGGCGGGGTCGGCCCCGCAGTGAGGCGGGACTGCGATCCTTTGGAGCTCCGGGAGACCGAGCGGCGCGCCGTTTCTCAGGCGTGGGCCGTCGGTAGCTCGGCCACCTGCGTGGTGTAGCGCGGGCTGCGCATCTCGAACTTCGTCGACCAGGTGCGCTTCTCTGTAAGCCCTGCCCGGGCCGGCACGACGGCGCCCCGGCCGAAGCGTGCGTTGCAGGCGTCCATCGCAGCCATCAGCGGAGCGCTGCGCTCGCGGTCCAGCTGACCGATCAGCGCCCGCGGCGCATCCTCAAGGACCTTCAGGTCGGTCGTGACTACGCCGGCCTTGCTGTAGCGCCAGGGACGGTCTCCAGGCGCCTCGCGCCAAGTGCGGGCCACCCCGGCCTGCGCCGCCTTGATCAGGGAAAGCGTGTCGTTCGTGGCTTCCGGCAACGTCACGGTCGTCGAGACCGAGCGCATCGGATCGCCGCGGTCGTGCTCGGACGTGTGATAGAAGACCGACACGTGCGTAGTGCCGAGCCCGCTGCGTCGTAGCTTCTCGCCGAGACGCGTCGCGTGGGCGGCGACCGCCTGTTCAAGCGTTTCACGCTCGGTGATGCGGCGGGAGAACGACCGGGTCACGGCGCAGCCTTTGCGCTGGGCCGGCATGAGTTCGAGCGGCAGGCAGGCCAGCCCACGTAGCTCGTAGATGATGCGCTCGCCCACCACCGTCATGGCTTTGCGCACCGGACGCGGGTCGAGGTCGCGCAGATCCGCAACCGTGTCCACGCCGAGGCCGATCAGCTTGGCGAGCGAAGCTCGGCCGATGCCCCAGACCTCGGCCACCGAGATCCGGCAGAGCCAGTGGTCGTAGGCCACCGGGTCGGTCAGGTCGCACACCCCGTCGAGATCCGGGATCGTCTTGGCAATGTGGTTGGCGAGTTTCGCCAGCGTCTTCGTCGGACCGATGCCGACGCAGGTCGGAATGCCGGTCCAGGCTCGCACCGTGGCGCGCAGATCCCGCGCGAGCGTCACCCGGTCCCGATCGCGCACGTCCGAGAGGTCCAGGAAGCTCTCGTCGATCGAGTAGATCTCCACGGCCGGCGAGAAGTCCCGGTAGACCGCGTTCGTACGGGCGCTCATGTCTCCGTAGAGGGTGTAGTTCGAGGAGAAGACCCGCACGCCTTCGCGCTGGCACTGCTGGCGGATCTTGAACCAGGGATCGCCCATCTTGATCCCGAGCGCCTTGGCCTCGGCCGTGCGGGCGATGGCGCAGCCGTCGTTGTTGGAGAGCACGATCACCGGCACCCGGGCGAGTTTTGGATCGAAGACGCGCTCGCACGAGCAGTAGAAGCTGTTGCCGTCGATCAGCGCGATGGCCCGGCTCATCGCACCAGTCCGGCGCGGGCCACGTGCCAGCGGATCGAGAAGCGCACCACGCCCCAGATCTCACCTTCGATCAGATCCTCGACCGCGAAGGCCGGCAGGTCGGGATTGTCGAAGGCAAGCCGCGCGACGTTGCCCTCGATGACGAGGCGCTTCAGGCTCATGGTGCCGTCGACGATCGCCACGACGACGCTGCCGTTGCCGGGCTTGAGGCTGCGATCGGCCACCGCCAGATCCCGATCGAAGATGCCGGCCCCGCGCATGCTGTCGCCGGAGATGTTCCAGGCGAAGGTCGCGGGTGGGTTGGGTGCCAGCCAGCGCGGCAGTTCGAGCGAGCCCTCGAGGAAGTCGTCGGCCGGCGACGGGAAGCCGGCGCAGAGCGCGGCGCCTTGGATCGGAATGCGGACCGTGCCGGCGCTATGGGGTGCGAGCTCGGCGACCTGCAGCAGCTTCATCGGCCGTCGTCCGGGTAGATCGCACCGTCGCGGATGTAGCCGCGCGAGATGAGCCGGCGCTGCTGCACGGTCCGGCGCTCGGCCTCGGCGAGATCACCCAACGCATCCTCGACGGACTGCACGAGTGCAGCCCAGGCGTCACCGCGCGCGGCGCGATGGTAGGCGAGCGCGATCGTCTCCGCTTCGGTCAAGCGGATGTCCACAGGGGGGTCGTTGGGTTGGGCCTGCATCTCGCGTCCGGTTCCTGCTAGAACACAACGGGAACAAAGCGCATCGCCGGGCGTGGTTCAATCGAAACGGCCAAGCCGTGAAAAGGCGCCGTGGACGCCTGTGGAGTGCGGGGTAGAAGACCAATGCCGACCCGGCTTTACCGCTTCCACTGCACGGATGGGCACGATCTCGTCGCCGATCTGCGCGGCCGGCGGCTGCCGACGCTGGCGCTCGTGCGACTCCAGGCCGAGCGGGTCGCCCTCGACCTCATGGCACACGGCGGGCACCTGGATTGGTCCGCCTGGTGGGTAGAGGTCTACGACCAGAACGGCAGAGCGGTGCTGTCTAAGGCGTTCACCGACGTCCGCCAGGATCGCCCGGGGGCGCGGGTTCGAGAGGGAACCGCATGACCTTCAGCGAGGAAGCGGCCGAGCTCCATCGGCTTGAGGCGGTCGCCGTAAGTCTGGGCATGACCAGCGCTGCGTTCGAGTGCATTCTGCGGGAGGTCACGGCCGCGGCGCAGGTCGTGGGCGCCTCTCCGGTGGAACAGCTCGGGGAGATCCGGCGATGCATTCATCTCGCCGGCAGCGGCACGCAGTTCGATCGTATCCTTGAGCAAAAGTGTCCGGAGCCCGTCGGCTGGGGGTAATCCAAGGAGTACACCGGGAAACGATAGGCCCGGCGCACATCGACGGTGCCCGGGCCGCGCAGGCAGTATCAGGCGAGGTCGTTCTGTTCTTCGGGCTCTTCGGGGAAGCGTTCAGCCGGATCTGCCGTCTCCCCGGTGTGGCTGCCCGCGATCTTCTTGGTCTCAGCGGCGTCACCCTTGGGCTCGGAGCCCTTCGGATCGCTACTCCCGTCCCTCGTGATCACCTGATCCATCGGGACGTCCAGCGGGTCTTGCTTGTTCTCGCCCATCGTTTCCTCTCCGGTTTTTATTCCAGACCAACGGCTGAGTAAAACGGTTGTTCGAGCGCTCTGGCCGGGCCGCTGGGGCGCAGATAATGGTATCGCCTCTCCTAAAGCCTGAGACCGCGTTGCCGCTCGTCATCATCGGCCGCTATGAAGCCAGCCAGCACCCGAGCTGGTGTGGTGTAGACGGTTCGAAAACCTTTAGGCATTGGTCCGCAGCCGATGCAGACGGCGAAGTCCCACCGGCGCCAAATGCGCGTGTTGCGTTCGTCGGTAGCTCGCTGCCGTGCCTGTCCGCGCTCAATCGCCTTCTTTATTTCAGCAGCTTTCTCGTCGCTGGTGGCGCTGGATGTGGGGGGTAAATCAGGACGAGGCTGGCGTTTTCCCTGACTAAAGGCAGGGCTTCCAAGTCCGAACGTTGCGCAGAGGATGAGGCACAGAACGCGCATCAGATCTCCCAAAACAGTTCAAAAATTTCTTCATCTACGGTCACTACGTCCCTCATTATATAAAAGTTTCGATTATTAATTATTTTCCGGCGATGCTTTAAATCACGCTTCCGTGACAAAATAAAAATGCCTTAACTTGCGCTCAGCGGATGAAGGTCGGGTCGTTTCTCGCCATGAACCAGCACCAAACGCAAAGCACGACGCAGGTAGTTACAACTCATCACGCGCAGCAGATATCGCGCATGGCTCGGGTTAGGCTTTCGATCGGCTCCGCTATCTTTCGGTGCTCCCGGTACCAATCCTCGATAAGGCGCCGCTCATGCCTACGGCCCAATAAGGTGTGCCTTCCAGTATGGTAGAGCCTCCGCATGCGTTCATGGCCCTTCCTCCTCGTCCTGCTCCTCGCCACGCCGGCCCTTGCCGATCCGATCGTCGGCCGCGCTTCGGTGATCGACGGCGACACGTTGGAGGTGCGAGGAACGCGCATCCGCCTCCACGGCATCGACGCGCCCGAGAGCGCGCAGGTCTGCAAGGACGTCGCCGGCAAGGACTACCGCTGCGGCCAGGCGGCGGCGCTGGCCCTGTCCGATCACATCGGCAAGCGCCTCGTGACCTGCGATCCGCGCGACACTGACCGCTACGGCCGGGTCGTCGCCGTCTGCCGCGCCGACGCCGAAGATCTGAACGCCTGGATGGTCCGCCAGGGCCACGCCACTGCCTACCGGCGCTACGCCGAGGACTACGCCAACGCCGAGCACACCGCGAAAGCCCTCCGGCTTGGCATCTGGGCGGGCACGTTCCAGGAGCCGTCGGAGTGGCGCCGGGAGAAGCGCGCCGGTGGCGAGCATTCACGGCCTGAGACCGTCACGCCGCCGAGCAAGGCAAGCGGCTGCAACATCAAAGGCAACATCTCGGCCGGCGGCGAGCGGATCTACCACCTGCCTGGCTCAAGCGACTACGAGCGGACCCGCGTCAACGACCGCGCCGGCGAGCGCATGTTCTGCTCGGAGGACGAGGCCAAAGCGGCCGGCTGGCGAGCGCCACGCAGATGAGGCTTACCCTCCGCTCGCTGCCTTACCGACCACCTGATGTCCTGGCGTCCTCACACTGAGACGCCTACTGCCCAGGCATCCGGCGGATCTGGCTGATGTTCTCGGTGGAGAGGTCCGCATAGAGGCTGTGGGGAGCTTTATCCGGCGTCCTTGAGCTCGACGTAAGAGCTTGACGTCTCAATGCGCTACCTTCCGAGCCAGTCGCGTAACGAGGCTTCTTATTGGCAAAATTATCGCTGACGGTCTTCTTGTAAGAAGGGGTATCTCCGCACCCCTCGCAGATCGACATTGTCCAAGATTGCCAAAGGCCGTTTGTCTTTTCTTCCATTGAGGCAGCTCGCTCACGCTGAGCGGATGCAAGCTGCATAGTATCCAGGTCTGGAGCCTGTTTGGGTACCGGCGCAGTGCGTAGCTCATTCAGCAGAGTATCGTTCTGACCACCGCCAAAACGTCCGGGAGGTGCGGATTGGGCCAGAGCTGGGGAGCCAAGCGAAATCAAAGCGAGGAGTGCAGTCTGAAAGCGCATGGAAAATCCTTTCCATCACCAACTGTACGAAAGACCCTGTGTTCTGAATGCTTCAAAACAAAATTAACCATCTCGGATTGCCCCGTTGGGTGAAAGTCGGGTCGCATAACGAGGGTTAATCCAACTTTGGGTTCAGCAGAGACCTACGAGTGCTACGCCCCCGATGATCAAGATGGCACCGACGATGCGCCCCAGACTAGCTGGGTGCTGGTCGAAGCCGACCCATCCGAAATGATCCAGCAGGACCGACGTGACGACGCCTGCGGTGACGAACAGCCCAAGGAAGGCCGCAGCTCCGATCTGCCGGGCGATAAAGAACTGGGCGAGAATGATGCCTCCGCCCATGATGCCGCCGAACCAAGCCCACCAGGGCATTTGGATCGCTTGGTCGAGCGATGGCCATGTTAGGCGCCCCGTGAGCAGGCCCACGGTCAGGATGCAGGTGGCCGTGCCGGCGACAACCACGAGTCCGCCGGTCAGCGACTGCGACAGTCCTTTAGACAAGGTACCGTTCTGACCAGCCTGAACGGCATTAGCGACGCCCGCGAGCAGGACGAAGCCGTAGAGGTACCACATGGTAAACGCCCGCCCGCTGAGATCTCCTTAGATAAGACCGCTCAGCCGGAAAGGTGCAGTGCGTCGGCTCTAAGCCTTGTCGGCCTTCTCTTTTGCCAGCCTCAGGGCCTTCAGGCGCACTGTCTTGTCCTCGGTGGCCTGCTGGGTCGCGTCGTAGTCAGCTTGCGCCTCGCCCCCTGCGCGAGCCCTTTCCAGATGCTTGGCAGCCTTCGTTTCACGCCGATCCCGGGCGCCGCTGTCATCACTCGTCATGGGGGCTTGGCTTCCGGGTGGCGATGGATCGGGCAGGTCCTACCGTTGACTTAACCATGCCCGCCACGCGACATGGCATGTCTGGCTGCGTTCGCCCTTTGGGGCGAGTCGTAAGCTGGCATCAGGAGAGATCACCGCCGCGAGATAGACCCTGAAACGACTACGGCCCCCCAGTCGCCAAACTGGAGGGCCGCGAAATCGAAATGGCCTGTGGTGGCCGCTGTCAGTCCCCCACAAGCCATATGACCCCTCTGGGTGTCAAGACGGAACGCCAATTCCGTCAACGGTGAAGTCGTGCCTTGTGCCTGACCGCGGCCCGTAAGGGACCGGGACCGATGTTTCACGCCGCCATGCAGGCCGCGATTGAGGGCGCGCGAACGCTCGCGCAGATGGACGAACTATCGCGCCAGCTCTGGCGGGGGCACGGGGAAGGGGTCGTGGGCGACCATGAGGCCCAGATCCTCGCCGAACGCCTCCATGGGCGCCGTAGCGCCATCCGGGAAGGCATCCGACCGATCGGCATCCCGGCGGGGCGTGCGAGCTTGTTCCCGCCGCGTAGGAGCCTCAGGAGCACGGATCGAGCTGCATCCTTGGAGCGACGCCGGCTGCTGGCCTGTTCCGGTCCCCTGCCGCCTCAGATCGCTGCACGCTTCACGGAGGGGCAGCGGGCAGTCCTCCGCATCGTTGGGGACGAGGTTGCTGCCAAGGGTGTGTGCGGCCTCTGCATCGATGCCATCGCGGCCCGAGCCGGGGTTTGCAGGCGCTTGGCGCAGGCGGCCATCCGCTTGGCCGAGGGCGACGGGCTGGTGACGATTGAGGAGCGCCGCCACGAGGGCCGGAAGAACAGCCCGAACCTAGTGCGCGTCATCAGTCGCGAATGGCAGGCGTGGATGCGTAGAGGCGCGCGTGCGGGAGATGCCTCCCACCGTGGGGATAAGCCCAAGCCCCAATGGCAATCAGGCATAGGGTGCAAAGCGATGCATCCCACGGATAAGGGGATAACTCTGGGGACAGGTTTGCCACCAAAACCAACCAAGAAGCTGCCGGAACGGCAGAGCCTTGCCCATCGGTAGCGCGATCTCCGTCATGCCTCAGGTAGACTGAACCCGCGCAGCTATGCGTGGGATGAACCGCCCCGGGTTTCCCGGAGGCTCCAACTCCTGAGAGGATGGAGCCATGACGAAGCGAACCCCACCGTATTCTCCTGAGGTCCGTGCCCGCGCGGTGCGGATGGTGCTGGACCACCAAAGCGA
>NZ_JAGHKN010000054.1:0-22458 GCF_023093475.1 Methylobacterium sp. 37f
GAGGGAGGGAGGGCGAGGCGGAGGTGCGTCGCCCTGCGCCGCTCCTTCGCGGTCCGGATCGCCGCCGCATCGTCGGCATTCGCGAGCTTGAACGGGTTGACGCCCGCGATGCCGCCGCTGTCGGCGGTGCGCTGGAGCTCGGCCCGCCGTTTGACCAGCGAGGCATAGTCGATGGCCACAGCGCTCAGACCCGTCAGGACCGGGAAGACGAGGGCTGCAAGAACAAGGACGCCGCCGCTCTGGCTCGCGCGAAACCCGGCAGCAGACTTGATAGCAGACGTGGTAGCAGGCGTGACGGCTTTGTCGGCTCTCATGAGGCCACGTTGCCTCAGGACCGTTTATCGACATCCTGAGCTTGTTTGCCGAAAACTTCCATTCATCGCCCAGTGGCGCGGATCAGGATTAAGGCAAATCTTCCTGACGCGAGAAATAACGGGGAATGGGAATGAGTCCGGCCGGCCTCATGCCCGGCGGCCGAGTCCCTTCAGAAAGGCATCGACGCAAGCGGGATCGAAATGACGACCGGATTCCGCCTGGAGGTGGAGCACCGCATCCGTATGCGACCAGGCCTTCTTGTAGGGCCTGTCGGAGGTGAGCGCATCGTAGACGTCCGCCACCGCGACGATCCGCCCGGAGAGCGGAATGTCCTCTCCGCTGAGACCGGCCGGATAGCCGCCACCATCCCAACGCTCGTGATGGGTTGCGGCGATCTCTGCCGCGAGCTGGACGAGGTGCGAGGCGCTGCCTTCGAGGATGCGGCGGCCCCGTTCGGCATGCGTCTCCATTTCGCGCCGCTCCTCCTCCGACAGGCGTCCGGGCTTGCGCAGAATGGCATCCGGAACGCTGATCTTGCCGACGTCGTGCATGGTGGAGGCGAGACTGAGTTGCTCCACCCTCTCCGGGGCAAGCCCCAGTTCTTCGGCGATCAGGGTCACGGATTCCGCGACCCGCGCCACATGGTTGCCGGTCTCCGTATCGCGATGTTCGGCGGCCTTCATCAGCAGGTTGATGATCTCGCGCTCGCGCGCGGCGATCAGCGCCGTGGCGGCCTTCACCTCGCGATCGAGCCAGGCCACGCGGTCGATCTGCACCCGGCGCGCCTGGTTGAGGGCCAGAAGGTTCGTGACGCGGGACCGCACCTCGATGGGATCGAAGGGCTTGTTGAGAAAATCGGTGGCTCCTGCGGCGAGGGCCTCCCGGCGCAGGCTGCGCTGGTCCAGGCTCGTCACCATGATCACCGGAACGTGCTCGAAGCCCGCAACCATGCGGGCGGTCCGGATGAAGTCGATGCCGCTCATGCCCGGCATCTCAAAATCGCAGATCGCGACGCCGATCTCCTCCGGATTCTCGCGGACGAAGGCCAGGGCATCCGCGGGATCGAGGAAATCGCGCGGGATGCAGCCCGGCAGGTCGCGAATGGCCTCGACCATCAGCATGTTGTTGAGCGGCGCATCATCCAGAATGAGGACGAACATCGGAGCAACCCTGGTTCCATCTGCCGTGTTGAGTTTTTCCTGACCGGGAAGGCCTATCGCCCGGCACTTAACGAAAGCGCCCGGGCACGAGGCGTCCTCCTGGATCGGAGATGAAAGCGCAGGCCTCACCGAAGGCCGATCGGTGACCGGGGCCGACCGGATCGAGCGCGGTGGTCGGCCCAGGATACACCACAGGATCACACCACAGGATTACGCACCTAGACCAGACGCAGTTCGGCGAGCGGCAGGGCCGCAGATGGCAAGGGAGCGAGCGACAGGTCGACGCCCTGGACCGCCCGCCCGGATTCCGGTGGGGGCGTCGGCTCGCGGCAGACGCGATTCCGGCCCTCGGCCTTGGCCCGGTAGAGCGCGGTGTCGGCCCGTTGCGTGACGCCCTCGAAACTCGGCTCGTCCGGCCCCATCATGGCGGCCCCGATGCTGACCGTCACGGGCAGCGCCCCGGCCGGAAGGAGAAACGGCCGGTCCGCGACGCTCACCCGCAATCGTTCGGCGACGAGCAGAAGTTCCTGCGGATTGGCCCCCGGAAGCACGACGAGGAACTCCTCGCCGCCCCAGCGCGCGATCATGTCCGTCGCCCTGAGGGTGGCCTTCATCCGGGCCGCGAACGCGGCCAGGATGAAATCCCCGCCCTCGTGGCCATACCGGTCGTTGATGGACTTGAACCGGTCGATGTCCAGAATCAGGACGCCGCCTGCCGGATGCTGGCCCGGGGCCGGGAAGCGGTGCCGCAGCATCTTCTGCAGGCCGCGGCGGTTGGACAACCCCGTGAGCGGATCGGTCTCGGCCTGACGCAGCAGCGTGCGATTGGCCCGCTCGGCCGCCATCGCGACATATCCGAAATAGACGAAGACGCCCATGACCTGATCCAGGATCATGGAGGCGCGCTCGCTCTCGGCCGAGGCCATCGGCCAGTCGGTCCCGACCAGGACCGTGATCGAGGCGACGAAGACCAGCGCATAGCACCCGAAGGCGAAGGACTCGATCGACTGCGACCAGAGACGTTCGGTGCCGGGCGACAGGCGCACCGTCTCGTAGGCCGCCAGGAGGACCACGACGAGGCAGCAGGCGAAGACGGCGGCGAAGGCCAGCCGGGTGGAGGCCCCGGCACAGAGCAGGAGCGGGTGGAGGACGCCCGGAAGGGCAACCAGCGCGAGGGCGAGATCGATCCTCACGGGGCGGCCGAAGAAGCTGCGCAGGCCCGTCCAAGACAGGACCAGACTTCCGCCGTACAGCCAATAGACGATCATCGTGATCCAGAACGGAGGCGAAGTCTCCGAAGGAACCCGCATCATGATGAGCGACCCGAGCATCGACGCTCCCATGGCGCCCATCCATTGCCAAAGATACGTCTGCTGGCGCTGGCTAAGGGCCATCACGAGGAAAACGACGACGTAGGCGCACCGACTGGCAGCGCTGGCAAAGTGCAGCGTATAGAGATCAAGCATCATTGCATATCGCTCCCGGCAAGAACGAACTCGCCGTCAAACAATCCTTCCGGTCACTGATGACGATCATAGCTCTTCTCATTCAAGAGAAACCGAGATCCCCGGGGACGCACATCATCGGCACACATCGATATTCTGACTTTTATCTGAATAATATAAATGCAACCGGTGGTTATTCACCTGTAAGACCCTAGAGACCGACATTTAAAGACACGGAAATCAGCATACTTAAGAGTTTTATCAACTCTCCTGGCTAGGTCATGCCTGGACCCCTCGGAACGCTTCGCCGCTCCGGTCCTTAGAGCCCCCGAGATCGTCGCGCGGTCCGGACCTCCGAAAGCACACCCCATGTCGACGCTCCCCGCTCCCGCAAGCCTGGTCCTCTCCGGTTGCTTGATCGGCGGCTTGGCCGGCGGCTTGGCCCGCAGCTTGATCGGCGGCTTGGCCGGTTGCCTCGCGCTCGCGCCGGGAGTCGGGGCTGCCCAGGCGGCGGAGCCGCCCCCGCGTTCCCTCGATACGGCGGAGCCGTCACCCCCGCCCCCCGACAGAACGGAGACGGGCCTGCGGGCCGGGGACTGGCTCGTGCGCGGCCGCCTGATGGGGACGATCCCCGTCGAGCAGACCTCCCGCATCGCCATCGTGGGCGGGCAGAACAAGACGCCCACCGCTCTCCTGCCGGACGGCGACGTGTCGTACTTCCTGACGGATCACATCGCCATCGAGGGCCAGGTCGGCGCGGTCCGGATTCGCCCGAAGATCCGGAATTCGCTGGTCGGCGACCTGGCGATCGGATCGATCTGGAACGCCGCCGCCATGGCGATCGTGCAGTATCACCTCCTGCCCGGCGCGCGCTTCAATCCCTATCTCGGGGTCGGCGTCGCCGTGACCGCCCCCATCGCGATCAACCCAGCGAAGGAGATTCCCGACTTCTCGCTCAAGGCGCAGACCAGCGCCGTGCTCCAGGCCGGCTTCGATTATCACCTCATCGGCAACTGGTTCGGGAACGCCTCGGCGAAGTACGTCTTCGTGCCGCGCCAGTCCTACACGATCGCCGGCGTGGCGGTCGCGGTCGACCTGAACATGTTCGTCGTGGGTGCGGGCCTCGGCTACCGCTTCTGAGCCGTCCCGTCCGGCCGGCGCCCCTTACAGATCGAGCACGTCCACCGCATCGCCGAGCCGCGCCCGGGCGAGGTCCGCCACGTGCCGGTGGTGGGTGAACAAGATCGGCTGGATCGTGTCGCCCACCGCCGCGAGGGCCTCGAGTCCGTGGGCCGTGCGGGCATCGTCGAAGGTGAGGAAGAGATCGTCGCCGATGAAGGGGGCGGGCTCGGCGCGGGTGGCGTAATCCTCCAGGTAGGCCAGCCGCAGGGCGAGGTAGAGCTGGTCGCGGGTGCCCTCGCTCAGGCCCTCCACGGGAACCAGGGGGCCGGTGGCGCGCCGGCCGGCGAGGCGGGGCGTGTCGGAGGCGTCGTAATCCTGGGCGAGGCCCGAGAAGGCTCCACCCGTGAGGGCCCGGAACAGGTCGCCCGAACGCGTGAGGAGCGGGTCCTGCTGGCCGGCGCGGTGCCGGCCGATGGCGGTCCCCAGCATCAGGCTGGCGAGCTTGAGCACCGCCCAGTGCCGGGCATTGGCCTGAAGCTCGGCCTCCGCCGCCTTGCGCTGGGCGAGCGCCAGTTCGGCGCCGATGCCGTTCTCCAGTTCGGCACGGCGGCGCTCGTGCCGGTCGCGATCGGCGAAGGCGATCTTTCCGCGCCGGTCGAGGTCGTCCTCCTCCGCCGCGAGATTCGCGAGCAGGCCCTCGATGTCGTCGCCGGTCAGGGCGGCGCGTTCGTCCCGCAGGTCCGCCTCGGCATGGCCGTCGGCCATGCGCGCCAGTTCGGCCCGCCGCTCGGCAAGCTCGGCCTGGCACGCCCGGCGGGCGGTCAGGCGGGCATGCAGCACCTCCGGATCGGTGCCGGGCGGCAAGGCGCCCGCCGGCCCCTCCGCCAGCAGGCCGGCGAGTTCGGCGCGCGCGCCCTCCGCCGCCCGGGCCGCCTGCGCCCGGGCGGCCTCGGCCGCGTCGCGCTGGCGCGCCAGCTCGGTCCGGCGGGTCTCGCCCCGGAGGGCGTTCTGCAGACGGGTGTGGAGCGCCTTCATCGCGGCCGTGGGGGGCAGGGCGGCGAGATCGGGCGCGACCGCCTCGGTCAGGCGCGCGACCGCGCCCCGATAGGCGTCGAGGTCGCGCAGGATGCCGTTGACCCGGGCGAGGCGGTTGTCGCGCTCGGACAGGGCCGCCGGCACCGCCCGCCACGCCACGAGGGCCGCTTCGGCCTCGTCCGGCCCGGCCTCGGCCGCCAAGCCGAGTTCGGCGAGGGCAGGCCCCCAGGCCGTGCGCCACGCCGCCTGCCGGGCCACCCCGTCGGCAAGGGCCGCCTCGGTGGCGCCGATCTGCTCGGCGGCCGCCTCGGCGCGGCCCTTGGCCTCGCGCACCGTGTCCCAGCGCTGGGCGAGTTCGGCGAGCCGGTCCTCGAGCCGGGCCAGCATCCGCCCGACATCGAGGCCGTCGAGGTCGGACAGGCCGGCCCGGCGGCTGAGATCGGCGAGGGGCGCCCGGCAGGCCTCGACCCGGGCGGCCATGCGGGCCTGCTCCAGCCGGGTGGTTTCCAGACCCTGGGCCGAATCCTGGAGGGTCTCGACCTCGGTGAGCCAGGCGGCCATCTCGGCCGGGGCGGCGGGGTCGATTCCGCACGGCGCCCAGGCCGCGCGCCAGGCACTCGCGCCCTCAGCGAGGCGGGCGTCGCAGGCGGCGAGCGCCTCCGCGGCGGCGGCGGCCTCGGCCTGCTCGGCCTCCAGGCTGCGATGATCGGCATCCTGCTCGGCGACACGGGCGGCATCGGCGACGAGATCGTCGGCCGCGCGATCGGTGGCGGCCAGGGCCGCGCCGAAGCGGGCGAAATCCTCCGGCGCCCCGCCGGGGAGGGCGGCCAGGAGCCCGTCGCGGCGGTTGCGCAGGGCCAGGAGGTCGTCCCGCGTCGGGATCGGCCGCCCGGCGGCGCGGGCTCGCAGACGGGCCTGGCGCTGGGCCACCGCCGTCTCCGCCATCGACAGCCGGTCGGCGGCCCGGTCGCGCTCGCGCATCGCCGTGTCGAGGGTGCGCCGGTATCGCGTCACCGCCTCGGCCGAGGGTGGGCGCCCGGCGGTGAAGGCCGCCAGATCCGGGATCGGGGGGCTGAGGCGCGCGGCCTGCGTCCGGATCGAGGCGGCCTCGCGGGTCAGGGCACCGTCGAGGTCGTCGCGCCGGTCGAGGTCGCGCCGCAGGGTGGCGAAGGGCTTGAGGTCGGCCCGCAGCGGAGCCGGATCGACGAGGCCGCCGGCGCCCTGAAGGGCGGCGGCGAGCCGGTCCCGCTCGCTGCGGCGGGCGGCGAGGTCCTGGCGCAGGCGAGCGAGCGCGGCGGCGTCCTCGCGGCCGGCGCGGATCAGGCCCTCGATGCGGGTGCGCGCCGAGTCGGACGGCTGGCGGGCGCGCAGGACCTCGGCATCGGGCAGCCCGATCCGGGCCGCGAGCTGGGCCAGTTCGCGGGCGAAGCCGTCGGCCTCGCCCTGGATGCGGGGCAGGTCGAGGCCGCCCTTGTCGAAGCGGTCGGTGCCGCGGAAGGCCTCCAGGATCGCGTCGGCGCGGGCGAGCACACCCTCGTCCACCGGCACCTGCTCCAGGGCCAGGACCGCCTCGGCGGCAGTGGCCTCGGTGCGGGTGACGGCCTCGCCCGTCGCCCGCAGGCTCGCCAGCGCCTGTCCGAGCCGATCGATCCAGGCCTCCGGGACGGTGACCAGATCGGCCTCGGCCTCGGCCCGCAGGGCCACCGCGTCGATGGCCTGGAGCAGGGGTCCGACCCGGCGCAGCCGGGCGAGGCGGGCCTGCTCCACGGCGAGGCGCCCTCGCGCCGCCTTGATCTCGTCGAGTGCGGCGCCGGCGGCCTCGATCTCGCCGTTGAGGTCGCGCCAGTCGCCGGCCCGGAGTTCCCCGGCACGGATCGCCTTGCGGGCCTCGTCGTAGCGGCCGAGTGCCTGGTAGAAGGTCCGGCTCTGGGCGGCGCGCGGCATGAAGATGCCGGCGGCCTCCCCGTCCAGTTCGGCCTGGAGGCCGCTATAGCCGCGCAGGCCGGAGGCCGCCGCGAACAGGCTGGCGCCGACCTCGCCCTCGGCATCCATCATCTCGGCCGCCCCCGCCCGCAGCGAGCGGGCGTCGAGGCCGAAGGCGCGGCAGAACACGTCGCGCGACAGGCCGCCGAGGAAGGGCGCCAAGGCGTCCTCGGGCAGGGCCGCGTCGGCGGCATCCACGAGGGTGTTCCGGGTGCCCTTGCGCCGCCGGAAGCCGAGGCGGCGACCGTCGGCGGCCCGAATCTCGGCGCCGATCCGCATCTGCGGCATGTCGTGCAGGAAGTCGTAGCGGGTGCGCGTCTCGATGCCGAACAGGAGATCCGTGACGGCGCTCAGGGCCGAGCTCTTGCCGGCCTCGTTGGCCCCCAGAACCACGTGCAGGCGCGCATCCTCACGAAACGTGACGGTACGGCCCGTGAAGGGGCCGTAGCGTTCGAGGGCCAGCGAGAGGAGACGCATCGGGACCTTGGGCGGCGAGTGTCCGGGAGTCGGAGTCCGACGTTTGGTCCCCGCCGGCGATCTCCGCAAGCGGCCGGTCGGGCCCCGCACATGGCAGACCCGTCACCCCGCCATCTCCCGAGCCGTTTTCCGGAACGTGCACCGGAGACATGAGCCAGGGACGGGCGCCGGTTGCGGACCAGCGACACGCCCGCTCCGCCGAGCCGCCGTCTGGCGTTTGTCAGGGAGTTAAGTGGAAACCGGTTCTCCCGACAGGACAAACGAGAACGAAAGCCTCTAGCACGTGCGGCCGGAGAGGCGACCGAGGATCACCGCCTCGGCCTCCGCGCAGAGCGCATCGAGATCGGCGCCGAAATCCTCCGCCTCGGCGAGGACGCCCGGCATCTTGGTGGTGATCTCGGCGAGCGCCGCCCGGGCGCGGGCGCGGAACTCGGGGTCGCGGTCCACCGCCTGCAGCAGGGTGGCGGGATCGATGGCCGCGAAGGCGTCGGGCCGCGCCTCGGTGACGGCGCGGCGCGGGCGGGCGGTCTCGATCCTCAGGCGCTCCAGCCAGAGATCCTCGTGGATGCGGTGGGCAGCGGCCTGAATCTCGGCGGTGAGCCCGTCGCGGTCGGCCGCGAGGCGGTCATGGGCGGAGGTCTCGCCGTGCAGCCGCACCCGCACGGCCATGAGCCGCTCGGCGGCCGCCGCGCCGAGGGGACGCAGGGCCTCCTCGATGGCGACGACGGCCTCGCGCTCGCCGGCTAGATCGGAGAGATCGACCTCCAGGTGGTGGAAGCGGGCCTGGTCGACGATCAGGCGCTCCACGCCCTGGACCCGTCCGTCGGCGACGGACACCGCGACGGCGCCCTTGGGGCCGCATTCGCGGATGCTGCGCCCCTGGAGATTGCCCGGAAACACGATCCAGGGGTCGCGGGCGAGTTCGGCGTAGTCGTGCACGTGGCCGAGCGCCCAGTAGGCGTAGCCCCGCCCCGTCAGGTCCGCCACCGAGCAGGGGGCGTAGGTGGCGTGGGCCGCATGGCCGGTGCAGGAGGTGTGCAGGATGCCGATGTTGAACCAGCCCGGAAGGGCGGCCGGGTAGGTGAGGGCGTAGTTCTCCTCCACCGCCCGGTTGGGGAAGCTGCGCCCGTGCAGCGCCACCTTGAGCTCGTCGAGGCGGTGGGTCTCGGCCCGGGTCGCGGAGAAGCTGCGCACGGAGGCCGGCAGGGTGATGGAGCGGGTGATGACGCTCTCGGCGTCGTGGTTGCCGCGTACCAGGATCACCGGGATGCCGGCCCGGTCGAGGCGGGCGACCTGCCGGGCGAAGAACAGCCCGATGGTGTTGTCGGACCAGTCGCCGTCATAGACGTCGCCGGCCACGATCAGGAAGGCGACGCTCCGCTCGATCGCAGCCGTGACGAGGTCCTCGAAAGCCCGTCGGCCGGCCGAGGCGAAGCGCCGGGCGATGTCCGGATCCTTGAGGGCGAGCCCGCTCAGCGGGCTGCCGAGATGCAGGTCGGCGGCGTGGATGAAGGTGAAGGCGGACATGCTCGACGGGTCGGAGGCCTTGAGCCGGGCCGGCAAGGTCGCGGGTTTGGCCCCCGAATGCAACGGGGCCGCGAAAGACCCGATGCGGAAGACCCTACAGGAAGTGGCGGTACACCACGTTCGTCTCCGGTTCCGGCTGACGGACGGCGTCGCTGCAGGTCGCGGCAGCGAACGGCGAGATCAACGCGAAAACGGCCAGGAGCCAGCGGATCGAACCTGCGACAAGCATGGGGCATCTCCTGGGCCGGATGTGGAACGAAGCGTCACCTGTGATGTCTGGGGCCGAGGCCCGCTTTGTTGTAGGAAGGCCGAGGGCCGGTTCGCGGTGCCCTGACGCACGCGCCCCGCATCGGGCCTGCCTTGTGGATGACCGCCATCACCAGGAGCGGGGCGCCGAGTTTGGGCGTAGGGCTGCGCCTCGGTGAGATCGTCGAGACGTCCAAAGGAGCATCGATCAAACAGCCCTCGATCCTGGATCGCGTGCGCTTCGCGAAATGTCGGGCGCTGATGGAGCGCGGCGCCACGTCCGGAGAACGGGCGGCGGCGCGCGCCGCCGCGACCCGACTGGCCGCGGCGGCCGGCCTGAGCCTGGCCGAAGCGCTGGCCCTGGTCGATCGAGCCCATGCGCCGCGACCCGGCTCGGCGGATGCGCCGCGCCGGCCCCAGCCCACCGGCCCCTCCCCGTGGACCCGGCCGGACCCGGCCCCGAAGCGGGCTGGTGAGCCGAAGCCGCCTCCCGAGCCGATCACGGCCGACGAGGTGCGACGGCAGAAGGAGGCGGACGAGGCCCGGCGGAAACGGGCGGCAACCCGCGCGGCGAAGCGACCGCGCCCCGTCGATCCCGCATGGGAGCATTGGTCCGCCGAGGTCCGCGCCGCCCAGGCCGCGCGGGACCGGGACTGGGCAGAACGCCGGCAGTCCGGCACCGCCCCTCGGTCCTCGACACGCATCTCCGAGTGATCGCGACAGCTTGGCTCGCACCGGCTTGAAGCGAGCCGTGTAGGCCGAGACAGTCTGGGCCGAGACTGCCGGGACCAGGGTCGTCGACGATCCGGTCCGGTCCCCTCAAAAAAATATAACAAACATCAAATTTTGCAGCAGGACTCCCTGTTCGATCAGACTTTATTTATGATACACATCACTAGGAAGAGTATAGCGTCGAATATTTCCGCTGAGCGATATTCAATTTCAATGCAACCTACGGAATATCGCGGCCGATCTGGGGAGCCTGAAGGCAATCCCAGAGAGGATGATGGCGGAGAGGGTGTGAAACCCAGCTTGAACACTAAGCGGAGGCCGAGCGCTTCGCGAAGTTAAACTTGGCACGTCCGAAGGAATCCCGATGCGGCTCACGCTGTACACCGATTACGCCATCCGCATCCTGATGTATCTTGGCGTCAACGGCGAACGTCAGAGTTCGACGGCGGAGATCGCCCGCGCCTATCGGATCTCGGAGAGCCATCTCACCAAGGTGGTTCACAAGCTGGGACAATTGGGAATGATCCGGACCATGCGCGGCCGCGGCGGCGGGCTGCGGTTGGGAAAGCCGGCCGCGGAGATCCGTCTCGGCACCGTCATCCGGGCCACGGAGGAGGATTTCGCGATGGCGGAATGCTTCGCCGGAGGCGCCTGCCTCCTGACTCCGGCCTGCCGCCTGCGGCAGGTTCTGGCGGATGCGCTGACCGCGTTCCTGACGGTTCTCGACCAGGTCACCCTGGCGGATCTGATCGGCGAACCGCGGGCCGAGATCGCCGACCTGCTCGGCCTCGAGCCATCCCACGCCCGGGCGCTCGCCTGAACCGGGCTTTCCGCCGCCGCACACGTCCCTGTTCTGGAATCTTGCTCCTGGGATCTTGCTCCTGATATCTTGCCCTCAGACGAACTCGACTTCGAGCTGTCCCTCGCTCCTGAGCACGATCCGGCACAGGCGGGAGACCTCATCGGCCCCGATCGCCAGCTTGAAGGTCTCCGGCACGCCGGCCGTGCTGACGATCCGCAAGCCCGCCCCCGTCTCGGACAGGCCGCGCACGGTACAATCGAGGACCGAGCGACCGCCGTTGAAGGTGATCTGGCCCGCCTTCAGCACCCGACGGCGCAGGGGCTGCGACGGGAGCGGGGCGGCAGTCGGCGTCCAGGCCGCGCAGCGGTTCCGCCCCCCGGTCTTGGCGGTGTAGAGGGCGGCATCGGCATGCCCCAAGAGGGCATCGAGGCCGTTCACCGAGGCGTCCAGCGCCGCGACGCCGAAGCTGGCACTCACCCGAAGGGTGCCGGGGGCGGTCGGCACCTGCAGCTGGACGACGGACGCGCGCAGCTTGTCGGCGACGATCATCGCCGCGGCCAGATCGGTGTGCGGCAGGAGAACCGCGAATTCCTCGCCCCCCACCCGGCCAAAGGCGTCGGAGACCCGAAGCCCCCTGCGGCAGCTCTCGGCCACCTCCGACAGGACCCGATCGCCGACCGGGTGGCCGTGCAGGTCGTTGATGGCCTTGAAGTGATCGAGGTCCATCATGATGCAGCTCAGGGCGTGGCGATGCCGCAGCGCCAGGTCCAGGGTGCGTTCGCATTCCGCCCGGAAGGCGCCGCGCGACAGGGCGCCCGTGAGACTGTCGGTCATGGCGATGCGACGCAGCTCCAGTTCGCTCATCACGATCTTCGCGAGGTCGGTGAGCGACGCGACCGCATCGTCGGGGAAGGGGCGCGGCCGCGTATCCATGGTGCACAGGGTGCCGATGCTGTGCCCCTGCGGCGTGCGCAACGGCGCACCGGCATAGAACCGGATATGCGGCGCGCCGACCACGAAGGGATTGCGGGCGAAGCGATCGTCGGCGGTGGTATCCGGGACCACGAGGGCGCGCGGCGCGTGCCGCGCGACATCGCAGAGGGCGGGTCCCCTCGGGGTCTCGCAGGCGTCCACGCCCGACCGCGCCTTGAACCACTGGCGATGTCCATCGATGAGCGTGATGGTCGACATCGGCATGTCGAAGATCCGCCGGGTCAGCCGGGTGATGCGGTCGAACACTTCCTCCTGCGGGGTGTCGAGGATGTCGTAGCGATCGAGGGCCGCCAGTCGCTCCTGCTCCTCGAACTGCGCTTCGGCCTGCATGATGCGGTCCCGTTGAATCTTGTCGATGCCCGGAATTATCTTAAGACATCTTACGAAAGACCTCACACGAGCTTGGGTAATTTTTTACAATCCTGAGATGCTCCGACTTGATCGGAAAGCCATGCCGAACCGCCCGCCGCGATCCGGCATCAGTAGCTCTGCGTCGGCCGGTCGAGCACGGTCCGGCCCATCAGGCTCGCGGCGAGATCGACCATGAGATGCGCCGTCCGCCCCCGCTCGTCGAGGAAGGGATTGAGTTCGACGAGGTCCAGGCTGCCGACGAGGCGGGAATCGTGCAGCATCTCCATGATCAGGTGGGCCTCGCGGAAGGTCGCGCCGCCCGGCACCGTCGTGCCGACCCCCGGGGCGATGCCGGGGTCCAGGAAATCCACGTCGAGGCTGACATGCAGCCGGCCGCCGGCCGCCGCGACACGGCCGAGGAACGCCCGCAGGGGTGCAACGACCCCGGCCTCGTCGATGCTGCGCATGTCGTGGATCAGGACGCCGGCCTCCAGCACCGCCACGCGCTCCGCCGGATCGAGGCTGCGGGTGCCCATCAGGCAGACGTTGCGCGGGTCGATGGGGGCGGGCGGCGCCGGCAGGAAGGCGGCGAAGCCCCGGCGCCCGGTGGCGTAGGCGAGGGGGACTCCGTGCAGGTTGCCGCTCGTCGTGGTGTCGAGGGTGTGGAAATCCGCGTGCGCGTCGAGCCAGAGCACGAAGAGCGGACGCCCTTCCTGGGCCGCCCGGCGGCCGAGTCCCGACAGGGTGCCGGCCGACAGGCTGTGGTCGCCACCGAGGAAGATCGGGAGCGCGTCGGCGCTGTGCGCATAGGCGGCCGCCGCCAGGACCTCGGTCCAGGCCGCGAAGGCTCCGAGATGGCGCAGCGCCCGGTTCGGATGGTCGCGCGCGACGATGGCGGCCGGCGCGAGGTCGCCCGCATCGACGATGTCGAGGCCGAGGCCCGACAGGGTCTCGGCCAGGCCGGCCGCCCGATAGGCGCTCGGCCCCATGTCGCAGCCCAGGCGACCGGCCCCCTCCTGGACGCGGGCGCCGAGGAGGATGCAGCGTCGGTTCGTCATGCGGTCTCTCGCTTCGCGTCGCCGGAAGGGCCGATCGCGCGCCCTTGCCGAGAAAAGTCCTTTTGCCCCGGATCGCTCTCGAACGAGAATCGGGTCTGCCGACCCTGCAACCCTGCCGGAGCGTCCCTTGCCAGGGACGTGCCGCGATCCGGCACGATCCGCGCTCGATCTTCGTCGAGACCGTCTCTTTTCCGATGACGATCCTGCGGGACGGTCTCGTCGATTCCTTTTTCATCTCATTTATTGAACAAAGTCATCTTGACGTTCTGTTGGATAGAATGATGGCATTATGGGACCGTCCGGGCGTCAACCCGGAGCCGACCATGTCCATCCGACCACCACCGGCAGATCGCCACCCGGCCGCCGCGACGCTGCGCCTTATGGTTTCCGGCACCGTGATTTCCGGCACTGTGGTTCCCGGCCTCGGGCTCTGCCTCGCGGTCACCGCAGGGGCGATGCTGCTCGAGGCGGTCGAGGTCGCCGTCTTCGGCCGGGCCTGGCTCGAGTCCCTGGTCCTCGCCATCCTGATCGGCACGCTGGTCCGGAGCCTGTGGGTTCCGGCACCGGGCTGGCAGCCCGGCATCGCCTTCGGGGCCAAGACCGTCCTGGAGGTCGCCGTGGTGCTGTTGGGCGCCTCGCTCAGCCTGGGCACGCTGTGGGCGGCGGGACCCGGGCTCCTCCTCGGCATCGCGGGGGTCGTGGCGGTCGCGATCGCGTCGAGCTACGGTGTCGGCCGGGCGCTCGGCCTGCACCACCGCATGGCGATGCTGGTGGCCTGCGGCAATTCCATCTGCGGGAATTCGGCCATCGCCGCCACCGCGCCGGTCATCGGGGCCGATGGCGAGGAGGTCGCTGCCGCCATCGCCTTCACGGCGGTGCTCGGCGTGCTGGTCGTCCTGCTGCTGCCGCTGCTCGTGCCGCTGCTCGGCCTCTCGCCGATGCAGTACGGCGTGCTCGCCGGCCTCACGGTCTATGCCGTGCCGCAGGTCCTCGCCGCCACCGCCCCCATCGGATTGCTCAGCGTGCAGGTCGGCACCCTGGTCAAGCTCGTGCGGGTTCTGATGCTCGGCCCCGTGGTGCTGGCGCTCTCTTTAAGCCGGCCCCTGCCAGGGCCGGACTCGGGGCCGAATTCGGGACGGGATCGGGCGGAGGGCCGCGTCGCGCTGCACCAGTTGGTGCCGTGGTTCATCCTCGCCTTCCTGGCCCTGGCGGGGCTGCGCTCGGCCGGGCTGATCCCCGAAGCGGCCCTTCCGGCCCTGTCCGGCAGCGCCAACCTCCTCACCGTGGTGTCGATGGCGGCCCTCGGTCTCGGGGTCGATGTCCGGGTCGTGGCGCGGGCCGGCCTGCGGGTGACGTGTGCCGTGATCCTCTCCCTGCTGGCGCTGGGCGCGGTCAGCCTCGGGCTGATCCACGGCCTCGGCATCCTGTAGAGTTTGGCAGGGATCCGTGAAAACCGGTTATCCCGGCACGACAAACGAAAACGAAAGACCTTGGCCGCCGTCAGGCCTCGGTCGCCGCCGCGATCAGGGCGAGCAGCGCATCCGCCGCGCGGCTGCGATAGCGCGCCCGGTGGCGCAGGACCCGGAAGGGCCGCGACGGCAGGGCGAACCGGGCCCGCACCAGGGTGCCGGCGCCCAGGCCCCCGGAGACCACCGAGGCCGAGAGCACGCTCGCTCCGCCACCGGCCGCGACGGCGGCCTGCACCGCCTCGTTCGAGGGCAGTTCCAGGGCCACCGTGAGGCGGCCGGGCGACAGGCCCTTGGCCTCCAGCGCGGCCTCGAAGGCCGAGCGGGTGCCGGAGCCGGGCTCGCGCAGCACCCACGGCGTCGCCGTGAGATCGTCGAGGCCGATCGCCCGGTCCTCCGCCAAGGGATGCCCGGGCGCCACCACCAGCACCAGGTCGTCCCAGGCCACATCGGCGCTGGCGAGCGCGGGATCGTCGAGCACGCCCTCGACGAAGCCCAGTTCGGCCCGGCCCTCGCGCACGGCAGCGGCCGCGTCCGCCGTGTTGCCCACCTCCAGCCGGATCGCGATCTCGGGATAGGCCCGGCGGAAGGCCACCAGGTGGCGCGGCAGCCAGTGGCTGGCGATGGTCTGGCTCGCCTGGATCGCCAGGGTGCCCCGGCGCAGCCCGCTGAGATCGGCAAGCACCAGCTCGGCCGCCTCGGCCCGGGCCAGCACGGCCCGCGCCTCCGCCAGGAAAACCCGGCCGGCCTCGGTCAGCTGGATGCCGCGCCCCACCCGATGGAACAGCTTGGTGGCGTGGCGGCCCTCCAGGGTGGCGATGGCGGTGCTCACCGCCGACTGGACGAGGTTCAGCGCCTCGGCGGCGCGGGTGACGTGCTCGCGCTCGGCCACCGCCACGAAGATCCGCAACTGGTCGAGGGTCATGACGGGAGGTCGAGGGTCATGACGGGAGGTCGAGGGTCATGACGGGAGGTCGAGGTCCATAGCAGGGTCCCTTGCGGACCGCCCGCCCGGGCCCGCGCCACGCTTTATTAACCACTGCGACCCCAGCTTGGCCACGCGCCCGTACCGCCGTGGATCCGCGATACGGGCCGGGGCGGGAGCCGGGGCGGGAGCACGGGACGGAGGCCGAGGACGGCATTCGCGCCGCGATCGCGCCGGCGCGTCGGAAATTCATCGGCCAGTCCTTAATCCCGCCCGTTTCTCCGAGCCCATTGGGAACGGCCGGGATCCTGGAACACGCAGCCGTTGCGGCCTCGGACAAGGAGTCTACCCCATGATCAAAACGCTGCTGGCGCTCTTCACCGTCGCCGCCGTCCTGACGATCCGGGCGTTCCTGAAGCTGCTGTGGCTGCCGTTCCACAGCTTCGGCGGCCTCCTGCGCGGCCGGCCAGCCGCCACCTGATCACCAGACGCGCAGCCGCGGGCGAGCCGCCGCGGCGCCCGCGCCCCGGCAGCATCGGGCCATCCCGCGGGATGAGACCGATCCAGCGGCCCGAATCGATACCCCCGCGGACCCGGCGAGGATCGGAAAGCCGTTCCCAGGCGCCGTCCCCGGACGATCGGCAATGGACCCGCACGCCACGTCGAGACTCCTGATCGGGTCGTCAGACCGTGCCGTCACGACGGCCGCGATCACCGGTCCGACGCGGCGAGATTCATTGACCCGACCTTTCAACGCGACATCGCGCCGTCCTCGAAAGCCAGGCGGCCCCTGAATATCCGGTGCGGGCGCACTTCGGACGCGACCACGAAGGTCCGTCCTCTTGACGCTTCGACCGAACAAAGTCCCAACGGTCGGGCTGCTTCCCCCACCCTGCGGTGCGCGAAGCGCCGCCTCGCCCTGTCCTGCCGGATCAGGCCCGGATGGCTTCGAAGCCCTCGAAGCTCGGGTGCCCGTGGTAGAGGGGATTCGCCGAGGGCAGGCGGCGATGCGCCGCCTGGAATTGCTCCGACTGCGTCCACGCATCGAAATCGGTCCTCGATTGCCAGACGGTGTGCGAGGCGTAGAGCACGTGGTCGTCGGCCTCCGGGCCGCGCAGCAGTTCGAAGGCGACGAAGCCCGCCATCTCGCCGAGGCGGCTGTCGCGAGTGAGCCAGACCTGCTCGAATTCGGCCTGGGCCTCCTTGACGACCTTGAAGCGATTCATGGCGATAAACACGGAAAACCTCTTGGATGATCTGATGAGAGCCGTGCGATAGACCCGCTTGCGATGGCTGTCGAGAATATTTATCAGCATACATGCTCGTCAGCGTTCTTTTTAGTTGTTTTAACTAAAAGACATAGCCTGGAAGTTCGATCCCATGCCTTTCCCGGATGGCGCAAACCCTGCGCCCCACCCAAGCCAGGCCCCCGCGATGCCGAGGCCGCCAGGCGCGCCTGCGGAGGTCAGCACGCAGGCCCTCCTGCGTGGGCAGCGCGAAATCACCATCCTGCACGGAAGCGACCGCTACCGCCTGCGGATCACCGCCAACGACAAGCTGATCCTCACCAAATGACCCGCGCGCCCGCCTCGACCCGCCGCGCCGCGCTCCTCGCCGCCGGCTGCGCGCTGATGGTCCGGCCCGCGCGGGCGGAAGCGCCGCGGGAGGAATCATCACGGGCGGAATCATCCCGGGCGGAGGCATCACGGGCAGAGGCATCACGGGTAGAGGCGCCGGCCGTCCGCATCGCCTCCCTGGGGGGCGCCGTGACCGAGATCCTGTGGGCTCTCGGGGCCGCTCCGCGCATCGCCATCGTCGACACCACCAGCCTCTATCCGGCCGAGGTCCAGCGGCTGAAGCCGAATGCCGGCTACCTGCGGGCGCTCTCCGCCGAGGGTCTGCTCTCCGTGGCGCCCGATCTCGTCATCGCCGCCGAGGGGGCGGGCCCCCCGGCCGTGCTGGCCCTGGTGGCGGAGGCGGGCGTGCCGGTACGCTGGGTTCGGGAACCGCCCTCCGCCGAGGGGGTGCTGGAGAAGATCCGGCAGGTGGGCCGCCTCGCGGGGCTCGCGGCGGAGGCCGGCGGCCTCGCGCAGGCGGTGGCGGACCGCTTCACCGCCCTGGCGCAAGCGCGCCGCCGGGTCGAGCACCCGATCCCGGCCCTCGTCATTCTGTCCCTCGCCCATGGCCGGGTGATGGTCGGCGGGCGCAACTCCGCAGCGGACGGCATCCTGAAGCTCGCCGGGCTTCGCAACGCGGCCGCCGACCTCGATGGCTTCAAGCCGATCACCGATGAGGCGATCGTGGCGGCCGCTCCGGATCTCGTCGTGATGATGGCGCCGGAGGGCACCCCGCCGACTCCAGAGACGGTGTTCGCGCCCGGAACCGCCCTGGGCCGGACCCCGGCGGCGGCCGCCCACGCGCTGGTGATCCTGGACGGGCTCACGCTCCTGGGATTCGGGCCGCGCACGCCCGAGGCGGCGGACACCCTGATGCGGCGCGCCTATCCGGACCTCCGGCATGGCTGAGGCGCGGGCCGCGAGACCATCCGGCGCGCGCAGGCCCGGCCTCGTCGTCTGGGCGATCCTCGGCCTGGTCCTCGCAGGCGCCGTGCTGATGTCCCTCGGCCTCGGCGCGGTCTCCATTCCTCCGGGCCGCGTCGCCGCAATACTGCTGCATGGGGGAGGGGAGCCCGGCGGTGGCGATACCGGCGCCGCCCGCGATGCCCTGGTGATCCTCAACATCCGCCTGCCGCGCACCCTCCTGGGCCTCCTGGTGGGCGCGGGCCTCGCGGTGTCCGGCGCCCTGATGCAGGGCCTGTTCCGGAACCCGCTCGCCGACCCCGCCCTCGTCGGCGTCTCGGCCGGGTCCGGCCTCGGCGCCGCGACGGTGATCGTCCTCGGCGATCGCCTGCGCGCCGCCCTCGGCCTCGCCGGCCCGCTGCCCGATGCGATCCTGCCTGAAGCGATCCTGCCTGCCGCCGCGTTCCTGGGCGGGCTCGCCGCGACCCTCGCGCTCTACGTCGTGGCTTCCCGGGCCGGGCGGACCTCGGTGGCGACCCTGCTCCTGGCCGGGATCGCCCTGGCGGCCCTGGCCAGCGCACTCACCGGCCTCCTGGTCTATGCCAGCGACGACCGGCAGCTGCGCGATCTCACCTTCTGGCTGCTGGGCAGCCTCGGCGGAGCCACCTGGGCCAAGGTCCTGGCGAGCGCCCTCGCGATCCTGCCCGTCCTCGTCCTCGTGCCCTGGCTCGGGCGCGGGCTCAACGCCCTCGTGCTCGGCGAGGCCGAGGCCTTCCATCTCGGAATCGCGGTGGAACGGCTGAAGCGCCGCGTCATCCTGCTGGTCGCCCTGGCGGTGGGCGCCGGGGTCGCGGCAGCCGGCGTCATCGGCTTCGTCGGGCTCGTGGTGCCCCATGCCCTGCGCCTCCTCATCGGCCCGGAGCATCGCCGGCTGCTGCCCGCCTGCGCCGTCCTCGGCGGGACGCTGCTGGTGCTGGCGGACGTGGCGGCCCGCCTCGTGGTGGCGCCGGCCGAACTGCCGATCGGCATCGTCACGGCGCTCGTCGGCGCGCCCGCCTTCCTGTGGCTCCTGCTGGGCCGGTCGAGCGTGGCGCATGATTGAGTCCGCCCTGCTCGTCGGCCGCGGCCTGTCCTATGCGGCAGGCGGGCGGCGCCTGGTGGAGGCGGCCGATTTCGAGGCCGAACCCGGAACGGTGCAGGTCATCGTCGGCCCCAACGGCGCCGGCAAATCCACCCTGCTGCGGCTCCTCAGCGGCGAATTGCGGCCCCTGGCCGGCAGCCTCGCCTATGCGGGCGAACCGGCGGCAGAGATCCCGCCCTGGCGCCTCGCGACCCTGCGGGCGGTGATGCCGCAGGCGACGCGGCTGGCCTTCCCGTTCGCCGCCGCCGAGGTGGCGCGGATCGGCCTCGACGGCATCGGCCGCCGCCTCGACCGCCGGACCCGCGACGCGCTCCTGGCCGACGCGCTCCGGCGGGCGGACGTCACCCAACTGGCGGACCGGGCCTACGCGACGCTGTCCGGCGGCGAGCAGGCCCGGGTGCAGTTCGCCCGCGCCCTGTGCCAGATCGCGGCCGGGCGAACGGTGGCGCCGCGGCAGGTGCTCTTCCTGGACGAGCCGACGGCGAGCCTCGATCTGCGCCACCAGACGGGCCTGCTCGAGGCCGCCGCGCGGGTCGCCGCCGAGGGGGCCGCCGTGGTGGCGATCCTGCACGACCTCAACCTCGCGGCGGCCTATGCCGACCTCCTTCTGGTGATGGAGGCCGGACGGATCGTCGCCCGCGGCCCGCCGGCCGCGGTGATCCGGGACGATCTCCTGGCGCGGGTGTTCGGCGTGCCGTGGCGGGTCGGCCAGCTGCCGGAGCCCGGCCAGCCCTTCGTGCTGCCGCCGCGGCGTATGGCGGGAATGTCACAAACCCCCTTGAAATCAAGCGGATCTGGAATCCCTGCAGACTGACCCGCTGGCAGATCCGAATGCTTCCAGACTCAGGGCCGACACGGTCGCTTGACCCATCCCGGACCGGACCGCAGACCACCCGGACATCAGCCAGCCAGCCCTCCGCCAGCCAGCCAACGGTTCCCCTGCGCTCTGGGCGGATGCACCCATGTCTCGACTGTCTCACCGTGCCTGGCTGGCGCTCGGCGTCTCGATGACGGCGCTCGGCGCGGCGCAGGCACAGGACGCGACCTCGGCGCAGAGCCTGGCGCCGGCCCGGAGGGGGCCGCCCGGGGCCGATATCAGCCTCGACACCATCTCGGTCACCGCGACGAAGACCCCGGGCCGCGCGGTCGACGCCCTCTCGGGCACGAGCGTGGTCACCCGGGAGCAGATCGACCGCATCCAGCCGAGCCGCCTCTCGGAGGTGCTGCGCGACGTGCCCGGCGTCACCACGCAGGAGAACCCGAGCGATCCGGCCCAGGCGATCAACATCCGGGGCCTGCAGGATTTCGGGCGCGTCAACGTCCTGATCGACGGGGCGCGCCAGGACTTCCAGACCTCGGGCCACAGCGCCAACGGCGTGTTCTACCTCGATCCCGAACTGGTCGGCGGCGTCGACATCACCCGGGGTCCGACCGCCACCATCTACGGCTCGGGCGCGATCGGCGGCGTCGCGGCTTTCCGGACCCGGTCGATCGACGACATCCTGGCCCCCGACGAGACGGCCGGCGCCGTGCAGAAGCAGGGCTTCGGCACCAACGGCCAGCGCTTCGTGAACGCGACCGCGCTCGGCGCCCGCATCGGAACGGCGGCCGACGTGTTCGGGCAGTTCGTGTTCCGCAACAACGGCCCCTACCGCGAGGGCCTCGGCACGACGGTGCCGGACACCGGCAACGAACTGTCCGCGGGCCTCGCCAAGATCAATATCCGGCCCGCCGACGGCCACGAGATCAGCGGCACGGCCCTGTTGCAGCGCTTCGACTTCACCAATGCAGGCCCCAACGACGCCGGTGCGCGCTTCGCCAACGCGGTGCAGGCCGACACCTATACGCTGGGCTATCGATTCGCCCGGCCGGACGTGCCCCTGATCGATGTCAGCCTCAAGGGCTACGCCACCACCACGCATAACGACCTGACCTACCTGCAGGACACCGCGAGCGGCCTCTACGGCCGCCTCGGCACCCGGGCGGGCGACCGCATCACCTACGACCTCGAGACCACGGGCTTCGACGCCCACAACACGGCCCGCTTCGACACAGGGCCCTTGCGCCACGCCCTCACGGTCGGCGGCGATCTGGTTCAGAATCGTGTGCGCACCAGCGACCGGGCCGGCGGCTTCGGCGGCGCCTTCACGCCCTCGGGGTCGCGCACCCTCGCCGGCGCCTTCGTGCAGGACGAGATCCGCTACGCCGACTGGCTCCGGGTGATCGGCGCTTTGCGCTACGACACCTACACGCTGTCGGGGGGCGCCTATCGCTCCAGCGGCGACCGGGTCTCGCCCAAGATCACCGTGGGGGTCTCGCCCTTCGCCGGCATCGAGGTCTACGGCACCTACGCCGAGGGCTACCGCGCGCCCTCGATCACCGAGACGCTGGTCCAGGGCATCCACCCCTTCCCGGCCTTCAGCATCCTGCCGAACCCGGCCCTGCGCCCGGAGGTGGCCCGCACGGTCGAGGGCGGCGTCAACCTGAGATACAACGAGGTGCTGGTCCCCGGCGACGTGTTCCGCGCCAAGCTCAACGTCTTCCAGAATGAGATCGACGACTTCATCAACATGGAGGCGGTGGGACCGACCTACTTCGTGCCCGCCCTCGCGGGCATCCCGGCCTCGATCTGCGCCCGGATTCCGGGGCGCTTCCCCTGCGTCATCCCGGTCCAGTCGTTCCAGTACCTCAACATCGCGCAGGGCGAGCTCTCGGGGGTCGAGCTCGAGGGCGCCTACGATTGGGGTGGCGGCTTCGTCTCCCTCGCGGCCACCCACACCGAGGGCCGCGACAGGGCCACCCGCCAGACCCTCCTCACCGTGCCGCCCGACCGGATCAGCACCACCCTGGGCCTGCGCTTCCTCGACGACCGCCTGACCGTCGGCTCCCGCCTGAACCTCGTCGACGCCCGCACCGACGTCCCGCCCGGCGCCACCATCCTGGCGACCAAGGCCTACGCGCTGGTGGATTTCTTCGCCTCCTACCGGGTCAACGACCGGATCAAGGCGGATTTCATCCTGCAGAACGCCTTCGACAAGCGCTACACCCAGTACCTCAACGCCCTGCCGAACCCCGGCCTCGTCGCCAAGGCGGCGATCAGCATCACGTTCGCGACCCGGTGACGACCGTCATCGACGCTGGGACTGGGGTTGGGGTTGGGG
>NZ_JAGHKN010000055.1:0-21521 GCF_023093475.1 Methylobacterium sp. 37f
GATCGTTGAGGTGATCGAGCCGTACAGCGGGAAGATCTTCGATCCTGCGTGCGGCTCGGGTGGCATGTTCGTCCATTCAGCCGAGTTCGTCCGCCGACACCATTCTGCTCCTGAGCGAGACATCAGCATCTACGGCGTCGAGAAGATGTCGGACACGCAGCGCCTGTGCCGCCTGAACCTGGCGGTCCATGGTCTCTCAGGAAACATCAAAGAAGCTAGCAGCTACTACGACGACCCCCACCGCTTGGTCGGCAAGTTCGACTTCGTCATGGCGAACCCACCCTTCAACCAATCGGAGGTCGACAAGGGCCGCCTGATCAATGAGGCAGGTATCGTCGACGCTCGGTTCCCATTGGGAATACCGAGTACCAACAACGCCAACTACCTCTGGATTGGTCTGTTCTACGCCGCCCTGAACGAGACAGGCCGCGCCGGGTTTGTGATGGCCAACTCGGCCAGTGACGCAGGTGGCTCCGAGCGGGCCATGCGACAGAAGCTCGTCGGGAGCGGGGTAGTCGACTGCATCATCACCACGTCGCCCAACATGTTCTTCACTGTTACCCTGCCAGTGACCCTGTGGTTCCTCGACCGCGGAAAGGCCAAGGGCCCACGCGGTGACCAGGTCCTGTTCATTGATGCGCGCCACATTTTCAAACAGGACAGCCGGGCCCACCGGTCTTTTACAGCCGAGCAGATCGAGTTTCTCGGCAACATTGTCCGCTTGTGGCGTGGCGAGGCTGTGGAGGCCGAACAGGGCAGCCAGGAGCGTATGAAGGACGCGTTCGGGACCGATGGCTACCGAGACATACCTGGCCTGTGCAAGGTAGCCAGCCGCGCTGAAATCACCGCGCAGGACTGGAGCCTGAACCCTGGCCGGTACGTCGGCGTAAAACCCGGAGAAGCGGAAGACGACGAGGATTTCAAGCTTAAACTGGAAGGCATGCAGGAGGAGCTGGAGTTGCTCAACGCCGAGGCTGCCCGGTTACAGGTAGTGGTCGCCGAGAACATCGCGGAGTTGCTGGAGGCATGATCGTTCACGCTCACCCCCTCCTGCAAGGGCCGCTTCGACCAGGCTGGCAACTGTCGACAGTGGACGCCATCAAAGCGTCAGAAAAACACTCGTGTGTTGCTGGGCCCTTCGGATCATCAATTAGCTCAAAATTCTTTGTCGAAGCCGGAGTACCAATTATCAGAGGATCCAACCTCTCGATGAGTCTTGATCGGTTCATCTGTAAAGATTTTGCATTCATCAGCAAAGACACAGCAGATAAATTCACTGCGCAAACTGTTAGCGCAAACGATTTAGTTTTTACATGCTGGGGTACAATTGGTCAGGTTGGAATAATCCCGGCGAACGGACCATTTAAAAGCTACGTCATCTCAAACAAGCAACTTAAGCTTCGCGTCAACTGCAAGATCGTTGATCCATTATACGCCTACTATTTTTTCGCGTGTCCTGAGACGGTTCAGTACATCCGAGATCGCGCGATTGGGTCGGCAGTGCCGGGTATCAACCTCGGCATCCTAAAGGCACTTCCCGTCCTCGTTCCGCCCCCCGAAGAGCAGCGCCGTATTATATCAATCCTCGGTGCCTATGATGACCTCATCGAGGTCAACCGGCAGCGGGTGGCGCTGCTGGAGGATATGGCGCGTGGCCTATTTGAGGAGTGGTTCGTACGGTTTCGCTTCCCAGGCCATGAGGCAGTGGCGATAGTCGACACCGCTGATGGTCCATTGCCCGAGGGGTGGGCCTGGAAAACGATCGGTGACGTGACCTCATATGTAAATCGTGGTCTGGCTCCAAAATACGATGAGACATCTTCGTCTCTCGTGATCAATCAGAAGTGTATTCGAGACCAGCGCCTTTCGTTTCAACATGCACGCAAGCAGTCCAAGGCGGTGCCCGCCGACAAAGTTCTTCGCCCAGGCGACATTCTGATCAACTCGACTGGCGTCGGCACTCTTGGACGTGTCGCTCAGGCGGAGGAAGTGTCGGAAGGCCTAACTGTAGACAGCCACGTCACCATCGTTCGCCCATTGTTTGAAGCCGATCGCGACTTTCTAGGTATGCAGCTCCTTCGCCTTCAGCCGCTCTTCGAAGACATGGGAACCGGCGCAACTGGCCAAACCGAGTTGTCGCGGTCAGCCGTAAGCGCCCTCAGCATAACTTGGCCAACACAGAAATTCAGAGAGGCATTTGGAAAGCAGGCTCGCCCTATTCGGACATTGGTGTCCACGCTGATGGATGCGAACGCACGGCTAGCTGCCTCACGTGACCTCTTGCTCCCCCGCCTGATCTCCGGCCAGCTCTCGGTCGCTGACGCGGAGCGCGAGCTGCAGGAAGCCGCCTGAAATGGCCCTATCGCTAACCGGCCATATCGCCTCTGAGATCGGCTCGGTCGAGCAGCCTGCGCTGGAGTTGCTGGAAGAGCTGGGCTGGCAGCGCGTCAACCTGCAGGCCGAGCAGCCGGGACTGAGCAATCCAACCGGACGCACCAGCTTCCGCCAAACCTACCTGCCTGCCCGGTTGAGAGTGGCGCTCACCAAGCTAAATGCGCACCTGCCCGCTGAGGCGCTTGCGTTAGCCGAGGAGCGCCTGACCGAGGATCGGGCAGCCATGCTGCCAGTGGCGGCTAACCGGACCCTGCTGGAACTCCTGACCAAGGGTGTATCGGTTGAAGTGCGGCGCGTCGATGGCGCTTTCGAAACCGTGAACGTTCGCGTAGTCGACTGGATCGAGCCGAACAACAACGACTTCCTTGTCGCCAGCCAGGTCTGGATGGAAGGCCCGCTCCACAAACGCCGGCCCGACACAATCGGGTTCGTCAACGGCTTACCGCTGATGCTTGCCGAGTGGAAAGGCATCACCAAGCCGCTTGCCGAAGCCTACGACGCCAATCTACGCGACTACCGGGATGCCATCCCGCGCCTGTTCGACGCCAACGGCTTCGTCATTTTATCGAACGGGCTTGAGGCGGTCATGGGGGCCAGCCACGCGCCCTTTGAGTTTTATGCGCCTTGGAAGCGATTGGAGGAGGGCGGGCCGGAGAGCGTCGGCCTGGAGATGCTACTGCGGGCAACCTGCGAGCCGCGCCGTTTCCTTGATCTGCTCGAAAACTTCATTCTGTTCGAGGAAGGCCGCGAGGGCTTGCGCAAGGTCGTCGGCAAGTACCACCAGGTGCTTGGCGTTAATCGCGCGATTGAGGCCGTCCGGCACTTGAAGGACAATCGGGGAAAGCTCGGCGTATTTTGGCATACGCAGGGCTCTGGCAAATCGTTCTCGATGGTGATGTTCGCTGAGAAGGTGCTGCGCCGGCTTGGCGGGAACTTCACGTTCGTAATCATCACAGATCGCAACGAGCTGGACGATCAGATCGCTAGTACTTTCGCGACCACAGGAGCACTTACCAAGAACGTTAACGATGCTCAGGCAGAAGACCGAGGCCATCTGCGCCGACTTCTAGCAGGTAATGAGCGGTATGTGTTTACGCTTATCCAGAAATTCAGCACTGCTGACCGAGAGCCCATGCCGGTCTTGTCTGCGCGGTCTGACGTGATCGTCATCACCGATGAGGCACATCGCAGCCAGTACGCTCAACTAGCTGCCAACATGCGGGCTGCCCTCCCCAACGCCGCGTTCATTGGGTTCACGGGCACCCCGTTAATCCAAGGGGAGGAAAGCCGCACCCGCGATATGTTCGGCGACTACGTGTCGGTCTATGACTTCGCCCAATCGGTGAAGGACGGCGCGACCGTTCCGCTGTTCTACGAAGCTCGCAAACCCGAGCTGCAGATGAACGCCGACGAGCTACGCGAAGACATGGAGGCCTTGTTGGAGGACGCGGCGCTCGACGATGCTCAAGAAGAGCGCTTGAACCGCGAGTTCGCTCGCCAGTATCAGCTCATCACCCGTGACGACCGACTTGATAAGGTTTCTGATGATTTGGTCTTGCACTTCGCGACCCGTGGCTACCGGGGCAAGGCGATGTTCGTGGCGATCGACAAGGCCACAGCCGTCCGCATGCACGACAAGACGAAGTTGGCTGTGGCGCGGTTGATTGCGGCGGACGAGGAGAGGCTGAAAACCGCACACGAGGCCGAAGGGGCCGCCATCGTTGAACGGCTGACCTGGATGCGCTCGTTGGATACAGCCGTGGTCGTCAGCCAGTCGCAGAACGAGATCGGAGACATGAAAGCCAAGGGGCTCGACATTCTGCCCCACCGAGCCCGGATGCAGCAGGAGGATCTGGAGGCCAAGTTCAAGAGCGCCCACGATCCACTACGCCTGGTTTTCGTCTGCGCCATGTGGATCACCGGCTTCGACGTGCCCTCGATCAGCACCGTCTACCTGGACAAGCCGATGCGGAACCACACGCTCATGCAGACGATCGCTCGGGCGAATCGGCGGGCAACGGGTAAAACCTCGGGCGTGATTGTCGACTATGTCGGCGTGTTCCAGAACCTCCAGAAGGCCCTGGCGGTCTATGCAGGCGCGGGGACAGGCGCTGGATCTGGCGGCGGCGCGAGCCCGATCGAGGACAAGCAGGCGCTGGTCCAGGCGCTGGAGGCCGAGCTGGTCACGGTGACTGCCTTCATCGATCCTCTAGGGGTAAGCACTGACGCAATCCTGATGGCTAAGGGATTTGCCCGTAATGCGTTGATCGCGAATGGCGTAGAGGCATTGGTCGCTCCCGACGAACGCCGCCGTGAGTTCCTGCGGCTCGCAGGCAATGTCGTGAAAGCCTACAAGGCCTTACTGCCCGACGAGCGCGCTGCCCCTTACCTCGGGCCGGTGGCCGTGATCCACACTCTGTCGGACGCCGTGAAGGCCAAGCTGGGCCCGGTCGACATCTCGGCAGTCTCGGTACGGATCGCGGCGCTGCTCGACGAGAAGATCGAAGGCGTCGCTATCCTCACGCCGATCGTCGAAGGAGACCGCGCAGAGGGTCGGGTGAATCTATCAGACATCGACTTCGACAAACTCGCCAGCCTGTTCGCTACCACGCCCAAAACCGCCGCCGCTCAGCTCCGCGAGGCAACTGAGGAGAAGGTCGAGAGGATGGCCGGGCAGAACCCAACGCGCCAAGGATTGGTCGAGCGGTTGGAGGAGCTGGTCGCTACCTACAATGCCGGGTCGATTGATGTGGAGGCGTTCTTCAAGGACCTCAAGGCCTTTGTGCGCCAGCTGGATCAGGAGGAGGTAAGGGCCGCCCGTGAGGGCCTGAGTGAGGAAGAGCTGGCGATCTTTGATCTTCTGACGAAGCCCGCGCTGGTTCTCACCAAGGCCCAGGAGATCGAGGTCAAACAAGTCGCTCGCGAACTGTTGGAGAAGCTCCAGATGCTTGTGTCTGGGGTTGATTGGCTGCGGGGTCGCCAGAGCCGAGCAGCAGTCCTTTCAGAGATCAGGTTTAAGCTCAACGAGCTGCCCGAGGAGCTCTACCCAGAGCCTCTGTGGAATGCCAAAATCGATCAGGTTTGGAATTTCGTGCTCCAGCGTTACGCCGCGTAGCGCTCAAGCCGCTTTTGGAGGCACTCTCATTGGTACTAGCCAGGAGGTAGTGCAAGCGTACTTAGATCCGCTACTTGGTATGTCGTTCGAGCCGGAGCGCAAACGACACGAAGAAGAATGGGGGGGGAATGACTGAGGCAGTTTCTGGTGGCGGTGCAGACGAGAGGCCAGAGATTGGCTTCCGCCTCAATTTGGACGGAAAGTGGTCTGCTATCGAATTCGCCGAGTTGCTAGAGCACCTTCAATTTTTGAATGATGTCGCTCGTCTTAGAAACCACGAGGTACGGGACTTACAAGGTAATAGTTACATACACGTGCTACCATTTATAGATAGAAGAAGTTCATACAATCAGAGATTTAGAGATTTACAGTTCGATCTCGAACAAGAGAGTGCTTACGTTCGATATCAAGTGAGGCTATTTGCTAACGAGGTTTCCCCACAGGAGCGGGACGATCTTCAAATTGTTCGGATGTCATTAGCGAGCCCTGGAAATCTCGATTTAGCTGGCTTCGGCAAAATTGCGAAAGAGGTTCGTCTTTTTGTCGAAGGAATTATTGATCGATTCTCTGAAGACAGAAAGATAGAAACGCAGCTCAAGCGGCAAAAACTGGTTTCGGCCAAAATTGCTAACGCCAACAAAATCCTGGCACTTGGTGCTAAAGTCGATATGCCCCAAGCGGATCGCCAGGCTATATTACGTGAAGTTTTGGATACGGATCGATTCGTTGAAACTAAAGTACTTGAAGGAAAAATAACAGACATAAGCTCTATATCCAAATAACACTGTATGTATCTATTGTTTCGGTTTTTGAAACCCGTTGCAAATGTAATGTCTGTGTTAGATCGAGAGTGGACGGGGGGCGAGACCAGCCCGCCCCTCTCCATTGTTCATTTTTTCAAGTATAAATCGAAATATCAAGTCAGTTCTGGCTCGAGATCATGCGATCTAAAGTTCCATGCTTCAGTAATGTGCCTCTGCATGTGGCTAGCCATTTCTTGTGGAGACTGGTTGCCAGCGTGGATCGTGTTGTGAACCACGACCTGGGGACCGCTCCTGCCACCTGCGTCCTGCTTCTGGAAGCCGGTTCCGCCAGCGTCGAGTCCGGGTACGCCGCCACCAGCGCCACGACCGCGCGGAATGGGTGCCGGCACCTTCGAGGTCAGGTCCTCCGCAGAGGGTGCCCTACGAGCGCTGAACCCCTGTCCGGGACGAACGATGTCAGCCGCCTGGTCTGGGGAGGCCGCCGGCACCTTCGCGCTCAGGAGCGCTTTCGGATCCAGAAACCGCCCATCAGCGCCTCGCGACTCGAGATGCAAATGTGGACCGGTCGACCGCGGATCGTGCGCTCGTAGACGTCCGATCATTTGGCCAGCGGCGACATGGGCACCGGCCTCGATCTGCGCGGTGACGTGCCGATAGGTCTGCGAGGAGCCATCGGCGCTCTTCACCGTCACGTCACCTGAGCGGTCCAAGGACGCGATCCCGTCGCGCATGGCCTTGACCATGGTGCCGGCTGGTGCGGCGAGATCCACGCCATTATGCATCTTCTGCTGGCCGGAGATCGGGTGCCGCCGGAAGCCGAAGTCGCTGGAAAGGCGGCCTTTGCCGTCTAGAGGATGGACGCTTCCTGCAACCGCCTGCCCGTCACCACCAGGTACCCCCTCCGTGAGCCCGCCGAGCTGCCCGTAGTACCGGTCTCGCTTCGTGGCGTGGCCTGCATACTGTGGGTCGTGCTGGCGCCACTTGATCACGTCATCGCCCAGGGTGAGAGCGCGCTGTGCATGGGTAGAATTCGGGTCATTGAGGACGCCGAGGGCGCGTTGGCCACGAGGGCCGAGGGCTCCCGATTTCATCTCATCCACGGCAAACCGGGCCTGCGCGTTGAGCGCCTCCTGGGTCCGCTGGATCGTGCCGTCGACGTTGAGATGGCCACCTTCCCAGAGTCGAGCGAGGAGCTTCTCGGCGCGGTCGCCCTGCCAGCTCATCATCCCGGCATTGCGCTTCCGGTTGTGCGGATCGACGTGGGAGCCGAACACCAACGTGGGATCGAAGTCGTTCTCGCGACCGATCTCGGCCGTGAAGGACTTGGCCGAGTCATGGCTGAGTCCGGTGGAGCGGAACGCCTGGTAGACGCTCTTCATCCGCTCGCCGACCGGACCCTGCGGAGCCGCCAGGTTGCCAGGGTTGCCCCCTGCACCAGCTGCACCGCCTTTGCCGTACCAGCCCGGCACACGAGGACCGCCACCTGCAGGTACTCCTGCAGCCGGGAACCCTGGAACGCCTGATGGCGCTGTGCCCGCTCCGACCCCGCTGCCGGAGCCCGTGAAGCCCGACATCGACGGCGCGGAGAGTGCGGCCGGCTGGATCTTGGCGCCCATCCTGTTGCCCAGCGTGCGGCCGAGGCGGTCGAGGCCCTGCACTAGGTCCTCGGTAACGACGGAGGCCTTGTGGATCAGACCACGCCGGTCGAATGCGCCGTTGTGCGACTGCTTCTCCACCTTCGCAGGCAGATCGGACCAAGGCGTACCCTTGGCCTTTTCCTTGTCGCCGAAGAGGCGCGAGGCCAGGCCGGGGTCGAGGAAGTCCACGATCCCTCTGCCCCATCCCTTCGACACGTCGGGGGCCTTCAGGACGCCCAGCTTGTCGGCGATGGTGGCCAGGAAAGCCGCACCGATGATGCCGCCGGCCGCCGTGAGCGCGCCTGCGCCGAGTAGACCGGCTGCGCCCGTGCCGCCGGCAAGACCCGCCACCTGGAAGGCTGCGAGGACGGTTGCAGCCGTGCTGCCGATAGCCAGGAGACTGGTCGCGATGCCGCCGATGACCGTCAGCACGGGGCTGAGCACCAGGAGGGCCGCCGAGAGGGTCAAGATCCTGCCCGTCCAGCGGACGAGGGTTTCTGGCGAGCCATCGGTGAAGCTGTTCACCAGGCCCTTGATGCCGCCCACGATGTCCGCGATCCCGGCGCCGAACTGCTGAAAGGTCCCGCGCCAGGTCTCCACGGTGCCCGCGTTGCCCTCCCCGGGTTTTCCGAAGATGCCCTGGAGGAGGCCGCCGAAATCCTTGAAGCCGAGACCGGCCACTAGGCCCTCAAGGGCCGCCTTGAAGCGCGTTGCGATGCCGCCGGCCCGGAGCTTCGAGGACCAAGCCAAGAAGTAGTCACCAGCTACCCGCGCCATCGGGGATAGCACCTTCCCGAACTCGCCGAGAATATTCAGGAAGCCGGACCGAAACTGCTTGAATACAAAGGCGAGCTTCGTGCGATGTAGATCCCAAACGGCAGATATCGCGTCGAGGCCCTTGGCTTCCTTTGAAAGCTTCACGGCCTCCTTATATGTGTCGATACCTTTTACCATTCGGCCAAACTCGCCAAGCCATTCACGGCCGGTGAAAAACCGGATGGCCTGATCTTGTTTTTTGGGGTTCTTGATCTTGTTGAAGCGGCTCAGGAGGTCCGGGAGGAACTCGTCAGGGTTGGCCCGGCGGTCGCGTTCCATCCGTTCGGCGCTGCCATACCCCAGGTCACGCACGAGATCGCGGGCCTGCTTGCCCTCGTCGCCGTTCTTTTTCGTGAGGCGAGGAAGCTCGATCACGCGGCCGGCGACGTAGTCCATCATACGGCCGGACTCGCCCGGGCGGTTGCCCAGCGAGGTCGAGGCCGAGCCGAAGGCCAGCGCCGCCTCCTGCGACATGCTCAGAAGCTGCGCCGCGCCGGCACCCTGCCGCATGAATTCGAGCAACTTCTCGGGCGTGGTCGACTGCTTGGCCGCGAGGAACTGGACGGTGTTCGCGACGGACTTCAGCTTCTCGACATCGAACGCCGCGCCGCTGCTCGTCAGGACCGTGTTGATCTGCCCAAGCGTGTCCTTCACGGCCTCGAACGGTACGGCCCACGCCTCGCTCGTCTTGACTGCCAGCTCGCTGAACGCCGACGCGCCCGCCGATGGGATCCCGAGCTTCACGGCATCCGTGTAGGCTGCCAGAAGCCTGTCGGTGCCTGTGCCCAGCGCCTCCGCGAGAGGTGCGGCCCAGCTGTCGCGAAGCTTGCGGGCGGCGTCCTGGCTGAAGCCCCCGTAGATGCGCGCGTCGATTTCGGCGCTGTCGATCGAGGACTCGGTCGTGAGGATCTTCCGAGCGGCGGCGGCGGCTGTCGCGCTGCCAGCGAGGGCGGCGACGCCTACGGGGCGCATCGCGTCCCGGACTGCGTCTTGGCCATAGTGGTAAGTGTCTCGGCCCCGACCGATGGTCTCGCGTCGAGCCCGTTCGCGTTCGGTACGTTCTTGTCGATCCATGCGATTGCGCAGGGCGAAGCGCCATCGGTCGCCCGCGATCTGCCGGCGCAAGGACGAGGCAGCGTTGCGGTCGGCGGTATCAGTGGCCCGCTGGCGCTCCCGGTCGACGGCACGGGCTTCTACAAGCTGCTGGCGAGCCATCCTGCCGGCGAAGGCCATACGACGGCGGATGTCGGCCATGGCTGCGGAGTCGTAGGTCCGGCGCTGGCGCTCGTTCGCCTGGGCCTCGGCGGCGCGCTGGCGGGTCATCCGGTCGGCAAGGGTCATGCGCTGGCGCAGATCCCGTACAACTCCGACCTCAAAGGTCCGATGCTGCTGTTCCTGGGCGTTGGCCTGGGCCTCGCGCTGCTTCGCCATGCGGGACTCGAAGGTCCACCGCTTGCGTAAGGACGACATCGCGGCGGCCTCGCTCTTGATCGTGAGCGCGTCCGTCGCTCTGGAGACGGTGCTTGGCTTCGCGGCAGCCGACGGGCCGGGAGACTTGATCCTGCCGAAGGTCGCTACGACGGACTTGTTGAGCGCGTCGAAGTCGCGGCGCAGGCTTCGTACTATGGCTGATGCATGATCCTCTACGGTGAGAGTGATCTTAGCTTCTGTTTCGATGGTCATGATCTTCTTTTCTATTTCGCAACTCTTTTGTCGGTTGCGTTTTTGGGGTGGGTCCCAAACAAGGGGGCCTCTTATTGCGGGTACCGGGTACCAATTATCGTAAGTATCGGATCCCGATATAAATCCTTTTAGGGATCGCTTTTGTGTAGGTATCGCACAGCACGGCGGCCTGTTGCTGTACAAAAACTTGACTTATTTATGGAAACCTTTCTGGTAGAAGTGAAATCTTGCGCAGCAAGCAGCCGGGGGGGGTCGAGGTGATCGAGCACGTCGAGTGGAGAGAGACATCGAACCTGGTCGCTGCCTTCGCCGGGGCGATGATGCACTTGGCCGACACGTCCTCGGACGTGGGTAACCAGCCGGTCGCACTCGCCGCGCGCGATGCAGCCGAGGCCCTACTTGCGCTTCTCGACGTCCTCGAACACGGTCGACGCACCGTCGAGCTTCGGACAGTCTGATGAACCTTGCGGTCCCGCTGCTGTGAGGAAGGCTTGTGCCATCGCCTCGCCGTCGCAGGGCAGCGGGATCGCTGCGCGGAACCCTATGCGCAAGGCTCGCACGAGGATGCCCACGTTGTGCCTGCTGATCTGAGCCCGCACCGCGCTACCGATCGAACCGGCGCATGGAGCGACCTGTCACTTCGGCATTGCGCCTGGCCCGATCGTCGGCCCGCGCCTGGTCGCGCTGGATCATCTCCTGGCGGCGCAGGGTCTCGGCCTGGTGACGCTGCGCCCGGGCGATGTCGTTCACCGCGTTGCGGATCCGCACGGCCTCCGCGTCCTGCGCCTTAAGCGGCGAGACGAAGGCCAGGAGGATGCCGGCGAGGATCGATGCGCGGGTCATGCTTGATGATCTGGCGCGGCGTCGCCCGTGGACCAGGGCGGGCCAGCGGCCTGGAACCGAGGGCCGCGTACGATCCCAGGATGCTGCGGCGATCCAAGGGAGCGAGGCGGTCGAGTGCGTCGGCGGCAGGCTCCAGGGCTGTCGCGTCGCGCTCTGCCTGGAGGAGGAGGGTGCCCAGGCTGTCGGCGCGGGGACCGGCCACGATGCGGGCGATGGCCCTGAGGCTGCGGAGTCTGGCGCGTAGTTCGGCCTGGTCGAGGCCGGGTGCCCAGGGGCCGTATGATCGAGATGGTTCCATGATCCTGTTCTGGTGAGGGATGAGGCCAGCGAGAAATCTCGCGTGAGGCCGGGAAAGGGGCTTGTCGGTAGGTGCTGATTCACTTTACATAACTGTCAACGAACATAGAAAGCACTGTAAGAAAGGTGGTAGGCATGGCCCAGGGCAAGTTCATCAGCTACCTGCGCGTCTCCACCGCCAAGCAGGGCGCCTCCGGTCTCGGCCTGGAGGCCCAGCGCAAGGCAGTCGCGGACTACCTGAACGGTGGAAGCTGGACCGTCATCACTGAGTTGGTCGAGGTCGAGAGTGGCAAGCGCAACGACCGTCCGAAGCTGGACGAGGCCCTGCGTCTGTGCCGCATCCATGGCGCGACCCTGGTCATCGCCAAGCTGGACCGGCTGAGCCGTGACGCGGCCTTCCTGATGAAGCTTCAGAACGAGGGCGTGCGGTTCGTCGCTGCCGACATGCCGGAAGCCAACGAGATGATCGTCGGTATCATGGCCGTGGTTGCTCAGGCCGAGCGCAAGATGATCTCCACCCGCACGAAGGCCGCACTGTCGGCGAAGAAGGAGTTCTACGCCAAGCTGACGGATGCCGAACGCGAGGTACTGAAGGCCAGCGGCAAGGCCATCAGCCTCGGCGGCGACCGTGGCGTGATCCCGACGACCGCCGCTCAGAACAAGGGTGGTGCTGCCACCAAGGCGAAGGCAATCGCGAATGCAGCGGATCGCCTGCCGATCATCGCTGAAATCCAGGCGACTGGCATCACCAGCGCATCCGGCATCGCGTCAGCCCTGAATGAGCGCGGCATCCCCACTGCGAATGGTGGCAGATGGCAGGCTGTGCAGGTGCAGCGGGTCCTGACGCGAGCCGCCTGAGGTAAAGGACGTCCTTATCGTGAAAGCGGCCGAAGATAATTCTTTCTAAAACGCCAGCATCGTGGAACCAAGCTTGACGACCATCCGTTATCCTTCTTGCCACAGCGGATCGGTGCCGGATCGGTTGACTGTGGGGCGGCCGGAAACGACCCCGAAATTTGTGGCGGAAAGCGAGGACAAAATGTGAATATAAACCTAATAATCGCCCTGATTGAATTAGCTAAAACTATCATCGAAAAGTTGTTCTAATCTATTTACCTCTGCACTAACACAGATTATCTTCTCGTCTTACGTGCATTGCTAATCAAGAAATTTGAACCTGTCGGTCGATGGCAAGATCTTCAGCATAACTAAGTCACTGGGCGCGCTCGGGAAACCGACGCGCCCTTTATTTTTCCTATCCTACAAGACTGCACTCGGCCTGAACTCGCCACCGGTCTCGATCCTGTTCGGCCGGGCGCGCCTGCGACAATTCGTGCGGTCAGGCAGCGGTGGTTGTGCAAACGCAGCCAGGTGGCGGAAACACTGAGCCTGTGGCGTCCCTGGGCAAGTACGGCCTCAAAAGACGGGGCACGAACGTGTTGACGCGCCGGCGCCTGCACTTGCCTTGCTCGCGGGACTCCGCATGGTGGTCAGTGGAAACGACGCAGGGCGGCCTCGCCTCCACAGCTAACCGCCCTGCGCACGTACCTGGCTCCCCGAGGGAGGACGGCGTCGTGGGAGATCACGGCGTCCGTTCTTCCCGGGTCAGGCCGGATGCTGGCATCACCGACATCCTGGTAGCCCTACCGTGCATCATAGGCACGGGCCTATCAAGCATCGCTTACATCGGCCGAGCCGGCGGCTCCGAAGTCATCCACTAAAATAGGCCGGGCCGTACCCTCACGGCGTCACCCCTTGCCGGCGCCAATTGGGCGCTGGGCCGGCTCAGAGCCATCTCCCACAGCGGGAGTACGCTCTGAGGGCTGTACAAGGGTGTGCCCTGTGGACTGGTCGCGTGGGTGCCGTCCCGCTTCAGTTCCCGTTTTGAAGCGTAGACGTACCCATCAATCGTCACACCAAGCGTTTCCTGGTCGAGCTTGAATAAGGCGCGGCTGGTGTCGAGAGGGAACCACTGGGCATCGTATGAGCCACGAGTCTCAACGGATAGCCACTTCTCGCGTGGCAGCGGGTCCGCTCGAACCATCCAGTCCTGCGGTCTGCTCTTGCCCCTCGCGTGCCATTCCAAGCCGTCGATATGATCGCGCGTCCATCCCGGGAAGCGTTCAGGCACGGATGACCAACGCACGAAGGCGCTTGCCGGAAGTGCGATCCGAACGGCCCTGAAGGCAGCGGGATTGAAACTCGATTGGATCGCCGCCGCAGCCGACGAAGTGCCATCGAGGATCGGGTTCTTCGTTGCCCATAGGAAGTCTGCCGGCCATCCCTCGGGACGAGCGAGGCCAGGGCGCAACTCCCCGCTCTGGAGTATCCAGGGCAGGCGGATCGTGTCCGTGAAATGGTAGACCGGGGCCATCAGTGCCGCCGGTCCTTCTCCCCGGCCACCTGGCGCAACACCTCTGCTTGCTCGGCCGAGACACACGGGATCGCGGCGACCCGCTGTGTGCGTTCCTGGTCTGAAGCGACGATCTCGCGGAGGCTCTGGTTGCCCTTGATGAGCATCGTGCCCACCCCGTTCGGCTCGTTCGGGTCCTGCCAGACCGCGACGACAAGCTCGGCGTCGTCAACGATGGCCTGCACCTGTGCGAAGTCACCGTTGAGGTGCTTCTGCGTCTCGTTCGCCATAGCGACAGCCTTCACGCGGAAGGCTTGCGGTGTCGACTCCATGTTTGTTCCCCTGATGGCGTGATCAACCTGCGACCGGGAGGCGACCGGCGAACCGGTGCCCCCCGCCTGTGAGGCTGCACTGACGCTGGCGTGAACCGGCATCTGCAATGCGTCCGCCATGATGCGGAAGGGCACTCGCAACCCGTCCCATGAGTAGCGCAAACGATTCAATCGATCAAGATTGTTCAACAAAACCAGATACTTGCGCGATTGCAAATGAAACGCACACGGTAGGTCGTGCGGTAATTAGTGTGGCGGTCTCTTACGTCGTCAGCTATATGCGGGTGTGTGATCGCGCAAAGCCATAATCGCGCAATCACATAACCATGTGAGGCTGTGTTGCGCATTCTCGTACTCGCCTCCCAGAAGGGAGGATCAGGCAAGACGACAATTGCCGCATCCCTTGCCGTCGCCGCTGCTCAGTCCGGCGAGCGGATCGTCGTCGTGGATCTCGACCCCCAGGGCTCCCTCGCCGAGTGGGGCCAGCTTCGGGAGGTCAAGGACATCGTTTTCCGCTCAGTGCCGCCTGGGAAGCTTGATGAGTGGATCACAGCGACCAGGAAGGTCGAAAAGGTCGATCTCGTCATCATCGACACGGCCGGCACATTCGGGAAGGAGGTCGACACCGCGCTGCGCCATGCCGATCTTTGTCTCGTCCCCGTCAGACCATCGGCGTTCGATCTGCGTGCGGCCGGACCTACTGTCGAGCGAATCCGGGTGCTGGACCGCGACTTTGGCTTCGTCTTGAACGGGACCAACCCGGTCACGCCGGCACGGACTGCTGACGCGGTAGCGGCTCTTGAGGTCGGAGGCGCCGTAGCCCCGCCCATCGCAGATCGCACCGACTTTCGAGACGCCGCAGCGACCGGGCTTGGCGTCACCGAGATTACCCCCAACGGCAAGGCTGCGAGCGAGATTAAAGCCCTGTGGTCCTGGGTGGCCGAACGCATGAAAGGGACCCCGAAATGAGCAAATCGAAGAGGCCGTCCCTGGGAGGGCTTGTGAAAGCTCCAACCCCTCAACCAGTTACGCAATCACATAGTGATGTGATTATGAAGCTACATGACTACGATGTGCCCGATGTTGCATCCGTGGTCCAATCTTCTGCACCAGCACCAGCGAAGCCCCTGCGAGGTCGGGGTAGCGTGAAGGCCAAGCCGGCTGCAGATGATACCGCCGGGATGGCGCACCGGTCGCTGTATGCGAAGCCCGAGACCTTGGATCTCATCCGAGAGATCGCCTTCAGGGAGCGGATCAGTGCGCAAAGCCTTTACCGGGAAGGCCTGCTCTTGATGCTCCAGTCGCGCGGTCACTACGAGGATAAAGGCTTGGAAGATGTGTAGTCACATAGTTATGTGATTAGGTAGCCACATAAACGCGTGATTACCTAAACATGTAAGTTTGGTCCAGAGGGCCGCATCCGCGACGCTGCCGAAGGTGGCGCTGTACGCCCATGCCAACGTGCTGAAGTCCATCCGGCTCTTAGCCGTTGAGGATGGTATTCCAGCTCCAGAAGCCCTTCATCGAGTGATGAAGTATTACTTTTATTTGCGAGGTAATTACTTCGAATATTTTGTGAGCGACGAGCAGAAAGACTGTAGTCTGACTTCGTTTGCAATCGCGCAAATCGACCTGGGAGTTGCCAGAGCCCTCGATCCGCGCATAGATGGTCGATGATGCCGGCTTCCACGAGTCGGCCATGGAGATGTCGCCGCGAGAAAGACCTAAGTCCAAAACGCCAACGGCCCACCCCGCCACAGGGTGAGCCGCTGAAATCGATGAGGTCTGGGAGACCGTGACTGCTCTCCAGACATCATAACACCGGTCAGGTGTCAATCGGGATCGCTTCCCGAGACGATGGCGCTTTGCCTTTTGCCGGGTTTCCACAGTGTGGAAGCCCCTGCTTTGACGCGGCCCAAGCAGGGCTGTGAAGGATGTTTGTCGAGGAATTGGCCGAGATGATCGGCCGGGCGCACGGTGCTGCGCTAAATGAGGTATCGCGCGCCTTATGGGCCAGCGTTGCGGTGGGACAGTGTTGCGACGAAGACGCCGCGCGGCTGGCTGAGGCAATCCAGGCCCGTAGGACGTTGGGGAGGGCTGCTCAGGCGGTCGCTGGCCGGGGCTCACTCCCTGCGAGGGTGGCTCCTCCGCGAAAGCACCAGCGGCCCCCTGAGCGGACTGAAGCGCTGGAACGGTGCCGTCGCTGGGCCGCCTCCGGCCGCATGCCGCCGACCATCGCCTGCAAATTCAGCCAAGGCGAGCAAGCCGCCTTGGCGGTGATCGCGCTGGAGGTCTCGAAGCGCAAAGTCTGCGACATGGCCATCGGTGCCATCGCGGCCATCGCTGGCGTAAGCGAGTCCACGGTGAAGAGGGCGGTTCGGCAGGCGAAGGCGCTCGGGTTCCTAACCATCCAGGAACGCCGCCTGTCCCGCTTCCGCAACGACACGAACATCGTGCGCATCATCAGCAAGGCGTGGCTGTCCTGGATCGAACTTCGATCCAAGGGTGGGGGTCAACCACGAACGGGCACGAATACCAGAGATACAAAAAAGGCTCCCGAGAGGGCGCCAAGGGCGACCCGTAGCGCCAGAACGCCCTGTCGATCCCCGGGCTTGACCGCAGACAACGTTCGAGGCGCCGGGGCACCGCGAGGTGCCTCCGACGCTTCCAGCCGTCCTGGGGGCAATTAGAGCACCCCTGCATCTAACTCGGCTTGCTTGGCGGAGAGTAGGGGCTTCGCGAGCTTGCCAGCCATCCGTTGGTCCTCGTCCCGCTGCCAGACCTGCTGGAGCTCCGCAACCAACTGCGCCTGGTTCGTCTTTGCGAGGTCCTGGATGAGGCGGTGTAGCTCGTAATGCGCGAAGCCCGCCCCGATCTGGCGAGCAAGGATCTGGGCAGGCTTCGCACAAGCTTCTCGGTCGGCAGCGTTCTGCGCGTCGCGACGCTCCTCGAACTTGTCGAGGAGGCGCTGGCGGGCTGCATCGCGCTCAGCCTTCTTCTCGCGCTCGCGCTTTTCGACCTGTGCGAGGATTTCCCGCTCCTCGTCGGTGACTAGGATATTGGACGCAGCCAAGCTCTGGATGACCCGGCGGGGGGGTAGGACGTATGTCATTTGGCTGCAGCCTCTGCTTTGAACCTTGCGGCGCGGACCGGGTCCGATTTCGTGAGTAGGACTTGGTTCGTCCGGTTGATCTGGCCGGTGAGCCAGGGGTTCATTATCGCGGCGACATGGCGCGCGAGAGCGGCGTCATCGGATGCCCGAAGGCCCTGCAAGATCGCCGTCATCGGATCGCCGGCTTTGCGCCAGCTCGTGCCCGTGCCGAGGGCCACCTTGACCCAGCCATCGGGTGCGGCTGGCGCGTCGGCTACGACCAACGGGAAATCGTTCGTCTCGCGTCCGATGAAGGCGGCCACGTCGGTTCCGTCGTTCATCAGGACGCGACCGGCGTCTTGGTCGATGTAGGACCGGTCCCGGATCAAGGACTCGAGATTGGTCACCTGCTCATCAGTAGGTGATCGGCCCAAAGCGGCGGCGGTGCGGCGGATCTCGCCAGCGAAGCTGACGGTGTCAGTGCTGCTCACGACCGGCCTCCGTGCAGGCGATACCGGGAATTGTTGGCGCCGAGCTGGTAGCTGGGTGGCGCCTTGTTGCTCATCTGGCCAGCATCGCGGAGGTACTCGGCGACGATGCGCCGGATCGTTGCTGATAAGGTCTCATCCCTCTGAAATGCTTCTACCTCTAAGGCATAGCGTAGTTCAGTTGAGACTGAGAATGAAATTTGGTGGCTTGCTCTCATTGCTTTACTCTGCCGACTTAACGTCGGTCTAATGTTTAGGTGCGTGCCCGGTGGCGGGCTTCGTATCGGCTCGCTGGAGCCTGGGGTGCGAGGCGTCCGGCTTCACGAAGCGCTTGCGCGATCAGCACGCGGGCGATGTTGGCGCGGCTCACGCCGATCTCAGCTGCAGTCTTGTCGAGGGCGTCGATAAGGGCCCCATGCGCAACGAAGCTTACACGATCCCCGGCCACCTGAGGGTGGTCTGAGTTCACAGTCTAATCCTTGATTGGGATGGTGGAGAGGGGCCGGCACGGACGAGTTGTGTCGTCCCGCATCGCACGACTTGGGAACGGATCGAACAGGCTCACGAGGAGCCGGACTGCGACGGTCTGGAAGTCACCGTCTTGTGAAGACGGTCTGCGCCAGCGTGCGTTCGTTGCCAGGGATTGGTTCGCCGTTCAGGGGCTCGCGCGCGACCGTGAGGTCTTCGGGTCGCCGGGCCATCCGCCCGCCTCCGGGAGAGGTTCGTCCTCTCCTCCGTGTTGTTCTGGCCGTTCTCCAGCCTGGTCCTACATGTACCAACGAATTGTGGCGGTATTATGGCGGAGTCAATTTGCCATCTTGACTTTGGTTTAATTTTGTGAGTCGCGAGTATTCCTGGTTCCGGCCTGATGGTCGAGATGCCACCGTCGTGAGGTGCGGCCGACTTAAATCCCTATTTCGCCCCCTTTACCGGCCGTATTTTCCAATGCCGTTGCAGAGGGGAGCGCCCCATTTTCCGATTTATTCCGGCGTTCCTTTTTGAGGATGCACATCGCGGATCGGCAGATCCAAGGAACACCATCATCATCCGCGCTGAGGCCTGGCCCCCGTTCGGCTGCTCGCTCTTCATCCTACCGATGCGCGTTGGAGAGGGTCATGTCGGCTTCGACTCCAACGCCGACAACGACGTGATCCTCTGGCGCTCGACATCGCGGCGAGGGTGGCGCAGCTCGACGAACGAGAAGAGGTGCTGAAGAAGACGAAGTTTAGGAAGAGGGCCGCCGACGACAGAGAGAGTAGAGAGAGAGGAGGTAGGAAGGGGAGGTGTCTACCATATGTGGAACCACCAACCCTCTAACCCATTGTCACAAATGCGGAAATGCACCGCAAGCGGAGACCCACTTCTCGACCATCAGATCCCGCATGATACCGGCCTCTTTGGTTGCGACGACTACCTCGTCATGGACGGGGACGGTGACGATCCCTTGCTTGCGGGCGGCTCGCATCACGGCCGCGATGATCTCGGACTCGAGCGCCTGGAGCTTGGTGCCGGCTCCGGTGCAGAACGATCCGGCGATGGTTGGGTGGCGCCGCTCAATGGCCGCGAAGATCGCGCGGGCTCGCACCCGGTGATCCTGACGAATGACGACGGTCTCGCCGCGTCCGGTCTCCACCTCTGCCAGCTTGCCGGCCATGGCCTCGATACCCTGGTGACGGTTGCTGGCGTTGACCAGGATGAGGAGCCCGAGCTTGGCCTCTCCGCGCTCAATGCCGTGGATGTCGTAGGGGTCGCCGTCAATCATTAGGCCGTACTCGCCATAGAGCAGGGCCGGATGGCTGGCGCCGAAGTCGAGCAACTCCACCGGCATGCCGCCAATCGTGAGCTGCTGGCGCCGTGTCTTGGGCAGGCTCTGGGCGTAATGGCCGTAGAACCTCATTCCCTCGTTCCAGGAGCCGTTGTTGGCGATCCGGCGCAGGGCGGTCTGGTCGGTGCGGATTGTGATGGCGTCGCCTTGGTGGGGGCCGTGCTTGACGGCGTTGGGGATGCTCACGAACCCATCCCCGATCCACTCCACGTCGTCGGCGTCGAGGCGGATATCGGCCGATGCGAGCACCTCGTTCTGCGCCCGTATGTCCCGGGTCATTGCGATGGTCCGGTCTGTCGTGCGGTATGGGATCAGGTTCTTCTCGCCATCCTTCATGACGAGGAGAGGCGCATCCTTGCGGGGCTGCAGGATGGGATGGCCGCCGGCGAGATCGAGGAGGAGGTCGCCGGCCCAAAAGCGAGACTGCCGCCCTTTGCCGCCCTTGGCCCAGGACTTCCCCTTCTCGATCTCAATCAGATCAAGCCATCCGAGGTGGTCGACCGCCATCTTCACGACCCGGTAGGTCATCGCCGGATGGTAGTGGCTAAGACCGACGTAGTTCTCCTTGCGGAGGGAGAACGAGGTCGCCTGTCCCGTGCGGTGGCCGATCAAGGCGTCTGCGAGGATGCTCCCAATCCCTGTGGCGATAAGCGGGTCTGCGCATGGCATCATGCCGACCCTCTCGACCAAAGCTGGGCCGATTCCGTACCCCATGAGGAGGGGCCGGTCGCGGGGCTCTTCGCTGAAGAGGTCTTGCGGGAAGAGTGATGCGATGTCGTTCTGCGGCTTCAATTTCCATTCAGCACCCCGTCGCGTGCCGCCCTGGCAGGATCTCTTCGCGGCGGGGGAGCTCCCTTTGTTGTGGACACCGTCCCGATTTTTCTTGATCGGCTTCGTCTTCCAGTGTATTGATCCCGAAATGGACTCTTTGCGCGCCTGAACAATTCGAGCGCGACCGTGAGAGATAGCAGATTTGTGTCCATCTGCAACGTGGTATTCTGATACCACGCGCTGCCTTGGTGCATTTTCCCTTACTTCTCCCCTCAAATGCCGGACAGATGTCCTACACTTGTCGGGCACGTGTGAGAGGCGAAGCGAGCGCGGCTTAGCTTTCAAGTGGGTGTGGCTTTGCGGTCAGCCGATCAATGATCAAGCATTGACTGGCCATGCGCTGATTGCCCTGTTTGGAAATCAAGACGATGGTTGCGTAGCTCAGGGGAGTGAACGTGACCGTCGACCTTCAGGACCTATCGCGGCGCCTTTTCAAGGCGGCTGACCAGCTTTGGGCGAACAGCACCCTACGACCCGATCAGTATGCCCAGCCAGTCTTGGCGCTCATCGCGTTGCGCCAGATGGAGGCGAAGTTTGAGAAGGTCCACACGGACCTAGTCCCGAAGTTCACCGGCCGTTTAAAGGCTACCCCAGCCGACTACCAGGCTCGCGGCGCGATCTACCTGCCCGAGGTTGCTCGCTATTCCTACCTGCTGGCATTGCCGGAGAGCGCAAACCTCGCCGAGGCGCTCAACACGGCGATGAAGAGCATCGTCGACAACAATCCTGACCTTGCCGGCGTGCTGCCCCAAGCATACGGGGCGTTGCCTGATGCTGTCCTGCGCGAGCTAATGCGCTTGCTGGCTCCATTGCAGATCGATGGCGATGCCTATGGCTTGATCTTCGAGTACTTTATGGGCGCGTTTGCGGCCGCGTTCATGCAGAAGGGCGGTGAGTATTTCACCCCCTCCTCGATAGTGAAGCTGATCGTTGAGGTGATCGAGCCGTACAGCGGGAAGATCTTCGATCCTGCGTGCGGCTCGGGTGGCATGTTCGTCCATTCAGCCGAGTTCGTCCGCCGACACCATTCTGCTCCTGAGCGAGACATCAGC
>NZ_JAGHKN010000056.1:0-19723 GCF_023093475.1 Methylobacterium sp. 37f
TCGCACCGCCCGACTCCGCCAGAACCTTGGTGATCGCCGCCGTCAGAGACGTCTTGCCGTGATCAACGTGACCGATCGTGCCGATGTTGCAGTGCGGCTTCGTACGCGCGAATTTCTCTTTGGCCATGATAGCCTCCGTCTGATCTGATGTTGCGTCTGAAGGGGTGCGGGAGGCGCTCCCGTGGGAACGCCGCCGGCTTTAGGCGTACTTGGCGACGACCTTCTCGGCCTCGCCGCGCGGCACCTCTTCGTAATGGTCGAACTGCATCGTGAAGTTGGCGCGGCCCTGAGAGAAGGACCGGAGCTGGTTCACATAGCCGAACATGTTGGCGAGCGGCACCATCGCGTTGATGACGTTCGCATTGCCGCGCATGTCCTGGCCCTGGATCTGGCCGCGGCGGGAATTGAGGTCGCCGATGACCGAACCCGTATATTCTTCCGGCGAGACGACCTCGACCTTCATCACCGGCTCGAGAAGCACCGATCCGCCCTTCTGGAGGGCTTCACGAAGCGCCGCGCGGGACGCGATTTCGAAGGCGAGAGCCGACGAGTCGACGTCGTGGTAGGCACCGTCAATCAGTTCGACCTTGATATCGACGACCGGGAAGCCCGCCAGGATGCCAGCACCAAGGACCGAGTTGAGGCCCTTCTCGACGCCCGGGATGTATTCCTTCGGCACGGTACCGCCAATGATCTTCGAGGAGAACTCGAAGCCCTTACCAGGCTCGTTCGGCTCCACGATGAACTTCACCCGCGCAAACTGACCGGTACCGCCGGTCTGCTTCTTATGGGTGTAGTCGATCTCGGTGCGCTTCGTGAGCTTTTCACGATAGGCTACCTGCGGCTGACCGATATTTGCATCGACCATATAGGTGCGGCGCAAGATATCGACCTTGATGTCGAGGTGAAGCTCGCCCATCCCGCGAAGGATGGTCTGGCCGGACTCCTGGTCCGTGGAGACCCGGAACGAGGGATCTTCGGCTGCCAGCTTCGCGAGCGCGATGCCGAGTTTCTCCTGATCAGCCTTGGATTTCGGCTCGACCGCGATCTCGATGACGGGCTCCGGGAACTCCATCTTCTCGAGGATGACGGCGTCCTTCGGATCGCACAGGGTATCGCCCGTGCGGGTTTCCTTGAGGCCGGCCAGGGCGACGATGTCGCCCGTGAAGGCTTCCTTTACGTCCTCGCGATTATTCGCGTGCATGAGAAGCATGCGACCGACGCGCTCTTTCTTGTCGCGCGACGAGTTGATGACGTTGGCACCCGACTCGATCTTTCCCGAGTAGACGCGGCAGAAGGTGATCGTGCCGACGTGCGGATCGTCCATGATCTTGAAGGCGAGCATGGAGAAGGGATCGCTATCAGACGGATGGCGGACGATCTCTTCCTCGGTCTTAAAGTCGAGGCCCTTGATCTCGCCACGGTCTGCAGGAGACGGCAGGTAATCGACAACGGCGTCGAGCAGGGGCTGGACGCCCTTGTTCTTGAACGCCGAACCACACAGCACAGGGTGGAAGGCACGACGCTGAACAGCCGTACGGACAAGGCGATGCATCGTCTCGGCATCCGGCTCGACACCGTCGAGATAGGCCGCCATGGCGTCATCATCCATTTCCACACAAGCTTCGACCAGCTTGATGCGGTACTCAGCGGCCTGATCGGCGAGATCGGCTGGAATTTCCGTTTCCGAGAAATCGGCGCCCAGCTTCTCGGACGTCCAGACGATGGCCTTCATCTTGATCAGGTCGATAACGCCCTTGAAGGTCGTCTCGGCGCCGATCGGAAGCTGCAGACACACCGGCTTGCCGGCGACGCGGTCGATGATGTCGGCGACACACTTGAAGAAGTCGGCACCGATCTTGTCCATTTTATTGACGAACACGACGCGTGGCACGTCGTACTTGTCGGCCTGACGCCAGACGGTCTCGGTCTGGGGCTCCACGCCCTGGTTGCCGTCGAGAACGCAGACGGCGCCGTCGAGGACGCGAAGCGAGCGCTCCACCTCGATGGTGAAATCCACGTGGCCGGGGGTGTCAATGATGTTCAGGCGCTTGTCGCGCCAAAAGCAGGTGGTAGCAGCCGAGGTGATCGTGATGCCACGCTCCTGCTCCTGCGTCATCCAATCCATCGTCGCGGCGCCGTCATGGACTTCGCCGATCTTATGGGACTTGCCGGTGTAATACAGGATCCGCTCGGTGGTCGTGGTCTTGCCAGCATCAATGTGAGCCATGATGCCGAAATTGCGGTAGTCCTCGATCGCGTGCGTGCGGGGCATCGGATTGCTCCTGAAAGGGTCCGGGTCCGCTTACCAGCGGTAGTGCGAGAAGGCGCGGTTGGCTTCCGCCATCCGGTGCGTATCTTCACGCTTCTTGACTGCGTTGCCGCGATTGTTGGCGGCATCGAGAAGCTCTGCCGACAGCCGCTCGACCATGGTCCGATCGTTACGGCCGCGGGCAGCCTGAATCAGCCAACGGATGGCGAGTGCCTGGCGGCGTTCGGTGCGCACCTCGACGGGGACCTGGTAGGTTGCACCGCCAACGCGGCGGGAGCGGACTTCGATCGCCGGAGCGACGTTGTCGAGAGCTGCGCGGAACACCTCGATCGGGTTTGCACGGGCGCGGTTCTCGACGATGTCGAAGGCGCCATAGACGATCCGCTCAGCGGTGGATTTCTTGCCCTCGTACATGATCGAGTTCATGAACTTGGTCAGCACGATGTCCCCGTACTTCGGGTCCGGGATGATCTCACGCTTCTCGGCAGAATGGCGGCGGGACATCGCTCGCTCCGTCTTAAACTTGGACTTCTTCAAACCACCCTGCGCAGGCCGCCTTGAACCTCTTCGAGGCCGGCGACATCCTTACAGGGTGCGCGAATATCAATCGTACGTCGCGTGTCGCTCTTACTTCGGACGCTTGGCGCCGTACTTGGAGCGACGCTGCTTGCGGCCCTTGACGCCCTGCGTGTCGAGCACGCCGCGCAGAATGTGGTAACGCACACCCGGAAGGTCCTTCACGCGGCCGCCGCGGATCATCACCACGGAGTGCTCCTGAAGGTTGTGACCTTCGCCTGGGATGTAGCCGATGACCTCAAAGCCATTGGTCAGACGAACCTTCGCGACCTTACGGAGCGCGGAGTTCGGCTTCTTCGGAGTCGTCGTGTAGACGCGGGTGCAGACGCCACGCTTCTGCGGGCAGGCGTCGAGCGCCGGCACCTTGTTGCGGCTCTTCTGCGCCTTGCGCGGCTGAGCGATCAGCTGGTTGATCGTCGGCATGCCAATCCTCTCGAAACGCGTCACCATCGGCGGTGACCGTCGAAATCCAAATCTCGTTGTGGTCAGCCCCGGCATCGCACAAAGCTGTGCGACGAAACGCAAAACCGCGCCCCAGGCTGATCTCAGCCTTTGGCGCGCCGTTGCAAGCAGAGGATCACCTGCATTGAAGCAAGCGATCATGCCGGACTGACACGTGTTCGTTCGTTGAAGTCGGATGCGTCTAGGAAGCCTGGATCGAGGCTCGGGGCCTAACGATCGTTTGCTGCCTACGGCCAGCCGTTCAATGAGGGCCTGATAGAGGTGGATTCGACCCGCGTCAACCCATTCCGTTACAGGATCATGAAGTTGCGTCGTCCTGCGACGCACGAAATCTTCGGTCCGACCGGTCACGAAAAAGGGGCCGCTTATGGGCAGCCCCTTCGTTCCGACGCGATGCGGCGTTCGGGTTATTCCGCGGCGGGCGGCAGCTCCGAGAGGGGCTGAGCCCCGCTCTCGGCGGCCTTCTGCTGCAGAATGAGGTTGTCGCGTCGGCGCGCGACAGCCCGGATCTCAGCCGCCATCGAGCCGGTACCCGCCGGGATGAGCGAGCCCACGATGACGTTCTCCTTGAGGCCCTCAAGGTAATCGATCTTGCCGTTGACGGCGGCCTCGGTGAGCACCCGTGTCGTCTCCTGGAACGAGGCCGCCGAGATGAACGACTTCGTCTGGAGGCTCGCCTTGGTGATGCCGAGCAGAACCGGAACACCCACGACCGGCTTCTTGCCCTCGGCAAGCAGCTTCTCGTTGATGTCTGCGAGTTCCGTCCGATCGATCTGGTCGCCCGTCAGGATGTCGGAATCGCCACCATCGGTGATCTCGACCTTCTGCAGCATCTGCCGGACGATGACCTCGATGTGCTTGTCGTTGATGGACACGCCCTGGAGCCGGTATACCTCCTGGATCTCGTTGACGAGGTAGGCAGCAAGCTCCTCCACGCCCTTGATTGCCAGGATGTCGTGCGGTGCCGGGTTGCCGTCGACGATGTAGTCGCCAAGCTCGACGACGTCGCCATCCTGAAGGTGGATGTGCTTGCCCTTCGGGATCAGGTACTCGACCGCCTCAGAACCGTCATGCGGGGTCAGCGTCAGGCGACGCTTGTTCTTGTAGTCGCGTCCGAACTGAATCGTACCCGACTTCTCCGCGATGATCGCGGCATCCTTCGGACGCCGTGCCTCGAACAGTTCCGCCACCCTCGGCAGACCGCCGGTGATGTCGCGGGTCTTCGCTGAGTCGGTGGAGACGCGGGCGAGGATGTCGCCGGCCTTCACCTTCGCGCCGGGGTCGTAGCCGATGATGGCATCGACGGACAGGAAGTAACGGGCATCGGAGCCGCGCGGCAGCTTCATCGGTTTGCCGTCGTCCTCGAGCACCAGCATCGCCGGCTTGAGGTCGGCGGTGCGGGCGGTCCCCCGCCAGTCGATGACGACGCGCTTGGCGATGCCGGTCGACTCGTCGGTGGTCTCGGTGATGGACTGGCCGTCGATGAGGTCTTCGTAGGCCACCACGCCGTCCGTCTCGGTGATAATGGGACGGGTATAGGGGTCCCATTCGGCGATGCGCTGACCGCGCTTCACCTTGTCCCCATCGTCGACCCGCAGCTTCGCGCCGTATTGCAGGCGGTGGACTGCACGCTCCGAGCCGTCGGTGCCGACGATGACGACAGCAACGTTACGGCCGGTGGCGATCAGATCACCATCCGAGTTCCGGGCGAGGGCCCGGTTGCGGATTTTGATCGAGCCTTCGAAGCTCGACTCGATGAAGGACGAGTCGGCGATCTGGGCCGCACCACCGATGTGGAAGGTCCGCATGGTGAGCTGGGTGCCCGGCTCGCCGATCGACTGCGCGGCGATGACGCCGACAGCCTCGCCCATGTTGACGGGCGTACCACGGGCCAGATCGCGCCCGTAGCAAGTGGCGCAGACGCCGCTCTTGGTGGCGCAGACGAGCACCGAGCGGATCTTCACCTCCTGAATACCGGCTGCCTGGATGGCGGGCAGGTGCTTCTCCTCAATGGTTTCGCCGGTCTTGACGATCATGGTGCCATCCTGGGCCACCAGATCTTCAGCCGTGGCACGGCCCAGGATACGGATCGCCAGCGGAGCCACGACCTGGCCCGCATCCACGATGGCGCGCATGCGGATGCCGTTCGTCGTGCCGCAATCGGTCTCGCGGATCACGGCATCCTGCGCCACGTCGACGAGACGACGCGTGAGGTAACCGGAATTCGCGGTCTTGAGCGCGGTGTCGGCGAGGCCCTTACGTGCGCCGTGCGTCGAGTTGAAGTACTCGAGCACGTCGAGGCCTTCCTTGAAGTTCGAGATGATCGGCGTCTCGATGATTTCGCCCGATGGTTTGGCCATCAGGCCGCGCATGGCGGCGAGCTGCTTCATCTGGGCCGGCGAACCACGGGCACCGGAGTGGCTCATCATGTAGATCGAGTTGACCTGCTTGTCGGCGCCGTGCTCGTCCTTCTGCACGGTCGAGATGCGCAGCATCATCTCGGCGGCGAGCTTGTCCGAGCACTTGGCCCAGGCGTCGACGACCTTGTTGTACTTCTCGCCCTGGGTGATCAGACCGTCGTTGTACTGCTGCTCGTAATCCTTCACCAGGGCGCGAGTGTCATCCACGATCGGCCATTTGTTGTCCGGCACAACCATGTCGTCCTTGCCGAACGAGATGCCAGCCTTGAACGCGTGGTTGAAGCCGAGCGCCATGATGCGATCACAGAAGATCACCGACTCCTTCTGACCGCAGTGGCGGTAGACGGTGTCGATCATCGCGGAGATCTCCTTCTTCGTCATCAGCTTGTTGACGACGTCGTAGGGGACGTTCTTGTGCAGCGGCAGAGCGGTCGAGAGGATTACGCGGCCGGGGGTGGTGTCGTAGGTCTTGGTCAGCGGCTCGCCGTCCGGCCCGATGCCGTTCCAGCGCCAGCGGATCTTGGTGTGCAGCTTGACGGTCTTCGCCGCCAGAGCATGCTCCAGTTCGCCGATATTGCCGAAAACGCCCTGCATCGGGTTCTGCTTGTTCGTCGGGTCGAACGCGCCGATGGCGCCCTCGGCGACGATCGACAGGTAGTAGAGGCCGAGAACGATGTCCTGCGACGGCACGATGATCGGCTGACCGTTCGCCGGGTGCAGGATGTTGTTCGTCGACATCATCAGGACGCGCGCCTCCAACTGAGCCTCGAGGCTCAGCGGAACGTGCACGGCCATCTGGTCGCCATCGAAGTCGGCGTTGAACGCGGCGCAGACCAGCGGGTGCAACTGGATCGCCTTGCCCTCGATCAGCTTCGGCTCGAAGGCCTGGATGCCGAGGCGGTGCAGGGTCGGTGCGCGGTTCAGCATCACCGGGTGCTCGCGGATCACCTCATCGAGGATATCCCAGACTTCCGGCTTCTCCTTCTCGACGAGCTTCTTGGCCTGCTTCACCGTGGCGGAGAAGCCCTTGGCGTCGAGGCGCGCGTAGATGAACGGCTTGAACAGCTCGAGCGCCATCTTCTTGGGCAAGCCGCACTGGTGCAGCTTCAGCTCCGGGCCCACCACGATGACCGAGCGGCCCGAGTAGTCGACGCGCTTGCCGAGTAGGTTCTGGCGGAAGCGGCCCTGTTTGCCCTTCAGCATATCGGCGAGAGATTTCAGCGGACGCTTGTTGGCACCCGTGATGACGCGGCCACGGCGGCCGTTGTCGAACAGCGCGTCCACCGCCTCCTGAAGCATGCGCTTCTCGTTGCGGATGATGATGTCCGGCGCTCGCAGCTCAATCAGCCGCTTCAGACGGTTGTTGCGGTTGATGACGCGGCGGTAGAGGTCATTAAGATCGGACGTGGCGAAGCGACCGCCATCGAGCGGGACCAGCGGGCGCAGATCCGGCGGAATCACCGGCACCACGGTGAGGATCATCCATTCGGGCTTGTTGCCCGACATCTGGAAGGCCTCGATGATCTTCAGGCGCTTGAGCAGCTTCTTCGGCTTCAGCTCGGAGGTCGTGGTGGCGATCTCTTCGCGCAGGGAATCCGCGATGCCGTCGAGGTCAAGTTCCTGAAGAATCCGGCGGATCGCTTCGGCGCCGATCATGGCGGTGAAGCTGTCCTCGCCGTATTCCTCTTGCGCGCGCAGGTACTCCTCCTCTGACAGGAGCTGACGCTCCTTCAGGGGGGTGAGGCCCGGCTCGATAACGCAGTAGGACTCGAAGTACAGGATGCGCTCGAGGTCCTTGAGCGCCATGTCGAGCAGCAGGCCGATGCGGCTCGGCAGCGACTTCAGGAACCAGATATGGGCGACGGGCGCGGCGAGCTCGATATGGCCCATGCGATCGCGCCGAACGCGCGCGAGGGTCACCTCGACGCCGCACTTTTCGCAGATCACGCCCTTGTACTTCATGCGCTTGTACTTGCCGCACAAGCACTCGTAGTCCTTGATGGGTCCGAAGATGCGGGCGCAGAACAGGCCGTCACGCTCAGGCTTGAACGTGCGATAGTTGATCGTCTCGGGCTTCTTGATCTCGCCGAAAGACCACGAGAGGATCTTCTCGGGCGACGAGATCGAGATTTTGATCTGGTCAAAGCTCTGGGGCTGAGCCTGCTGGTTGAAAAGATTCATGACCTCTTGGTTCATGATCTACTCCTGCTGACGAGGCGCACCCTCCGCCGAGGGGCTGACCACGTGCTGAAAATGGATGCGGCGCGACGACCGGCCGGATCGTCGCTGACCGTAGAACGGGAGGCCCTGCCCCTCCCCGCTCAGACCGCGCCGGGACTGATCCCGGCGCGGGAGCGTGATGCGGTGGTTATTCGGCCGCCTCTGCGGGCGGCTCGATCTGGTCGTTGGCGAGCTTCTTGGAAGACGTCAGCTCCACGTTGAGGCCGAGCGAACGCATCTCCTTGACGAGCACGTTGAACGACTCCGGAATGCCGGCCTCGAAGGTGTCGTCGCCACGGACGATCGCCTCGTAGACCTTGGTCCGGCCGGCGACATCGTCCGACTTGACCGTGAGCATCTCCTGCAGCGTGTACGCGGCGCCGTAGGCTTCCAGAGCCCAGACCTCCATCTCGCCGAAGCGCTGACCGCCGAACTGAGCCTTTCCGCCCAGCGGCTGCTGGGTGACCAGGGAGTACGGGCCGATCGACCGGGCGTGGATCTTATCGTCCACCAGGTGGTGCAGCTTCAGCATGTAGATGTAGCCCATCGTGACCTTGCGGTCGAAAGGCTCACCGGTCCGACCATCGTAGAGCGTCGACTGGGCCGACCGGTCGAGACCGGCCATTTCCAGCATCTGCTCGATGTCGGCTTCCTTGGCGCCGTTGAACACCGGGGTCGCCATCGGCACGCCGCGACGCACGTTGTTGGCGGCTTCAGCCAACTCGTCGTCGGACAAGCCTTCCAACTCGGACGGCGAGTAGATCGCCTGCATCTCGCCGCGAAGCGGCTCGATGTCCTGGTTGCGCAGGTAGGCGTCCACCGCGAGGCCGACCTTGCGGCCGAGACCGGCCGCAGCCCAACCCAGATGGGTTTCCAGGATCTGGCCGACGTTCATGCGCGAGGGCACGCCCAGCGGGTTCAGCACGATGTCGGCATGGGTCCCGTCTTCCAGGAACGGCATGTCCTCGATCGGGACGATCCGCGAGACCACGCCCTTGTTGCCGTGGCGTCCGGCCATCTTGTCGCCCGGCTGGATCTTACGCTTCACCGCCACGAAGACCTTGACCATCTTCATGACGCCGGGCGGAAGTTCATCGCCGCGCTGCAACTTCTCGACCTTATCGAGGAAGCGCTGCTCGAGGCGCTTCTTCGACTCGTCGTACTGCTTCTGCATCGCTTCCATCTCGGTCATGAGACGGTCGTCGATGACGGCGAACTGCCACCATTGCGAACGCGGGTACTCGCTGAGCAACTCGCGGGTGAGCGTGGTCTCCTTGCGGAAGCCCTTCGGTCCCGCGATGGGAGCCTGACCGATGAGCACCGTTGCGAGACGGGCGTAGGTGTTGCGGTCCAGGATCGCCTGCTCGTCGTCACGATCCTTGGCGAGACGCTCGATCTCCTCGCGCTCGATCGCCTGGGCGCGCTCATCCTTGTCGACGCCGTGGCGGTTGAACACCCGGACCTCGACGATGGTGCCGGTCACGCCCGGGGGAACCCGAAGCGAGGTGTCGCGCACGTCCGATGCCTTCTCGCCGAAGATAGCGCGCAGGAGCTTTTCCTCCGGCGTCATCGGGCTTTCGCCCTTCGGCGTGATCTTGCCGCACAGGATGTCGCCGGCGTGAACTTCGGCGCCGATGTAGACGATGCCGGCCTCATCGAGGTTCTTCAACGCCTCTTCCGAGACGTTGGGGATGTCGCGGGTGATTTCTTCCGGTCCGAGCTTGGTATCTCGGGCCATCACCTCGAACTCCTCGATGTGGATCGAGGTGAACACATCATCCTTCACGATCCGCTCGGAGAGCAGGATCGAGTCCTCGAAGTTGTAGCCGTTCCACGGCATGAACGCGACGAGCACGTTCCGGCCGAGAGCGAGTTCACCGAACTCCGTCGAAGGGCCATCGGCGATGATCTCGCCCTTCTTCACGGCCTCGCCGACGCGCACCAGGGGCTTCTGCGTGATGCAGGTCGACTGGTTGGAGCGCTGGAACTTCTGCAAGCGATAGATGTCGACGCCGGGCTTGTTGGCATCGGCCTCCTCGGTGGCCCGGATGACGATACGGGTGGCGTCCACCTGATCGACGATGCCGGTGCGGCGGGCCGCGATGGCGGCGCCGGAGTCGCGGGCGACCACCGCTTCCATGCCGGTGCCGACGAAGGGCGCATCGGCGCGAACCAGCGGCACCGCCTGGCGCTGCATGTTCGAGCCCATCAGTGCGCGGTTCGCGTCATCGTTCTCGAGGAACGGGATGAGCGCGGCCGCGACCGACACGAGCTGCTTCGGCGACACGTCCATCAGGTCGACGCGATCCGGCGGCACGACGATGACGTCACCGGCGCGACGGCAGACCACGAGATCCTCGATAAGCTTGAAGGTCTCATCCATCTGCGCGTTGGCCTGCGCGACGTAGTACTTCGCCTCTTCCATGGCCGAGAGGTAGGCAACGTCGGTGGTGACGACGCCGTCCTTCACCCGCCGGAAGGGGGTCTCGATGAAGCCGTACTTGTTGACGCGCGCGAACGTCGCGAGCGAGTTGATCAGACCGATGTTCGGGCCTTCCGGCGTCTCGATCGGGCAGATGCGGCCGTAATGGGTCGGGTGCACGTCGCGCACTTCGAAGCCGGCCCGCTCACGCGTCAGACCGCCTGGGCCAAGCGCCGAGAGGCGGCGCTTATGCGTCACTTCGGAGAGTGGGTTGGTCTGATCCATGAACTGCGACAGCTGCGACGAGCCGAAGAACTCGCGCACGGCGGCAGCGGCTGGCTTGGCGTTGATGAGGTCCTGCGGCATCACCGTGTCGATGTCGACGGAGGACATCCGCTCCTTGATGGCGCGCTCCATGCGGAGCAGGCCGAGGCGGTACTGGTTTTCCATCAGCTCGCCGACCGAGCGTACCCGGCGGTTGCCGAGGTGATCGATGTCGTCGATCTCGCCCTTGCCGTCGCGCAGGTCCACCAGTGCCTTGACGACCGCGAGCATGTCCTCGCGACGCAGGGTACGCACGGTGTCCTCGGCATCGAGGTCCAGGCGCATGTTCATCTTGACGCGGCCGACGGCGGAGAGGTCGTAGCGTTCGGAATCGAAGAACAGCGAATGGAACATCGCCTCCGCGGTATCGAGCGTCGGCGGCTCGCCGGGGCGCATGACGCGGTAAATGTCGAACAGCGCGCCTTCGCGGCCGGAATTCTTGTCCACCGCGAGCGTGTTGCGGATGTAGGGACCGACGTTGATGTGGTCGATGTCGAGCACCGGCAACTCGGAGACCCCGACCTCTTCCAGGCTCTTGAGGAGCTTGTCGGAGATCTCATCGCCGGCCTCGGCCCAGATCTCACCCGTCTTCGGGTTGACCAGGTCCTCGGCGATGTACTGGCCGATCAGGTCCTCGTCGGTGGCCTTGAGGAAATTGACGCCACGCTCGGCGATCTGCCGGGCGTTGCGAGCGTTCAGCTTCTTGCCGGCCTCGAGCACGACTTCGCCGGACTCCGCGTCGATCAGGTCGACGGACGCCTTGAAGCCCTTCAGTCGGTCGGCATCGTAAGGCACGCGCCACTCGGCGCCGTCACGATCGTAGATCACGCGGTTGTAGAAAGTCGACAGGATCTCTTCGCCGTCGAGACCCAGCGCGAACAGCAGCGAGGTCACCGGCAGCTTGCGCTTCCGATCGATGCGGACGTGGACGATGTCCTTCGCGTCGAACTCGACGTCGAGCCAGGAGCCGCGATACGGAATGATGCGGGCGGCGAACAGGAGCTTGCCCGAGGAATGGGTCTTGCCCTTGTCGTGGTCGAAGAACACGCCGGGCGAGCGGTGCATCTGCGAGACGATGACGCGCTCGGTACCGTTGACGATGAAGGTGCCATTCTCCGTCATCAGGGGCATGTCGCCCATGTAGACGTCCTGCTCCTTGATGTCCTTGACCGACTTCGCGCCGGTATCCGGGTCCACATCGAACACGATCAGGCGCAGCGTCACCTTCAGCGGGGCTGCGAACGTGATCCCGCGCTGCCGGCACTCGTCGACGTCGTATTTCGGCTGCTCGAACGTGTATTTCACGAATTCGAGCAGGGCCGTGGAAGAGAAGTCCGAGATCGGGAACACCGACTTGAACACGGTCTGCAGGCCTTCGTCGCCCCGTCCGCCTTCCGGCTCATCCATGATCAGGAACTGATCGTAGGATGCCTTCTGAACCTCGATGAGGTTCGGCATCTCGGCGACTTCCTTGATCTTGCCGAAGAACTTGCGAATCCGCTTGCGACCGACCAGCGTGTTGGCCATGGGTGACCTCGCTCCTACGTCCCGCGTACCGGGTGCCCGGGGAAGGCTCTTGCCTCCCGCGACCAGGCGGTGAGCCCGCCCCGCCGGACGACGCCCTCCCGAACTGAAAAACTCGTGGCCCTCACGTGGGCCGGTCGGGTCGCCTGAAGCGACCGTGGCCCACGGGCGTGAACCCGCGGGCCTTCGGTGCCCTCAGGTCCGGGTGGACCCGAGGGGCGGTGATGGACCGGTACGGCCCACCGAAGAGTCTTACTTGAGCTCGACCTTGGCGCCAGCCTTCTCCAGCTGAGCCTTGAGCTTCTCGGCCTCTTCCTTGTTGACGGACTCCTTGACAGCCTTCGGAGCGCCCTCGACGAGGTCCTTGGCTTCCTTGAGGCCGAGGCCGGTGATCGCGCGGACCTCCTTGATGACCTCGATCTTCTTGTCGCCGGCGGCGGTGAGCATGACCGTGAACTCGGTCTGCTCCTCGGCAGCGGCAGCCGGGCCGGCGGCCGGACCAGCGGCGACGGCGACGGCGGCAGCAGCCGAGACGCCCCACTTCTCTTCGAGCATCTTGGCGAGGTCAGCAGCCTCGAGAACGGTCAGCGAGGACAGGTCGTCGACGAGCTTGGCGAGATCAGCCATGTTGGTGTTCCTTTAGATATCGGTTTGAACGGATGGGATGAAAAGAGCGATGCGGCCTCAGGCCGCTTCGCTCTGAGCCTCGTCCTTGTTGGCATAGGCCCCGAACACGCGGGCGAGCTTGGCCGCCGGTGCGTTGACGACCTGGGCGATCTTGGTCGCGGGAGCCTGGATGAGGCCCACGATCTTGGCGCGCAGTTCGTCGAGGGACGGGAGCGAGGCGAGGGCCTTCACACCGTCCGGGTTCAGGGCTGTCGTGCCCATGGCGCCGCCGAGGATCACGAGCTTGTCGTTGGCCTTGGCGAAGTCCACCGCAACCTTGGCGGCCGCGACCGGATCGCTGGAATAAGCGAGCAGGGTCGGACCCTTCAGGAGGGGCTTGATGGAGGCGACGTCCGTGCCATCGAGAGCGATGTTGGCGAGGCGGTTCTTGGTGACCTTCACGGTGGCACCGGCCTGCTTCATCTGCGAGCGCAGCTTCTGCATGTCGGCGACCGTGAGGCCCTTGTAGTGGGCCACGACGACGACGGACGTGTTCGCAAACACGCCGTTGAGCGTCGAGACGAGATCAGCTTTGGCTGTCCTGTCCACTGGGGCTCTCTCCGGTTGGCGGAACCCGAGAATGGGTCCGCCGGTTGCACATGCCGCCCGGGACGGAACTCGGCTTAACGAGAAGCCGGAACGTCCTTGGCGACGCTTCACGGCCCTGTCCCCTATCGGCCCCCGGAGCGGGTGGACGATAGGGGTGAGATGGTTCAAACCGATTCCTCGTCCTGTCCGCGTCGAGCGAACCGGCCGAGGGGTCTAGAAATTCGGTCTTCCCCGTCTGTGCAGGCTTGGACGATTAAGCCGGTTGCCCGGCACCTGCAGTCTCGGACAGGACATGGCCGGACGAAGCCCCGAAGCGCTTTCGCCCTTCAAAGCCTTCCGGCCATCACCGCCTAGTTGCCCAGGCGATCTCTCAATCGGAATGCGACCGATCGGCCGATTCCTTTCGCATGTATGAAAACGTTGAGGCGGTCTATAGAGCCTTGCAAGCAGCCTGCCAAGAGCCCCGCCGTGAAAAATGAGCGGGGCGTGCTGTTTTCCCTTGACGCCCTCTAGCCACGTCCTCTCCCCGTCTCGCCCAGTGCGCCCGACGATGATTGGCCGGGCGCCAACCTCTTCCTAGGTCGGAAGGAACTTGCGGGCCGCGCGCCACCAGGGCTCGCGCGCCGTGTTCTTCTGCTCCGCCTTGGCGGCGTAGAACGAGGCGTTGTGCTCGCCCCGCAGCGCTTCCCGGGTGAAGCGGATGAGGTGGTGAGCCACGAAGCCCATGTTAAACACGGCCTCGATCTGGCCCCGCTTGAGGGCATGACCGGCCGCTTTCCAGAACACCCGTCGATAGTCCGACAACAATCCGACCCGCACCGCGATGTTGAAGCCGAGGACGAGACCCCGGCGTAGGTTGGTGCGCGTGAGCTTGCCCTTGATCGGAGTCTTGATCCGGTTCGGGTAGGTCACCTCGACCTGATGGCGGAAGCGCTCGAAGATCTGCGCCGGCTCGTAGGCGTGGGCGATCGCCCGGCGCCAGCTCGCCACCACGTCGTCGTGCGGGCGCTTGAACAGCACGTTGGATTCGAGGGCCGCGTCGTGGACGAGGCGGTTCTCACGGGTGAGCCGATCCCAGAGCGGCGTCTTGGGCAGGGCCTGGAGTAGGTTCATCGTCAGCACGGGCACGGCCGATTTGTCGATGAAGTCGATCAGCTTCTGCTCGGACTGGTCGGTGTCGGTGTCGAGGCCGAGGATGATGCCGGAGGTCACCTCGAGACCGAAGCTGTTGAGGATCTCGATCGCCTCGTACATCGGCACGGCGGCGTTGTGCTTCTTGTCGATGCCCGCGAGGGCGTCCTCCTCCGGCGTCTCGATGCCGACGAAGACGGTCATGAAGTTGGCTTGGCGCATCAGCTCGAGGATGTCGGGCTGCTTGGCCATGTTCAGGGTCGCCTCGCAGGCGAACTGAAGCGGATAATCGTTCTTCTTCTGCCACGCTACGAGGTGGGGCAGCATGTCCTTCGTGGCCTTGCGATTGCCGATGAAGTTGTCATCGACGAAGTACACCACCGCCGGGTGGCCAGGCTGGGCGATGATGGCGTCGAGTTCGCCGAGCATCTGCTCGGGGGATTTGAGGCGCGGCTGACGGCCGTAGAGCTGCGGGATATCGCAGAACTCGCAGCGATAGGGGCAGCCGGAGGAGAACTGCAGCGATCCGATAAGGTAGCGCTTCAGGGGAGCCGCCTCGTAGGCGGGGGCCGGGAAATCCGAGAGCGGAAGCCGCTCCTTGGTCTCCAGGCGCACCTGCGCGGCCGGGATCGACACGTCGCGGTCGAGGATCGCCACCAGTTCGTCGGTGGCGTCGCCGATCTCACCGAGATGCAGGTAGTCGAATTCGGGGTACTGCTCCGGCGAGCCGGACACCGAGGGACCGCCCAGCACCGTCACTTTATTCGCGGCGTGGGCGCGGGCGTAGATGTCCCGGATCTGCGGGGCCTGGATGTGCATGCCCGACACGAAGACCGCATCGGCCCAGGCGAAATCCGCTGGGCCGGCCCGGGCGATGTTCTCGTCGATGAACCGGTACTCCCAGGCCTCGGGCATGTAGGCCGCGATCAGCAGGAGCCCCTGCGGCGGCATGAAGGCCTTCACGCCACCCATCAGGGGATAGGCGTGAGAGAAGGTCCCGAAGGACGGCGTGTAGGCAGGGAAGACGCACAGGATGCGTCGCTTCGAGTTGACGGAGAGGGTGCATCGCATGACTGCATACCTAGCACAGGCATCCACGAAGGCGTCACCCTCGCATGTTGTTTTCTCGCGTGTTCGTTTCCGCCCGTACGACCATCCGTCACAGTCGGCGCTTCCCCTCACGCGCCTTTGAACGGAGTCGACGCCGTCGCACCGGTTTCGCGGCTCCCGAAGGCCGCATCACCCGCCGGCCGGAGGGCTACTCGACCTGGGAATCCTCGCCATCGAGGGCGAGTTGCCGAAGGATCTGGAGCGCGATCGTGAGCTTCGGGATGGTGGGCGAGCCGAGCGCGAGGCGGACGCCGTCGGGCGCCGTCGCGGGGTCGATGGCGAAGGCGCTCGCGGGCGAGACCGCGACACCGCGGCGCGCCGCCGCCGCGGCGTAGCGCTCGGCATTCCAGGCGCCGGGAAGTGTCAGCCAGAGATGGTAGGCGCGTGGGTCTCCCTGAACGTCGAGGCCGGTCAGGATCTCGCGGGCCAGAGCTTGTCGAATCGCCACGTCCGCCCGCTTCGCCTGCCCAATGCGGCTCGCAAGGCCGTCTTCGATGACCTGAAGGGCCATCGCGAGCGGCAGGCCGCTGGCGGTCCAGGCTCCGTTGCGGATGGTGCGCGCCAGCGGTTCGACCAGGGCAGAGGGTACGGCGAGAACGCCGAGGCTGAGCCCAGGGGCCAGCCGTTTCGACAGGCTGTCGACCACGATCACCCGATCCGGTGCGAGGGCCGCCAGAGGCTCCTCGTCGCACAGGAACCCGTACACCGCGTCCTCGATGCAGATGATGTCGTGCCGGTCGAGCAGGCGTGCGACGTCCTGCCGGCGTCGGGCATCCATGGTGTGCCCCAGGGGACTGTGCAGCACGGTCTGAAGGTAGAGGGCCCGCAGCGGTCCGGCGCGGTGCGCATCCGTGATCGCGTCCGGCCGTACACCCTTCCCGTCCATCGCCAGCGGAACCAGGGTGAGGCCGAGGCGAGCCGCCATGCCCTTGACCACCGGATAGGTCAGGGCTTCGACCCCGATCCGGTCACCGGGGCGGGCCAAGGCCATCAGTGCGGCGGCGATTCCCTGTCGTCCCGCTCCGGTGAACAGGATGCGCTCGGGCTCGGCCGACCAGCCGCCGCGGCGGAAGAAAGCCGCCGCAGTGGCTCGCGCCTGCGGTGTCGCGCTGGCACGGAGCGGCGGGAACGTGGCTTGGAGCGCCGCCGGACGAAGAAGTGCGGCTAAGCTCGCCGACAGATCTGCAGCCTGCGTCGGCAGGATCGAGAAGACATGCTCGAGATTGATCAGGCCGTCGTCGGTATCCGGCGGGGTGTCGCCTAAGGGAGCTCCAGACATGCGGATGAAGGTGCCACGTCCGACCTCTCCGGTGACGAGGCCGCGCCGCGTCAACTCGGCATAGACCCGACTCGCGGTCGAGACCGCAATGCCACGCTCATAGGCGAACTGGCGCTGTGGCGGCAGTCGGGCGCCGGGAGGCAGGCTGCCCGCGGCGATCTCGGCTGCAATCCCGTCGGAGATGGTTCGGTAATCCGTCACGCTTAAATTGCTCCGAGTGCAATTCTATAATTGAATCGATTCATATTCGGATCAATAGGATCGCGTGCAGCGATGGAGATGCCCGTGACGACGAATACTAGACCGCCTCCGCTAGGCTCATTCTGCCTGTTCCGGCACCTAAATCCAGGCGCTCTCGCGGGTATAGGGCATCTCGCAAGACCCATGGCTCTGCTAAGGACCTGGCGCCGTCGTTCTCAGGGGCGCAAGACAATTCGTCATTTGTCCTCGGAGCAAATGATCGAACTCGATCTTGATCTCGTTGTCCTGCGCCAAGAGGGCCGCAAGCCATTCTGGCGGAAGTGAGTGCAAACGAAAACGCCCGGCCGCAAGGGCCGGGCGTTTCCAACGTTTGGATGCACGCGCGCGTGAATCAGGCGGTGAGGACCGTGGACGGCTCCACCTTGACGCCAGGACCCATGGAGGAGGTCACGGCGACGCGCTGGACGTACTGGCCCTTGGCGCCGGCCGGCTTCGCCTTGGCCACCGCGTCGGCAAACGCTTTGATGTTCTCGACGAGCTTATCGGCGTCGAAGGAGACCTTGCCGATGCCGGCGTGGATGATGCCGGCCTTCTCGACGCGGAACTCCACCGAGCCGCCCTTGGCGCCGGCGACGGCACCCTTCACGTCCATGGTGACGGTTCCGACCTTCGGGTTCGGCATCAGACCGCGCGGGCCGAGCACCTTGCCGAGACGGCCGACGAGCGGCATCAGGTCGGGGGTCGCAATGCAGCGATCGAACTCGATCTTGCCGCTCTGGACGATCTCGAGCAGGTCCTCGGCGCCCACGATGTCGGCGCCGGCGGCCTTGGCCTCGTCGGCCTTCGCGCCGCGAGCGAACACCGCCACCCGCACCGTCCGGCCAGAGCCGTTGGGCAGGTTGCAGACGCCGCGGACCATCTGGTCGGCGTGGCGCGGGTCGACGCCGAGGTTCATCGAGATCTCGACGGTCTCGTCGAACTTGGCGCTGGCCTTCTCCTTCACGAGCTTGATCGCCTCGTCGATGGGATAGAGCTTGAGCGCGTCGATGCCCTCGCGGGCGGCGCGGATGCGCTTGCCTTCGTGTGCCATTGTGCCCTCCCCTTAAGCGACGACGTCGAGGCCCATGGCCCGAGCGGAGCCACGGATCATGGCGACGGCGGCGTCAACCGAGTCGCAGTTCAGGTCGGGCATCTTCTTCTCGGCGATCTCGCGCAGCTGCGCCTCGGTCACCTTGCCCACGGTCGGGCCCTTGCCCGGAGTCTTCGAGCCGGAAGCCGGCTTCTTGCCGATCTTCAGGCCGGCAGCCTTCTTGAGGAAGAAGGTGACCGGCGGCTGCTTCATCTCGAAGGTGAAGGAGCGGTCCTGGTACGCCGTGATGACGACCGGGATCGGGGTCCCCTTCTCGATCTGAGAGGTCTTCGCGTTGAAGGCCTTGCAGAATTCCATGATGTTGAGGCCGCGCTGACCGAGCGCGGGGCCGATGGGCGGCGACGGGTTCGCGGCGCCTGCCGGAACCTGAAGCTTCACGTAGCCCGTGATCTTCTTTGCCATAGGGACTGCTCCCAAAGAATGCCCGCTGTCCGGCTGGCCTCAGCGCGAACGATACGGGCGGTTGCAGGTCGCGGTTCGGACCGTCGACCCCGGCGGCGAACCGGGCGGGCCTCCCGCGTGTGACACCGCTGCGAAGAGCGGTGGTTTCGCGCCCGGCTCTAGGCCGAACGAAAGGGTATGACCGATCGCGGACGATCGACCGAAAGCGAAGCGATCAGATCTTCTCGACTTGGCCGTATTCCAGCTCGACCGGCGTCGCGCGGCCGAAGATCGAGACCGCCACCTTGAGGCGCGAGCGGCTCTCGTCGATTTCCTCGACGGTGCCGTTGAACGACGCGAACGGACCGTCGGAGACACGAACCGTCTCGCCGATCTCGAAGGAGACAGAGGGCTTCGGACGGTCGACGCCCTCGGCAACCTGGCCCTTGATGCGCTCGGCCTCGGCATCCGGGATCGGAACCGGCTTCGACTTGTCGGCGCCGAGAAAGCCCGTCACCTTGGGCGTGTTCTTGATCAGGTGATAGACTTCGTCGGTCAGGTCGCACTTCACCAGGACGTAGCCCGGGAAGAACTTGCGCTCGGCATCGACCTTGCGGCCGCGCCGGACCTCGACGACCTTTTCGGTCGGGACCATGACCTCGTCGAACAGCTCCATCAGGCCACGCTGGGCCGCCTGATCCTTGATGGACTGCGCGACCTTGTTCTCGAAATTCGAGTAGGCGTGGACGATGTACCAGCGCTTCGACACGGTTCTCACCAAATCCTGACGTCAGTCAGCCCGGGCGCTGCAGGGCGCTCGGGCCGAGAAGTGATTTTAAGCGCCGACCCCGAGGATCAGGGTCACGAGATAACGCAGCGCCTGATCCACCACGGTGAAGAAGATGCTGGCCACCACCACCATGATGAACACCATCACGGTGGTCACGACCGTCTCCTTGCGGCTCGGCCACGTGACCTTGCGGCCCTCGTCGCGAACCTGGGTCAGGAACTCGGCCGGTCCGACACGCTTCGGGGT